>JAZQZU010000001.1:0-31712 GCA_045634165.1 Acutalibacteraceae bacterium
TGCTCTTCAGGATATGGGCCACAAACGTCTTGCAATCGAAGCAGGTGAAGACCCTGTAAATAATCCCATCGAATATATTCTTGAAAGCATAAAGACCATTTACAGCATCAACCATAAAAACGGTGCAATCCGTCGAGTCAATGTTAATATTGCGGCAACAAGCGTTGAAAACTACCGAAAGCTCAAGGATGCCGGTATCGGAACTTATATTCTTTTCCAGGAAACATATCATAAAGAAAGCTATCTTAAGCTTCATCCCACAGGCCCCAAACACGATTATGATTATCATACAGAGGCTATGGACAGAGCGATGGAGGGCGGCATTGATGACGTTGGTCCCGGCGTTCTTTTCGGTCTTGAACTTTATAAGTATGAATTTGTTGGTCTTATGATGCACGCAGAACACCTCGAAGCTGTTCACGGAGTTGGTCCTCATACAATCAGCGTGCCTCGTCTTAAGAGAGCTGACGACATTGATCCCGATCAGTTTGATAACGGTATTTCAGATGAACTTTTTGAAAAGCTTATCGCATGCATCAGAATTGCCGTTCCTTATACAGGCATGATTATTTCAACCCGTGAGTCTGAAGCAGTCAGAGGCAGAGCGCTCAATCTTGGTATTTCACAGATAAGCGGCGCATCCAGAACTTCCGTCGGCGGTTACACAGAGGAAGAAAGACCCCACGATTCCGAACAGTTTGACGTTTCCGACCAGCGTACTCTCGACGAAGTAGTTCACTGGCTTATGCAGAATGGTCACATTCCCTCATTCTGTACCGCGTGTTACCGCGAGGGCAGAACGGGCGACAGATTTATGAGCCTTTGTAAGAGTGGTCAGATTCTTAACTGTTGCCACCCCAATGCGCTAATGACCTTAAGCGAGTATCTTGAGGATTACGCTTCACCCGAAACCAAGAAAACAGGCTACGAAATGGTGGCAAATGAATTGGAAAAAGTTCCCCTAGAAAAGGTTCGCAATATAGCAAAGCAGAATATTGAGGATATTAAAAACTCAAACAGACGTGATTTTAGATTCTAAGGTGATTTTATGGGATTAAATGAAACTGTATCGGCTGAAAGAATACATATAGGCTTTTTCGGTTTGCGTAATGCGGGTAAATCGAGCCTTGTTAATGCGGTTACGGGTCAGTCGCTTTCGGTAGTGTCCGACGTAAAAGGCACTACTACTGACCCTGTTAAAAAGGCAATGGAGCTTTTACCATTGGGTCCCGTTGTGATTATTGATACCCCCGGGTTTGATGACGAGGGTGCATTGGGGGAAAAGAGAGTTGAAAAAACCAACGAAATACTTTCTAAAATCCATATTGCTATACTCGTAAGTGACGCATCTGCGGATTTTATTGAAAAAGAAAATGAACTTATTGAACTTTTCAAAAAACGCGAAATTCCATATATTGTTGCTTATAACAAGAGTGATATTTCTGAAAAGAAGATTGATTTGAAGGATAACGAAATTCTCGTAAGTGCATTAAAAGGCGAGAATATTGATTTACTTAAAGAGAAGATGGGGCAGTTTTCAAAGTCCGTATCAAAGCCACGTTATATCATTTACGATAAGCTTAACGAGGGCGACACGGTGATTATGGTAACACCCATTGATGAATCTGCTCCTAAGGGTAGAATTATTCTTCCCCAACAGCTTACCTTAAGAGAAATTCTTGACAGAAAATGCACCGCCATTGTGTGCCAACCCGAGCAATTGAAAGGTACTATTGAGGGGTTAAAAAATAAACCCACACTTGTTATCACTGACTCACAAGTTTTTGGAAAAGTGGCAGAAATTTTGCCCGGTGATGTGGTTCTTACATCCTTTTCCATACTTATGGCGCGTTATAAAGGTGACCTTGAAGTCCTTGTAGAGGGTGCTTCAAAGCTTAAAAACATCAAAGCTGGTGACAAAATTCTTATAAGCGAGGGTTGTACCCATCACCGTCAATGCAACGATATAGGCACAGTTAAAATGCCTAATTGGATAAGAAACTTCACAGGGTGTGAGCCTGATTTTTCCTTTACCTCGGGCGGTGAATTCCCCGAGGATTTAAGCGAATATTCCCTTGTGGTTCATTGTGGCGGTTGTATGCTCAATGAAAAGGAAATGAAGTACCGCCAGACAAAGGCACAAGAACAGGGTGTGCCTATGGTGAATTACGGCGTTGCTATTGCTATGATGCACGGTATTTTAAAAAGAAGTCTTGAGATTTTACCCGACATTGCCGAAAGGATTTGAATATGAAAGTTATAATTTGCCTTGACGATAATAGCGGAATGCTTTTTAACAACCGCAGACAAAGCCGCGATAAAGAAGTCCTTAAGGATATTATGAATAACCTTGAAGATGGAAAGCTTTATATATCGCCCTTTTCCGAAAAGCTTTTTGCAGATTATATTGAAAACGTAATTGTGGACGAGGAATTTTTGACTAAAGCAGGTGAAGATGATTTCTGCTTTGTTGAAAATAAGCTCTTGAAAGACGTTACGGGTGTAGATGAAATTATCGTTTATAAATGGAACAGGGTTTACCCCTCGGATTTTAAGAGTGACGTTGATTTTTCAACGTATACTTTAGTGGAGAGCGTTGATTTTAGAGGCTTTTCACACGAAAAAATCACAAAAGAAACCTACAAAAGGTGAGATTTATGAAGAACAAAAGGATTTTAACCCCAATTATTATAGTAATCGCAATATTTAGTCTCATGATGGGCGGTTGCCTTGGTTCGGGCTTTGATTCTGTTGAAAGTACCGCGGTTGAAACTACGTCAACAGGGGATTTATCAGTTCTTTCGGTCGTGGACGTGGATAAAATATCCGAATTCAAGGGTGAGCCATACTACGTTATAAACAATAACATCCCCGATTTATCAATCGAGGATGGGGACAAAACGTATTTTGAAAATTACTCTCCTCTTGATAGTCTTGGCAGATGCGGTGTGGCTTTCGCCTGTCTTGGCTTAGAAACTATGCCAACTGAGGACCGGGGTGAAATCGGTCAGGTTAAGCCCAGTGGATGGAAAACCGCCAAATATGACTGTGTTGACGGTAAATATCTTTACAACCGTTGTCACCTTGTGGGATTTCAGCTTTCGGGTGAAAATGCCAACGAAAGAAACCTTATTACAGGTACGAGATATATGAATGTTCAGGGTATGTTGCCCTTTGAAAATATGGTTGCGGACTACATAAAAGAAACAGGTAACCACGTTCTGTACAGAATTACACCTGTTTTTAAAGGTAACGAGCTTGTGGCACGTGGTGTGCAGATGGAGGCTTTTTCCGTAGAGGATGAGGGCGAGGGAATTTGCTTTAACGTGTATTGCTACAATAATCAACCGGGTGTGAAACTTGATTACGCAACGGGTGATAACGAAGCTTTTGACAATGACCCTGCACTCAATTACGGCAAAGAAACTTCGGGTGAAAACTGCGATTACATACTTAACACAAACTCTAAAAAAATACATCTTCCCGATTGCTCATCTGCAAAATCAATGAGTGAAAATAACAGGGAAGAATACTTCGGTACAAAAGAAGAATTATTAAATAAGGGTTATACTGAATGCGGTCAATGTAATCCATAAAAAAGACCTTGTTCCTTTTTACGGGAACAAGGTTAATTTTTTAATAAAGTAAATCTTCGGGTTTGTTGAGAATGTAGGTTGCACCTGCGTTTATAAGCTCTTTCTCGGTGCCGAAGCCGTAAACCGCACCGGCACTGTCAACCCCTGTGGCTTTTGCACCGTCAATATCATAAAAACGGTCGCCAACCATAATAACCTCATCTTTTGCAGGATTTCCAAAGAAATCGAAACAGGCGTTTATAAGGTCTTTTTTGCTTGAATGATTGTTTTTAAAATCCTCGGCGGAAATGAAGTCGTAGTAGATATCAATGCCGTGGTATTTTGAAATTTCTTCTACAAAAACACGGGGCTTGGATGATGCTATTGCGATTTTTTTGCCTCGGTTTTTAAGTTCTTTTAATAACTCTGCGATACCCTCGTAAATAGCAGATTCCTCGGCAGCTTTGGTTTTGTAGCGTTCGCGGTATTTTGCTATAAGCCAGGTAGCGTCCTCGTCGCTTACGTTGTATATTGTTTTATAGGATTCAAAAAGGGGAGGACCCACAAAGAAATTGAGCTTTTCTCTGTCGGTTTCCTCGATACCGAAACACTCGAGGGAATAAATTATGGAGTTGAAAATACCTTCCGTGGTGTCACACAGGGTGCCGCCAAAATCAAAAAAGTAATAATTATATTCTTTCATAAAATCACCGTTTTTATTTTATATTGTTTTTTCAAAAAAGTAAATAAAATAAAGTAAATATTATGTGTTTTTAGTGTAATTTACTATTGCAAGAAACTGATGTGTGATGTAAAATTTAAGGTAACGTATTTTGAAAGAGGGCGGCTTTGTGGCTGAAAAATTTGAAATTAAAATTGATGAAATATTAAATAAATATTCTGCACCTGAAGAAAGCCTTATTGCAATTCTGCAAGAGGTTCAGGAGTTTTGCGGTTATATTTCCAAGGAAGCGGTTGAATATTTAACTGAAAAAACAGGTATCCCTTCAAGCCGTATTATGGGTGTTGCGTCCTTCTACGCAGGTTTCAGGCTTAAGCCCGTTGGTAAATACAGAATTATGGTTTGTATGGGTACTGCCTGTCACGTAAACGGCAGTGAGCGTATGGGTGATACCATTAAACGTGTTCTTGGTATTGACGCAGGGGACGTTACCGAGGATGGTCTTTTCTCCTGGGAGGAAGTTGCCTGTCTTGGTTGTTGCAGTATTTCACCTGCTATGATGATTAATGATACGGTTTACGGTACACTTACACAACAGAAGGTAATTGATATTATCGAAAACATCAAGAAGGGGGAAGGTAAATGAGATTTTTGCTCGGTTACGGCTCTTGCGGTATAGCATCGGGAGCCAATGATGTTCTTACTGGTCTTACTGAGGCTTTTTCGGGTACTGAGTTTAAGGTTGAAAAGGTCGGTTGTAACGGTCTTTGCTTTGCCGAACCCATTGTTGAGGTAATTACAGATTCTAATGAAAGCATTTTATACGGCAGACTCAATAAGGGAAGTGCCATTAAATTCGCAGAAGCGGTAAAACAGGGTGAATTACCTCTTGAAAACAGACTTACTGAAGAGGAGCTTAAGTTTTTACAGGGTCAGAAAAGAATTGTTTTATCAGGTTGCGGTAAAATCGACCCTGAAAGCATTGACGCATATATAGAAACCGGCGGTTACTCCGCTCTCAAAAAAGCACTTGCAATGGGTGCGGATAAAATTATTGAAGAAATTAAAATCTCGGGCTTGCGCGGTCGTGGTGGCGCAGGTTTCCCCACTCATTTTAAGTGGCAAGCGGCTAAAAACGCTCATTCAGATGAAAAGTATGTGGTTTGTAACGCGGACGAGGGTGACCCGGGCGCATTTATGGACAGAGCCGTTTTAGAGGGTGACCCCCACAGAGTCCTTGAGGGTATGATGATTGCGGGTATTGCTATCGGTGCCGAAAATGGTGTTATCTACGTAAGAGCAGAATATCCCCTTGCAGTGAAGAGATTAAGAAATGCAATTGCCCAGATGCACGAAAAGGGTTACCTTGGTAAAAATATTTTTGGTAGCGGTTTTAATTTCGATTTTCATATTATGATGGGTGCCGGTGCGTTCGTCTGCGGTGAGGAAACAGCACTCCTTGCTTCCTTAAGCGGTAACAGAGGTATGCCCGTTACAAAACCGCCCTTCCCTGCACAGAAAGGCTTCAGAAAAAAGCCTACCAATATCAATAACGTTGAAACCTTTGCTAACGTTTCCTGGATTATTGACAATGGCGGTGAGGCCTTTGCTTCAATGGGTACCGAGGGTAGCAAGGGTACAAAGGTTTTTGCCCTTGCAGGTCGTGTGAAACGTGGCGGTCTTGTGGAAGTACCCATGGGACTTACCATAAATGATATTGTTTTCGGTATCTGCGGTGGTATCAAAGATGATGCAAAAGTAAAAGCTGTTCAGATGGGTGGACCTTCCGGAGGTTGTATACCCGAAAATATGCTTGATACTGTTATTGACTACGAAAATATTGCCAAAACAGGGGCTATTATGGGCTCGGGCGGTATGATAGTTATGGACGAAAAGACCTGTATGGTGGATATGGCAAAATTCTTTATGGATTTCACCAGCAAAGAAAGCTGCGGTAAATGTGTTCCCTGCCGTATAGGTACTACACGTATGCTTGAAATTCTTAAAAGAATTTCCGATGGTGAGGGTGTAAGTGAAGATATTGATACCCTTATTGAATTAGGAGAAAGCATAAAGGTAGGTGCATTGTGTGGTCTTGGTAATTCTGCACCCAACCCTGTGCTTACAACCATAAAATATTTCAGAAACGAATACGAAGAACACATTAATAATAAATGCTGTCCTGCTAAGAAATGTACGGCACTTATTGAGTACAGTATTGGCGCTGATTTGTGTCGCGGATGTTCACTCTGTAGCAGAAAATGTCCCGTTGATGCAATAAGCGGTGTGGTTAAATCACCCTATGTGATTGACAGTGAAAAATGTGTTCGTTGCGGTCAGTGTATTGACACCTGTAAGTTCAATGCAATTAAAATTTTAAGTGGGGAGGGGACTATATGAGCGCGGTTAAAATATTTATAAACGGCAAAGAATATTCTGCCGATACCAATAAAACACTCCTTGATAATATACTCGACAACGGCATATATTTACCCCACCTTTGCCACAACAAAGAGCTTGAAAGCTACGGCGGTTGCGGTTTGTGTCTTGTAGAGGTAGAGGGTATCAGAAGGCCTTTACGAGCCTGTTCCACAACAGTTACGGAGGGTATGAAGGTTACTACAAGTACACCCGAGCTTGAAAAAAGCCGTAAAATTACCCTTTCTCTTATAATGTCAGACCATAGTGGCGACTGTAAAGCACCGTGCTTTATGGCTTGTCCCACACATCAGGATATACAGGGCTACGTGGGTCTTATTGCCAACGGCAAAGAGCGTGAGGCTCTTGAAGTTATAAAAAAAGATAACCCATTGCCTGCATCAATAGGCAGAGTATGTCCCCACCCTTGTGAGGAAAAATGTCGCAGAAAGCACCTTGAGGGTGCGGTTTCAATATGTGCACTCAAGCGTTTTGCTGCAGATTCATATATGGATTACGTTCCCGAATGTGAGAACCCAAATGGCAAAAAGGTTGCAGTTGTGGGCGGTGGTCCCGCAGGTCTTTCCTGTGCTTATTTCTTAGCATTAAAGGGTTATAAAGTTAAGATTTTCGAGGCGCAGAGTTATTGTGGCGGTATGTTGAGATACGGTATACCTGCATACAGATTACCTAAAGACATACTTGACGAAGAAATTGACGTTATTAAGAAAATGGGCGTTGAAATTGCCTGTAACACTGTTCTGGGCAAGGATTTCACGGTTGAAAGCCTTAAGAATGAATATGACGCGGTGTTCCTTGCAACAGGTGCATGGCGTTCAACAAAAATCGGTTGCCAGGGCGACGACAGTGAAGGTGTTGTGGGCGGTATTGATATGCTCTACCGCGTTGCCAATGGTGAAAAGGTCGACCTTGGTAAAAGTGTGGCCGTTGTAGGTGGCGGTAATACTGCTATTGACGCGGTGAGAACCGCAGTACGTCTTGGTGCCGAAAAGGTTACACTTATTTACAGACGTACCGAAAAGGAAATGCCTGCAGAACCCGATGAAATAAGAGATGCAAAGGCAGAGGGCGTGGAATTCAAGTTCCTTGTGTCACCCCTTGCGGTTGTATCCGAAAACGGTAAAGTAAAAGGTCTCAGACTTCAGAAAATGGAATTGGGCAAACCCGATGCATCGGGCAGAAGAAGTCCTGTTGCCATTGAGGGAGAAACAGAAATACTTGAATGCGACACAATAATTTCTGCTATAGGTCAAAGGGTTAAAGCAGAAGATATTGATAGTGTTGAATTAACCGGAAAATCAACAATTGCCGTGGATGAAACAACTTATATGACTTCAGTTGCAGGGGTTTTTGCTGCAGGTGACGTTATAAATAAGGGTCCCGATATTGCCGTTAAAGCAATTGCTGGTGGTAAATACGCGGCTCGTTCAATTGATTGCTATCTTAATGGTGTAGAGGTTCCTCCGGAACTTCCTTCGTACTCCGTTAACAAGAATTTTGATACCACTGTTCTTCAGGGAATACCCGAAATAAAAAGAAGTGAGGTAAAACTTACTGATGCGCTCCAGAGAAGAAGTGATTTCAGCGAGGTTGCATTTACGTTTACTAAAGAAGAAGCAATCAAGGAGGCAAGTCGTTGCCTTGAATGTGGTTGTTCGGCAGTTTATTACTGTGAATTGTTGCCTTTAATGAGGGATTACGATGCGCTTTCCCTTACCCTTAACGGTAAAAACCGTCAGTATCCCAAGGATAAGAGTCATCCGTTTATTGTAAGGGATAATAACAAGTGCATTTTGTGCGGTCAGTGCGTAAGAGCTTGTCGTGAAATATCGGGAACTGAAAATCTAGGTCTTTTCGGCAGAGGCTTTGGCACAATACCCATGAGCGCGTTTGATTTACCTTTGGGTGAAAGCAAATGTGCTTCCTGCGGTGCCTGTGTCAATGTTTGTCCCACAGGTGCTCTTGTAAGCGTAACACCCGCAGTTAAAAATCCGCCACTTCCCTTTGAAGATGAGGATTTTGTGTGTGAACTTTGTAATAAAAACTGTAAATTTACAAAACGTAGCATATATGGTAAGGTTGTGAAAATGATACCTGAAAAGCTTTCAGAGGCTTGTTCTTTGGGTATTTTCGGACTTCCTGCGGTTGAAAATATCAGTTCTTACAAAACCGATGAAGAAAAGAGTAAAATCAAGGGTTGTATTTTTGGCTCTATGGAAAAATATCAGGGCGAAATTGATAATAATATATCCCTTGATGAATTAAAGAGAAAACTTCATTGATGTGTTGATAGAAAAAAACACTCTTATTTTGTCTAAAATGCCGAAACGCCTCAGAAACCTTCAAAAATCAAGGTTTCTGAGGTGAAAGTCTTATTATAAAAAGTTGAAAAAACAGCTATTAAAAACAAAATATCTGTTGACATTCAAGTCGGTTTGTAATATAATCTCTTTAGGCTATAAGTGTCGGTATATCTATGCCCACGAGTCAGCAATGGGTTTATCCCTACATTTTCATGTAAAGGAAAGATTTTAATGAAGAAAATACTTGCGATTTTTCTTTCCGCACTCCTTATCTGCATCAGTATTGCGCCGATGGGTGTTGCGGCTGAAGCCCCCGCTCTTACTACTTTAGTAACCGAGGGTGATTACGTAGAATCTGCTTCACAGGTTGCTGCGGTAACAACAACTACTTTCACAGTTGTTCTTAAAGCCCCCAAGGGTATTAAAAAACTTGTCGGCGTTAATATGTATTTTGAATTTGACCCCACCGTTCTTAGCGTTGCTAAGGCAGGTCTTGCAGGTGCGGACGATGGTTCAGGTAATATAACACCCAACTTTAACGGTCTTCTCGTTTCGGGTCTTAAGTCCGGTGCTGATAATCAGTACGCAATGGCTTGGATTCCTTCAGGTGACGGCGTTAGCAAAAACCAGTCCAGAGACCTTATCTTCATCACATTCAATGTTCGCGACACATCAAAGGCTTCAACTTCCTTGAATCTTTACATCGATGAGTTCCGTACAGACGATAACGTTGAAAATGATATCACAACAACAACTCTTTACGAGAACAGAGTTATCAACTTCAACTTACCTGACAATGCACCCCCTGCAACAGAAGAAGATACCACAACAGGTAGCGGAGAAAGTTCAGAGGTATCAACTATCAACGCTCTTCTTCAGATTATCAGAGATATGCTTGCCGGTAATGGCGTAACATTCGCAGACTTTGCAGATGCTATTGCAAACGTTCTTGGTAACGCAGAAATCACAGATATCATCGAACAGTTGATTGACGATGACATTGATATTTCCGAATTGTTCCAGGAAATCCTTGCAAGTCTCGGCATTGACTTCAGTATATTTGAAGACCTTCTTAACAAAATCATTGAATTCCTTAAAAACCTTTTCGGTGGCGATGGTGAAGAGGGTGGCGACAAAACAACAACTGTTGTGGCAACAACAAATGCAGCAGCAGCTTCAACAACTGCTAAGGCTTCTTCTTCAGAGTCTGAAAAAACAGGTGACGTAGGTATCGCTCTTGCAGCAACAGTTTGCGTAGTTTCAACTGCAGCATTCGTACTTACAAGAAAGAAAAAAGAAATTTTATAATATAACGAAATCGCAAGTTCGTAAAATAATCAAACGCCTCGTTCATAGAACGGGGCGTTTTTAAATGTAAAATTCGAAATGCAGAACGCAAAATTATGGGGCACAAGCGCCGATTATAAGTTGCAAGTTGAAAGTGTCAAGTTGCAAGTTTTTGGGCAAAGCCGAGTTTAATGCGTAATGCATAATACGTAATGCATAATCAGGTGGGCAAAGCCGAGTGCAATGCATAATGCATAATACGTAATGCATAATCAGATGGATAAATCCGATTCTAATTCTGTTTAGCTATGCAAAATGAGCTGCAATCGTAGGAGGGGCTTTTGTTCCGGAAGGTTATAAATAAAAAGGAAATGCGGTAAATTCCGCATTTCCTTTTGTGTTTTTTGTACGATTTTGTATCAGTTCTTTTTATCCTTCATAGGTCTTACGAAAACGAAACTGAGAATAAGTGAAACAACGTAAAGTGCAATTGTAACGTAAAGCACTGCCTGATAACCTTCCGCAACATCATTTGCGCCGAATTTTTCAACAATAAGGTTAGCGAGGTTGTTACCTGTAAGACCTGCAAATCCCCATGCAGAAAGGGTGATACCATGGATTGCAGAAACGTTTGACATACCGTAGTGGTCAGAGAGTAATGTGGGAACGTTGGAGAAACCACCGCCGTAACCTGCATTTACTATCATAATAAGTACAACAACAAGGATTGTAAGGAATATGTTACCCTTGCCGTTTACGATACCCTTTGTAAGGATAACTGCTGCGGTACAAACAATAGAAAGGGTGAAAATAACCTTGTAGATTGTATTTCTGTCTTTGCATTTATCACCGGCTGCCGAGAAACCAAGACGACCGCCTGCATTGAATATTGCAGAGATAACAGGGAAAACAACAACTGAAAGTCCAAGACATTTAAGTATGTATTTTTCCTGAGAGATAAGCATAAGACCGCAAGTGATGTTGAGATAGAACATCAACCATATACCAAGGTAGTTGCGGATGGGTTTTGTTTTGATAACGGACATAATGCTCTTTTTCTCAGAGGCGTTCTGGGGTTCGTGCCAATCATCGGGCTTTTTAAGAAGAAGATGACCTGCAAACATAAGCACAAAGTAAACACCGGCAAGAATGAAGAACATCTTGTAAATTGCACCGTTGCCGAGATTTTCAAGCATCCACTCCATAATGGGGGTGGCAATTGCCTTTGCGGCACCGAAGCCCGCAACTGCAAGACCTGTTGCAAGACCTTTATTCTCCTTGAACCAGAGCATAAGAGTTTTTACGGGGGAGAGGTAACCTGTACCGAGACCTACGCCCATAATGAAACCGTAGCAGAGGTAAATACCCATAAGCGAAATCATACTTCCGGGATTCTTACCACCATACCAGATGAAGAAACCTGAACCTGCCATACCGCATGAGAAACAGATAGCAGCAATGAGTGAGGATTTGTGGATATCTTTTTCTACAATGTTGCCAAGGAATGCGGCGGACATACCGAGGAAGAAGATGGCAAAGCTGAATGCCCATTCAACGCTACCCTTACCGAAACCGATGAAGTCGCCGATTTTCTCACTGAAGGTGGACCAACAATAAACCGTACCGATGCTGCAATGAAGCAAAAGCGCAGGGATTGCCGCACGTATCCATTTGTTTGTACGCCAACCACCGCTTTTTTTGGTGTTAGTGCTCATAAAAATAAAATCCTTTCGTATAAATAAAAAATATATTAAAAAATTCACACAATTGTATATAATACTATTGTTTGTCGAAAAATACAAGTTCTTTTATAAAAAAACGGATGAAATACTGAAAAATATTATAGCAAAAGAAAAACTCTACCTTGAAAATCAAGATAGAGTTTTGTTTTTTACATTCCAAGCATTGAGGAGAACATGCCCTTTTTCTTGTTCTTTTTGGGCTTGTATACAGGGGGATTCTCAAGTCTCATTCTTGCACTTTTGCTCTTTGCAAGGTAGTTAACGATTTCTGTAACAGGCTCTCTCATTGTGTCACTGAAATATTCCTGTGCAGTTTCAAGAAGTTCAATGTTTGCAGCAAGTGTACTACCGAGGATTGTAACACCAACAAGGCTCTGTGTATCGTTAGTACCGTCTTCATAAATATCGTTAAGCAATTTGAAAAGCTGACGCATTTTGATTTTGTCATTTTCACGGATTGTCTGGAGTACAAGTGCGTTACCGTAGTTAACAAAGAAATCTTCTGCTAAAAATTCACCGTAAGTTTCAAGATTCTTTTTATATTCATCGCGAAGCTGGGGATAGATTGTTGTAAAACGGCTACCGAGGGTATTTGCATCGTAAGCAAGAGCGCCGCTTTTAGCTTGAGTTCTTGATACGGGGGTGGGAGCCTTTTTACCGCTATAGGGAGATTTTGATGAGAAATTCTTTTTGAAAGACTCTGCGTAATCCTCTGCAAGGTATTTTAAATCCTTTTCGTTGAATGTTTCCAAGTCAAGAAGTGAAAGGGAAACTCGGCGCATATCGTCGTCGGGAGTGTCACTTTCGTTAGCACGTGCACAGTGGAGTGAAATTTTATCTCCGCTGTGTTCAACCCTGATTCTGCCGTTTTCACCGCGGAACATAATAATTGACTTTGAACCAATAACCTGAATAGGAAGCTCGGGAGGTCTTATGCCTTCGGGATATTCAACCTTAAAGCCATATTCTTCGGATGTTTTTTCAACTGTTTTTATAATAAGTTCAAGAGCATTGTTTAATTCAAGCACTTTTAGTACCTCGCATTCATTAAAATCCTGATAATTATACCATATAGATGTTAATTTGTCACTATATATTTTTAATCTTATTGATTAACGCCTTTCATAGTCAATGAAATACGTTTTTTGTTGGAGTCAACACCAAGAACCTTGACCTTTACAACCTCGCCAACCTTAAGAACCTCGGAGGGGTGTTTTATAAAACGGTCACAAATCTGCGAAATATGAACCAGTCCGTCCTGATGAACACCGATATCAACAAACACACCGAAGTCAATAACGTTACGTACTGTACCTGTTAATTCCATTCCTTCTTTTAAGTCGTTCATATCCATAATATCGGAACGGAGCATGGGCTTGGGTAAATCGTCACGGATGTCGCGACCGGGTTTTTCCAATTCGCCGATAATATCTGTAAGAGTGGGGGTACCTACACCGCATTCTTCGGCGGCTTTTGCAAGACCATATTCCTTTACCTTACCGCCGATGCCCGATGCACCATTGGAGGCAACGTCCTTCTGAGAATAACCGAATAAGTCAAGTAATTTTTTAGCCGCGTCATAGCTTTCGGGGTGAACACCTGTGTTATCAAGGGGTGTCTTGCCCTTGGGGATACGAAGGAAACCGGCACATTGCTGATAGGCTTTGGGGCCGAGACCCTTGACCTTTTTAAGTTCGCTTCTGCCCGAGAATGCGCCGTTTTCTTCACGGTAAGCAACAATATTCTTTGCAGTTGAGGAGCTGATACCCGCAATGTATTTTAAAAGGGAAACTGAGGCAGTGTTAAGGTCAACACCAACTGAGTTAACGCAGTCCTCAACAACGCCTGAAAGGGATTCTTCAAGCCTTGCAGGGGGTACGTCGTGTTGATACTGTCCCACGCCGATACTCTTGGGTTCAATTTTTACAAGCTCTGAAAGGGGGTCTTGTAAACGTCTTGCAATGGATACTGCGGAACGTACTGAAACGTCGAAATCGGGGAATTCCTCCGCACCTAATTTGGAGGCGGAATAAACGGATGCACCTGCTTCATTTACGACCATATATGATACGGGACGGCTTGACTTTTTAATGGTATCCGCAATAAAAATCTCGCTTTCCTTGCTTGCGGTGCCGTTACCGATTGAAATACAGTCAATTTTGAATTTCTCAATAAGTTCAAGAACCTTCTTTTCGGATTCCTGAATTTTAGACTGAGGGGGTGTGGGGTAAATAACACCCGTGAAAAGTACACGACTGTTACCGTCAACAACTGCAAGCTTGCAACCTGTTCTGTAAGCAGGGTCAACTGCAAGAACGGTCTTGTTCTTAATGGGCGGTTGCATAAGAAGGGGCTTTAAGTTACTACCGAACATCTTGATAGCCTGTTCGTCGGCTTTTTCTGTAAGATTTGTACGGGTTTCTCGTTCAAGAGAGGGGAGTATAAGTCGTGAGTAACTGTCTGCGGCAGATGCTTTGCAAAAATCTGTTGAAGAACTGCCCTCTTTTATGAAAAGCTGGTGAATAAGCATAAGTGCAGTTTCTTCTTCCACTTCCACACTTACTTTTAAGAATCCTTCTTTTTCGCCACGGTTTATGGCAAGGATACGGTGTGAGGGAATTTTAGAAACAGGTTCCTGGTACTCGTAGTACATAGAGTAAACACTGTCTTCCTCGGTTTTAGCAAGGGATTTTATAACACCGCGTTTTGCAATAAGGTCCTTGAGTACACGACGTACGTCGGGTGAGTCGGAAATACGCTCGGCAATAATGTCAGATGCACCCTGTAAAGCCTCCTCGGGTGTTTCTACCCCTTTTTCGCTATCAACATATTCAGTGGCAATATCGTTCAAATCCACGCCGTTAAGAGTGAAGGAAAGAAGGAGATCCGCCAAGGGCTCAAGACCCTTTTCCTTAGCTACAGAGGCACGAGTTTTACGTTTTTGTTTGTAGGGTCTGTATATATCTTCAACTTCCGCAAGTGTTACGGCAGCGGCTACTGCTGCGGAAATTTCGTCGGTTAATTTACCCTGTTCCTCAATGGAGGATAAAACTTCTTCTTTACGTTTTTCAAGGTTTCTGAGATATGTGAGACGGTCGTTGATTTCTCTTAACTTCTGGTCGTCACAGGAGCCTGTCATCTCTTTACGGTAACGGGCAATAAAGGGAATGGTGTTGCCGTCGTCAATAAGTTCAACGATATTTTTGATATGAGTGTCGCTGACGGCAAATTCGGTACATAGGGTTTTTAAAATATCCATAATATCTTCCTTCAAATAATAATGTATATATAATACCATATTAGCATATAAATGTCATCAAAAATGAGGAAAATAATGCTAAAACAATGTTATGACACAAAAATAACACAACTTGTTCACAATTTGTTTACAAAGTTGTGAAATTGTTGCAACATTGATATGTTATATAATAATTAGACAATTTGATTGCTCAACATTTCATTTTCTCTTTCCAAAAGAAAACCCCTCGTTCCGACGAGGGGCTTTTTCTTTTATAAATTGTTTATATAATTCATAAGTCTTTCGGGGGTGTTTAAGTAGTCGGGAGTTGCATCTTTTCTAAATACCAAGTCAAGGAAGAAATATTTGTCCGCTTTGATAATTGACTTAATGCGTTTTTTGAGCATTTCGATGGTCTTTTCGTCTTTGTTACGCTCTGCCATAATAAGTGTGCCGATATTTTCATAGAGGCGGTCTTTACGTAAGCCTAAGTCAGTTTCGCCATAACTTAAATTAAGCTCCTTTTCCATTTCCTCGGAATAGGTAAAATTATCTCTTAACAAAAGCACACGTAATAAAACACTGTGAACACCACTGAACTCAACGTTGTTGAGTTCATATTTTTTATATGCGGTATACGCTTTTATGAAGTTTTCCTTATAGCATTCGTAAAGTTCACCTAAGCGATAGTAAACAAGTGCCTTATAGTGGGTGGACTCAACGTTGAAATACTGTTGAGTGGCACAGATAAGTATTATTTCCGCACAGGCAATGCTTTCAGCGTCACCCTTTTTAAAAATACGTGGCATAACCTGGTAGATTATTTCGCATTTTTCTTCGTCTGTAAAATCCTTAAGATACTGAAAGAATTTTTCGTTGCATTTTGTATCCCAGACTTTACCATTTAAAAGCTCGTTAATCATATTAAACCTCCGGAGGAAGACATACTGCAAGAGTAAGGTTGCCTTGGGTTTTTACCTTGTACTGTTTGTTGCAGGAGTAGGGCATAAAGAAGTAGTCTCCTTTTTTCAAGGATTTTTCATAGTTTCCGCCTTTTAAAACGCCCTCACCCTCGGTAACAACGTAGACACAGGGTCCCACAAGATTTTCTGTTTCACCGTTATTTATAACGTAACGTTCAACACCGAAACAGGGGGTATCGGATTTACCGATAAGGCATTCCCTTTTGCAACCGTCGGTTTCGTAAATAATCGTGGGAGTTTTAAGGCATTCCTTAAGAACTTTATCTAAGTTATAAGAATAGTCGAAAACGCTTAAAGCAGTTTCTTTTTCGAGACCGATATACATTTCATTGTCAGAAAGCTTGTAGTCACCGCACCAACGCTCGGGCTGAATTGTAAAGTCCGTAGGCTCCTGAACCTCGAGGATAAGACAACCGTAGCCGATAGCGTGAACTGCCTTTGCAGGAATGAAATATACGTCACCCACGTTTACGGGGATTTTATTAAGGAGCTTTTCCATAGCGGTTTTGTCGGTTTCGCTTTTTGCTACCGCATCCTCGAATTCTTCGGGTGTAACACCGTCTTTGAAACCGAAGTAAATACAAGCGCCTTCTCTTGCGCCTAAAACCAACCATGACTCGGCTTTGCCGAAATCGGAGTTGAAATTAACTCGTGAAAAGGCTTTGTCGGGGTGCGCCTGAACAGGTAAGCGAATAGCGGAGTCAAGGGCTTTTACAAGCACGTCAAGACCCTCTCGGTTACCTAACATAAGCTCCTTTTGTTCGGCTATAAGTTCATCAAAATGAATGGTAGTGTCTTTAACTGTTGAAAGACCCTCGAATTCATCGGTGCTACCCTCGTTAAGGGCTTTTGTGGATGAACAAATCCATTCCTCGGGATAGAAACTATCCTCACTGTTATCGCCGAAAAACTCACTGAAAAGCTTACCGCCTGTGTATACGCGGAAAACTCGGTTTTTCTCAAAAAATACAGGTTGTGATGCTATTTTTACAGTATCCATAATTCACCTCAACAGAGCATCACGGGATGCTTTGATATCATTATAAATTTTACTTGCGGCACAGGCAAAAACACAGGACCCCACTGCCGCTTCTTCACTGTGCAAGGGAAGTTCTGTGGGAAGTGAAAAATCACTACTGAAAATCTGTCGCCACAGTTCACTTTTTCTCAATCCATTACCCGAACAGACTAATTTTTCGGGTGCGTTTTCCAAAAGATTACAAGCAGCCTCGTACATATCTTTAAGCTCGGTGGAAACACCCTTTAGAACACCGAAGGTAAGGTTTTCGGGGGTGAAATTATCGTCACCGATATTGTCGATAAAGCCACGTTTTGCAGGGTTTTCACGGGTACCGCAGAACTCACATTTGACTGTAAGTTTATTATTGGAGTTCATTGCCTTTTGGGAAAGTGCATCCATTTTTGGGTAAAGGTCATCACCTGAGCCACCTAGGAAATCTGCACACAAGGTGAAGAAATTTTTGAGTATGGCGTAGGCTCTGCCACCGCAAAGGGAAGCGCCTACGAAGATATATTCGTCATCTGTAAGATGGCGGATTTCACCACCTTCGGGACAGGTTACTGACTTGGTAACAAAGGAAACCTGACTTCCCGTACCAACGTTTACAAGCACGGACTTCTGCGGCTCTGCAACTGAACCTAGAAAACTTGCCTGATTGTCGCCGATGGCAACAGCCACGGGAATATCCGATGGTAAGAAGTCACAGTGGGTTTTACCTGCAATTACGGTTTCGGAGAAAACCTCGGGTAAAAACTCAGGATCAATACCTGCGATTTCCAAGGCTTTTTTGTCAAAACAAAGTTTCTCTAAATCAAAGAAACCAAGGCTGCCCGCATCGCTTGAATGTGTAACAGGTTTTCGGTTAGTTAATACCGAAACCAGGTAGTCGTGAATGGTGGAAAGCATAACCGCATTTTCGGGTACAAGTCCGTTTTTAAGGTTATAAAAATGGGTTGTAAGACCAAAGCCCGAAGCGGCTTTTATACCTGTAACACGGGTAAGATATTGAGCATAGGTTTCACCGTTTTGGTAAACCTCGTTGCCTCTCTCGTCCTGCCATATCATAAGGGGAGAAAGGGGGGAATTTTTCTCATCAAGGTAGAGAATGCCGTGCATCTGCCCTGTGATACCGATAGCATCGGGTGTTGCATGAAGGCACACTTCCTTAACGGCGGATTTAACGGTGTTTATTATAGTTTCGGGGTCCTGAAGTTTCTCAAAGGACTTGCCCTTAACGAAACTATCATTTTTTAAAGTACAGGACCTTGTAACCTGCTTTTTCTCAGTGTCAAGAATAAGACAGGTTACGGTGGTTGTACCAATATCAATTCCTAATATATTCATAGCTTAGCACATAACTGCGGTTGACGCAGGGTCGAGACGGCGTATAATATCCTGTTGGATAGCGGGTGAAAGGTCTAAGAAGTTAACGAAAGTGCCGTGAATTCTCATAATATAAACACCGGAGGGTGCATATTTCTGAGGCTCTGCAAGAACCTTTTTGAGAATTTCTGCAGTTGTAACGTTAACGTAGAGATAGAAGGGTGCAACGTTTTCGTTGAGTTCGTTGAAGAACAAGGGCTTCATAACCTTGTCGCGGAATTCAACGCCCTTACCCTCGTAATCCGTAGCTATAAAGTATTTGGGGTCAATGCCGAAGTGGGATGCATAACCGCCACACATTTTATTGAAGGGTAATTTGAAAAGTGAAAGTGTACGGAAACCAAGACCATTCTGAGCTTCGCCGTAAAGGGAGTCAACACCATAGCCCAGCATATCACGTGACTTTCTGCCACAGGGAAGTGCACCAACCCAATAACCGTAAAGAAGGTGTGTAGAGGGTGTGGAGAAGTCGGGTCTGAAGTTATTTCCGAGATAGTTTTTCTGTGCACGTACCATATCGGCAATTTTTGAAGTAACCTCGGCAGTTTCGTTGTCGACCTCTGCAATATTGTTGCCGAACTTAGGTGCAGAAATCAAAAATTCTCTTAATTCCTCGTAGCCTTCAAAATTATTCTTAAGAGCATCGAGAAGTTTGTCTGCATCTTCAGGTCTTTCGTTTAAAAGTTTATCAATTGCAATGAATGAGTCCGCAACAACGCTTGTGCCGTGAATAAGGCATCCGCTACCATTGTATTTTGTGCTCTGGTGAGTGATGTCACGGGTGTCGTAACCACTTTCAATACCGCCCATAACCGTACTGAGGAAGGGTACGGGAAGATGTGAAATTGCTCTTGAAGCACCATTTGCAGCTTTTACCATTTCGTCGCAGAAATACTGTGCGTTTTTGTAGAAAAGCTCACGGATGTTTTTAAGTAAAGTAAGAGCATCGGTTTCTTCACATACAGTACCGATTTTTTCGCCTGTAATTGTTGAATATCCGTTGTTGAGAGTGAGTTCGAGGATTTTACCCAAATTGAACCAGCTATTAGTTGTATTGGCGTTGTCCTTACCCATAATAAGGGGTTCCTGACAACCTGCAATTGAGGTGTCCTCAACGTCGTCAATATCAATTCCTGCTTCGGGTAAAACCTTGAAAAGAGAGTCGTCGTTGAAGAAGGAGGGTGTAAGGCAGCCGGGTGTGAAAAGGAATCTGCCAAGCTCCTCGTAAAGCTTCTGAGGAGTGTTTTTATGTAACTTAACAGAGAGGATGGGCTGTGGTAAATTCATATCATAGTACGCATCAAGGAGTGCGTAGGTAGAGTTGTTTGTAAGGTCGTTTCCATCCTTGTCGCGACCGCTTACAATGAGGTTCTGTGATATTGCCCAGCTTCTGTCGGCAACGTTGAAGAACACAAGGAAATGCTTGAAAAGTGCTGCGGTTTCGTCCCTTGAAAGACCGTCTGCGGCTCTGTAGGGTTCGAAAATTCTGTCCGCGTTACCAACTGAAAATGCGAAGGGGTTGGGTGCTTGTTCAAGGCACATAATCTCCCAGAGAAGAATGAAACTCTGGATAGCTTCGTAGAAGGTTTTAGCACCATTCTCGGGTACTTTTGCAAGAGTTTCTGAAAGGAGTGTCAACTGCTCTTTTCTTTCACCTTCTGCGGTAAGAAGTTTTTCGTCGGCAATTTCCTTGTAACGCTTTGCAAGAATGAGTACGCAATCAAGGGCAATTTTCATTGCCTCATAATTGTCATATTGCTCAGGATTTGCATTTTTTTGCTTTTCTTCAATATCGGAAAGCATCTTTTTAACACCGTACTTCAATGCGTAACGCATATCGGGAATAAGGTGTCCTGTTACCTGCTCAACGAAGAAAGCAACTTCACCCGTAAGGTTTTCACAGTTTTTGTAAACCTCGCTGAGGGCTTTTACGTAATCGCTCTTTTTATCAAGTTCGCGAAGGGCATTGATACGCTCTGCAGTAAATTCCTCGGTAGGGTCAATGTCGTCATAAACTGCGGTAGGGTCGCAATAGCCTGCGAAGGTTTCAACTTTGAAGGTGGGGTTGATAAGGGCGTAGCTTCTTGCGAAAGCATCCCTCTGAGTACCTGCGAAAACCGCGTAATCACTGATTGATAAAGGTAAGATTTTTACTGCCTCGCGGAATTTTTCTGCCGCCTTTCTCATAGGGGGCAAATCTGAATATTTATCATCGTATTTCTGCTCGGTTTCTTTTACAATGAACCAACCTTCAAGATGGTTTATGGCTCGTTCTTCTTTGAAAAGAAGCTTTGCGGTTTCGGTTGTTTTGATAGGGTCAAAATTATACATAACATTCACCTCAGGTGTTGATTATTTTTAAATTTTTGTTTTTCAACTCTTGTAAAAGTGTTTTTATATCATCCTCGGTAACATAGCCGTCGGTGACGGTGTATTCCATATTGAGTTTGGTGTATTTTTCTTTGCCGAATTCGTGATATGTAAGAATTTCGAAACTAAGATTTTCGTTGCCTGTGTTTTTTAATTCTTCGAAAAACAGGGCGAATTCCTTGGCGTTTTCTTCGCCACAGTTGAAGAACTTAATAAGCGGAACACGCACAAGAAGTGGTTTCCCTGTTTTGGCTCTGTAAAGAAGATTTTCTTTTATTACGTCCATATCACCGTCGGTGACAATTTTTAATTTATCTTTGAAAGGGGATTTGAAATCCGCAATCATATAATCTACGGTGTCGAAAATTTCTTCGCAATCCCCAAGGGATGCGTTGGTTTCGATACAGGTGTGGATGCCGTTTTTCTTAAGTTCTTTTAAAAGTTCCGGTACCGTATCTTTCTGGCAGGTAACCTCACCGCCCGTAAGGGTGACACCGCCTCCGTCGATAAAAATCATACGTGAGGAAAGCGCCTCTTTGACTATATCATCAATGGTGAGTTTCTCCGCACTTTCATTTATTGTAAGACCCTCGGGGTTTGAACACCAGGGACAACGCAAATTGCAACCCGCAAGGTGATAAACAAGGCGGTTGCCGGGTCCGTCCTGGGAATAGTTGAATCCTTTCTGGAAAATGTATATTGAATTTTTCTTTCCCAAGGGCTCACCACCTTACAAATATAATGTTTTAATATAATACTTTATTTTAAACTATAAGTAAAATATATTCAACAATATATTGCCCTTCATATTGACGAAAATATGGTCGCGGTTTTGGTGATTTTTACGATAGAAGTTGAAAATGAATTTGGTTAATATTTACAAAAACAGGACCATAAATCCTATGCGCTTTTTCGCTCAGAATGACAGTAATTCTATTGACAAAAGAAAGGTTCTTTGTTATTATAAATAGGATCTTTAAGACGGTACGAGATATCGGCAAGATTGAAATATGAATTTATTGGGTACAGGTGCGACTGTATCAATGTTTTTGTGTGTTCGAGCCTTGCCGTGTGCAAGGCTTTTATTTTTTGAAAGAGGTTAATTATGGCAGAGCAACTTAAGGCAAAAATTGTGAATACTGCTGCAATGGGAATAGACGCTCAGGCGTTCTGTTCAGACGTTGCGGTTCATTTGTGTTCTGATAATGGTATTGCTGTTTTTAATTCACCCGAATATATTATTTTTCCCGGCTTTTGCGACGTGCATGTGCATTTTCGTGAGCCGGGCTTTTCTTATAAAGAGACGGTTGAAACAGGGTGCAGGAGTGCTGCTCATGGGGGTTACACCGCGGTGTGCACAATGCCCAATTTAAACCCTGTTCCCGATACTGCGGAGCATCTTAAAGAACAAATTGATATCATAAAAAAAGATGCTTTCATAAACGTTTACCCTTACGCTTCAATTACAGTGGGTCAGAAGGGCGAAAAACTTTCTGACTTGGAGGATATGAGCGCAGACTGCTTCGCATTTTCCGACGATGGTAGGGGAGTGCAGTGCGAGGAGCTTATGCGACAGGCAATGCTTGAAGCAAAACGTCTGGGCAAAGCGATAGTTGCTCACTGCGAGGATAATTCACTTCTTTTCGGCGGTTACATCCACGATGGTGAATATGCTAAAGAGCATAACCACAAGGGTATATGCAGTGAAAGTGAATGGAAACCCATTGAAAGAGATTTGCGCCTTGTAAAAGAAACGGGCTGTAAATATCATGTTTGCCACATCTCTGCGAAAGAGAGTGTTGAACTTATACGAAAAGCCAAAGCGGAAGGTCTTGACGTTACCTGTGAAACAGGTCCTCATTACCTTGTGCTTGACGATAATGACCTTGAAGAAAGTGGTAGCTTCAAAATGAATCCGCCACTTCGTTCCGAGGAAGACAGACTTGCACTTTTAGAGGGTATCAAGGACGGTACAATTGATATGATTGCCACCGACCACGCACCCCACTCCGCAGAGGAAAAGAGCAAAGGTCTTGCAGGAAGTGCCTTCGGTATCGTGGGTCTTGAAACCGCTTTTCAGGTTATGTACACAAACCTTGTTAAAACAGGGATTATAACCCTTGAAAAGCTTATTGAGCTTCTGGCAATAAACCCCCGCAAGAGATTTGATATTCCCTTTGGTACGGATTACACAGTATGGAAGCTTGACGTTGAAAAGACTGTAAACCCCGACGAGTTCCTTTCAAAAGGTAAGGCGACACCCTTTGCGGGTATGCCCGTACTGAGCGAATGTGTACTGACCGTGTGTGACGGAAAGGTTGTCTATAAGAAGTAAAATGGGCGATGTTGTGTTCTCTGCGACTGAAGAAAAACCGCAAGAGAACTACCCACCACCGCTAACGCGGTCCCCCTCCCTATTCGGCAGAGCCGAACAGGGATGATAGGATTCACACGACCGTAAATTTGTTAATAATTGATTTTCATATATATTTAAGGAGGATTCTCAGATGGCAAAGAGAACAGACATTAAGAAAGTTTTGATTATAGGTTCAGGTCCTATTGTTATCGGTCAGGCGGCAGAGTTTGACTATGCAGGTACACAGGCTTGTCTTGCTCTTAAAGAGGAGGGATACGAGGTAGTTCTTGTTAACTCCAACCCCGCTACAATTATGACCGACACAATTATCGCGGACAAGGTTTATATGGAGCCGTTGACTCTTGAGTACGTGGCTAAGATTATTCGTCACGAGCGTCCCGATGCTATTATTCCCGGTATCGGCGGTCAGACAGGTCTTAACCTTGCTATGCAGCTTGAGAAAAAAGGTGTTCTTAAAGAGTGCAACGTAGAGCTTCTTGGTACTTCAAGTGCATCCATTGAACGTGCAGAGGACCGTGAAATGTTCAAAGAGCTTTGCGAATCCATCGGTGAACCCGTTATTCCTTCAGAAATCACTTACTCTTTAGAGGAAGCAATACAGGCTGCAGCTCGTATTGGTTACCCCGTTGTTTTTCGTCCTGCATTCACAGTTGGCGGTACAGGTGGCGGTTTCGCTTACAACGAAGAAGAGCTTATCGAAATCGGTACAAACGCATTCAAGCTTTCACCCGTTCATCAGGCTCTTATTGAAAAGAGTGTTAAGGGTTATAAGGAGATTGAGTTCGAGGTTATGCGTGACTCCAACGACCACGCTATCACCATCTGCGGTATGGAAAATATCGACCCCGTAGGTGTTCATACAGGTGACTCATGCGTTGTAGCACCCATTATGACACTCAGCAAAGAAGATGAGAAGATGCTCAACGATTCAGCTATCAAGCTCATCAAGGAACTTAAGATTGAAGGTGGCTGTAACGTTCAGTTTGCCCTTAATCCCCATACTTCCGAATATTATCTTATTGAGGTTAGCCCCCGAGTTTCACGTTCTTCTGCGCTTGCTTCAAAGGCTTGAGGTTACCCCATTGCACGTGTTACTGCAAAAATTGCCGTAGGTATGGCTCTTGAAGATATCCAGATTGCTAACACAAACGCAGCATTTGAGCCCAGACTCGACTACGTTATTGCTAAATTACCCCGTTTCCCCTTTGATAAGTTTGCATCTGCTACCAACAAGCTTGGTACTCAGATGAAGGCTACGGGTGAAATTATGGGTATCGGTTCAAACCTTGAAGAGGCTCTTCTTAAAGGTATCCGTTCTCTTGAAATCGGTGCAAACCATATGTACCTTTCAAAATTTGATAATATGAGTGTTGAAGAACTCCTTGAATATATTTCAGAGTTCCGCTCCGATAATATCTTCGCTATTGCAGAGCTTATTTACCACGGTGTTTCTCTTGAGAAAATTCACGAAATCACCATGATTACTCCCTACTTCCTTGAGGCTTTCAAAAATATCATTGATATGGAAGAAAAGCTTCGTGCAGGTAAGGATAAGGACGTTCTTGTAGAAGCAAAGAAGATGGGCTTCGGCGATAAATACATTGCAAAGCTCTGGAACTGCAACGAGCTTGACGTTTACAATATGCGTAAGGAAATGGGTCTTTTCCCTGCATTCAAAATGGTTGACACTTGTCACACAAATGCATACATTCCTTACTTCTATTCATCATACACAGGTGAGAACGCTTCCATCCACACCGACAAGAAAAAGATTATCGTTCTTGGTGCAGGTCCCATCCGTATCGGTCAGGGTGTTGAATTTGACTACTCAACAGTTCACGCTGTTATGACTATCAAAAACGCAGGTTACGAGGCTATTATCATCAACAATAACCCCGAAACTGTTTCTACTGACTACACAACTGCAGACAAGCTCTACTTCGAGCCCCTTACTCCCGAAGACGTTATGAACATTATCGAGTTCGAAAAACCCGAAGGTGTTGTAACAACTCTCGGTGGTCAGACTGCTATTAACCTTGCACAGCCCCTTCATGACCGCGGTGTGAAGATTATCGGTACTGACTGTGCAGCTATTGACCGTGCAGAGGACCGTAACGCTTTTGAAAATCTTCTTAACGAATTGAATATTCCCCGTGCAAAGGGTAAGGCAGTTACAAATATGGAAGATGGTCTTGCAGCTGCGGCGGATATCGGCTATCCCGTACTTGTTCGTCCCAGTTTCGTTCTTGGCGGACGTGCTATGCAGATTGTTGCTAACGAAGACCAGCTCCGTCACTACCTCAAAACTGCCGTTGAAATTGACGAGGACAAGCCCGTTCTTGTTGATAAATACATTCAGGGTAAAGAGGTTGAGGTTGACGCTATCTGTGACGGCAGAGACGTATTTGTTCCCGGTATTATGGAGCTTGTTGAAAAAACAGGTGTTCACTCAGGTGACTCCATAAGCGTATATCCCTCATTCAGTATTTCCAACAAGGTTAAAGGTATCATCCTTCAGTATGCTAAAAAGCTTGGTCTTGGCATCGGCATTGTTGGTCTTTACAACATTCAGTTCATCGTTGACGAACACGACGACGTTTATATCATCGAGGTTAACCCCCGTTCTTCAAGAACTGTTCCCTTCCTTTCAAAGGCAACAGGCTACTCACTTGCAGACATTGCAACAGAAGTTATTATGGGTAAGAGCCTTAAGGAACAGGGCATCTTCGATATCTATCCCGAAGAAAAGAAACGTTGGTACGTAAAGGTTCCCGTTTTCTCATTCAATAAAATCCGTGGTCTTGACGCCTACCTTTCACCCGAAATGAAGTCAACAGGTGAAGCAATCGGTTATGACGATAAGCTTAACCGCGCACTTTACAAAGCACTTCAGGCATCAGGTATGCACCTTCAGAATTACGGTACTGTCTTTGCTACAATTGCCGATAAGGATAAGGAAGAAGCACTTCCTCTTATCCGTCGTTTCTACAACCTCGGTTTCAACATTCAGGCAACAAGCGGTACTGCAAAATTCCTTAAAGAAAACGGTATCCGTACTCATGTACTTGGTAAAATCAGTGACGGTAGCGAAGAAATTCCCGATGCACTCCGTCAGGGTCATATTGCTTACGTTATCAACACTAAGGATATTGACTCAACAGGCTCTGCAAATGATGGTCTTGAAATCCGCCGTTACGCAATTGAAAATAACGTAACAATCTTCACAGCTCTTGATACCGTACGTGTTCTTCTTGACGTTCTTGAAGATATTACCCTTACAATTTCAACTATTGATGCAGAGGCAAATTTATGAGAGAATCAATTTTTAAAATAACTGAAAACACACCTCTTACAAAAAGTGTTTACAGAATGAAGCTTAGCGGAGACGTGAGTGATATCACGTCTTCCGGTCAGTTTGTAAATATCAAATTAGATGGTTTTTACCTTCGCAGACCTATTTCCGTGTGCGATTGTGAGGACGGAATTCTTACATTGATCTATAAGGTGGTAGGTAAAGGTACCGAAAAAATGTCAGAAATGGCAGTAGGTACCGAACTCAATATCCTTACAGGTCTCGGTAACGGCTACAATACCGAAGTTTCAGGGGACAAGCCTGTTCTTTTAGGTGGTGGCGTAGGTGTTCCGCCCCTTTATATGCTCGCCAAAAAGCTTATTGCTCAGGGTAAAAAGGTGACTGTAATCCTTGGCTTTAATACTGCAGAAGAAATCTTCTGCGAGGATGATTTCAAGGCTCTCGGTGCAGATGTGATTGTGGCAACTGCCGACGGCTCTTACGGCGTTAAGGGTTTTGTTACGGATGCCTTGAAGGAAGTTGATTACACATATTTCTACACTTGTGGTCCCGAGCCCATGCTCAGAGCACTTTATAAGGCAACCTCCACAAGCGGTCAGTTCAGTTTTGAGGAGCGTATGGGTTGCGGCTTCGGTGCTTGTATGGGTTGCTCCTGTAAAACGATTACAGGCTACAAGCGTATTTGTAAAGACGGTCCCGTGCTTGAAAAGGAGGAAATTTTATGGGCAGATTAAGTGTTGACCTTTGCGGAATAACCCTTGATAACCCTGTTATTCCTGCAAGCGGAACTTTCGGCTACGGCTACGAATTCGCAGAAATTTATGACATAAACGTTCTTGGTACATTCTCATTCAAGGGGACTACAAAGGACCCTCGTTTCGGTAACCCCACACCCCGTATTGCAGAGTGCAGTTCAGGTATGATTAACGCCGTTGGTCTTCAGAACCCCGGTGTTGAAAAGGTTATCAGTGAAGAATTACCAAAGCTTAAAAAATGCTTTGATAAAAAGGTTATGGCTAACGTCAGCGGTTTTGCCGTTGAGGATTACGCTTACACCTGTGAAAAGCTTGATAAAGAAGAACAGGTGGGTTGGCTTGAAGTAAACGTAAGCTGTCCCAATGTTCACGGTGGCGGTATGAGCTTCGGTACAAATCCCGAGGCGGCGGCAGAGGTTACTGCGGCAGTTAAAAAGGTAACTACAAAGCCCGTAATCATTAAGCTTTCACCCAACGTTACAGACATTGTTGCAATTGCAGAGGCCTGTGAAGCTGCAGGTGCGGAGGGTATCAGTCTTATTAACACACTCTTAGGTATGCGTATTGACCTTAAAACCAAAAAGCCCGTTATTGCAAATAAAATGGGCGGTTTCTCGGGTAGCGCAATTTTCCCCGTGGCAGTAAGAATGGTTTATCAGGTTGCAAATGCGGTTAACATCCCCGTTGTAGGTATGGGTGGCGTTTCAAGTGCAGAGGACGTAATTGAACTTATGCTCGCAGGTGCTACTGCAGTTGAAGTAGGTGCCGCAAACCTTATTGACCCTTGCGTATGTCGTGATATTATTGACGATTTACCGAGAGTTATGGATAAATACGGAATTAATAATCTTTCAGATATAATAGGAGGAGTAAAATAATGGGTAGAGACGTAATTGTTGCTTGTGACTTTGCAAGTGCTGAAAAAGTTTATGAATTTCTTGATAAATTCGAAGGTGGCAGAAAGCCTTTCGTAAAAATCGGTATGGAGCTTTTTTATGCAGAAGGTCCTCAGATTGTTCGTGAAATCAAAAAGCGCGGACACAAAATCTTCCTTGACCTTAAGCTCCACGATATTCCTAACACAGTTAAAAAATCAATGTCAGTTCTTTCAGGTCTTGACGTGGATATTACAAACCTTCATGCATCAGGTACTATCAGTATGATGGAAGCTGCTCTCGAAGGTCTTACACGTGAGGATGGTACAAGACCTCTCCTTATTGCGGTTACTCAGCTTACATCCACAGACCAGGAAAGAATGGAAAACGACCTTCTTATTAAAGAACCCATCGACAAGGTAGTTATGCACTATGCTCACAATGCTAAGCTTGCAGGTCTTGACGGTGTTGTTTGCTCACCCCTTGAAGCAGGTAAGGTTCACGATACCTGTGGTAAGGACTTCCTTACAATTACTCCCGGTGTGCGTTTCGCAGATGGTGATATCGGCGACCAGAAGCGTGTTATGACACCTGCTCAGGCTAAAGAAATCGGTTCTGACTACATTGTTGTGGGCAGACCCATTACTGCGGCTGAAGACCCCGTTGCAGCATACAATCGTTGCGTAGCAGAATTTTGTGACTAATTGAGGAGGAAAAGAATTATGGAAAGCTACAAAAGAGAATTTATACAGTTTTTAGAAGGTGCAGGCGTTCTTAAATTCGGTGATTTTACTGCAAAAAGCGGTAGAAAAATCCCTTATTTCATCAACGCAGGCGATATTAAAACAGGCGAACAGATTTGCAAATTAGGCGAATTCTATGCAAAGGCATATTTTGAAAAAGTAGGTAACAAAAAAACAGTTCTTTACGGTCCTGCATACAAGGGTATTCCTATTGCTGTTTCAGTTGCTGTTGCTCTTGCTAAAAACGGTCTTGACGTGCCCTTCTTCTTTAACCGTAAAGAGGAAAAGGACCACGGCGAGGGCGGTGTTTTCGTAGGTTACAAGCCTCAGGCAGGGGAAGAAATCGTTATTGTTGAAGACGTTATTACCGCGGGTACTGCTATTCGCGAAAGTATGTCCATCCTTTCAGGTCTTGAAGGCACAAAGGTTGCCGCAACCTTTGTTATGGTTGACCGTAAAGAAAAGGGTAAAACAGATAAATCTGCTATGGCAGAGGTAGGCGAGGAATATGGTTTCCCCGTATACTCAGTTGTCGACGTTTATGATATTATTGAATATCTTGAAGAAGACGAAAAGAATAAAGAGAACGTAGAACGTATTAAAAATTACCTCGCAGTAAACGGCGCAAAAGAATAATCCGAAAGGAATAAAATTTTATGAGAAGTCTTATTGATATTCTTGATTTTTCTGTTGAAGAATTAGATGAGCTTATTGGTGTTGCCAACGATATTATTGCAAACCCTGAAGCTTATTCAGAAAAATGCAAGGGCAAAAAACTTGCCACACTTTTCTTTGAACCCTCCACAAGAACAAGGCTCAGTTTTGAAGCGGCTATGCTCGAACTGGGTGGTAGTGTGTTGGGCTTTTCCGAGGCTAATTCTTCATCTGCTGCCAAGGGTGAAAGTGTAGCTGATACTGCTAAAACCATCAGCTGCTATGCGGATATTATAGCTATGCGCCATCCTAAAGAGGGTGCGCCCCTTGTGGCTTCACAGAATGCAAGTATCCCTGTTATAAATGCAGGTGACGGTGGTCATAATCACCCCACACAGACCCTTGCAGACCTTCTTACAATCAATCGTGAAAAGGGCGGTTTTAATAACCTTACAGTTGGCTTCTGCGGTGACCTTAAATTCGGCAGAACCGTTCACTCTCTTATCACAGCCCTTTCAAGATACGAGGGTATTAACGTGGTGCTTATTTCACCGGATGAGCTAAAACTCCCCAGCTACGTCAAGAAAGATATTCTTGCTAAAAATAATATTCCTTATAAGCAGACAACTGACCTTGAGTCCGTTATGCCCGAATTGGATATTCTTTATATGACACGTGTTCAGCGCGAAAGATTCTTCAACGAGGAGGACTATTTGCGTCTTAAGGATAGCTATATTCTTGAACCTAAGAAGCTTAAGAATGCAAAGTCGGATTTGTGCATTATGCATCCGCTTCCCCGTGTTAACGAGATTTCCGTAGCGGTGGATGATGACCCCAGAGCTTGTTACTTCAAACAGGTGCTTAACGGCAAATACATCCGTATGGCACTTATACTTAAGCTTTTGGAGGAGGCAAAAAGATGAATATAGATTCTATTACAAACGGCTTTGTTATTGACCATATCACTGCGGGCAGAGGTATGCGTATTTATGAGCTTTTAGGTCTTGATAACCTTGATTGCTCCGTTGCTATTATAAAAAACGTTACCAGTAAAAAACTTGGTAAAAAAGATATTATAAAAATCGACGCGGATATTGAGATTGATTTTGATGTTATCGGCTATGTTGACCCCGGTATCACAATAAACATTATCCGTGATTGTAAGAGGGTTGAAAAGCTTACCGTAAGCCCTCCCGAGATGCTTACAAACGTTATTAAATGTAAGAATCCCCGTTGCATTACAAGTACCGAACAGGAGATAAATCATATCTTTAAACTCACCGATAAAGAGAAGGCAGAGTACCGTTGCTTGTACTGTGAAACCAAGGCACAATAAAAGGTGAAATTCATTATTAGCAATTTCACCATATAAATTAATAATTATATATATATTATTATACTTTATGTGCCTTGACACTCATTTGCCAAAATGATAAAATTGTTACGATGTGAAAGTCGTGCCTGTGACTGACGGGATTTTATGTGGAGCACCACAAAGGAGCAGGTTTTATGTCGGGAGTTTTATCTTTTTTGAAATTGAATTTCCGGCAGTTATTATTTTGACTTAAGCCGACCGTCTGGGCACACTTATTCTACCGAATAGGTGCGCTCGGTTTGTTTTTTTGTCGGTGTAATACATTTGTTGAAAGGATGTTTTTATGAAAAAAGTTGGCATTATTATGGGTAGCGACAGCGATTTACCCGTAGTAGAAAAAGCAATAAATACACTTAAAGATTTTGAGGTTCCCTTTGAGGTTCACGTTTTTTCTGCTCACAGAACTCCTGTTGAAGCAAAAGAATTCAGTGCTAATGCCCGTGAAAACGGCTTCGGTGTTTTAATCGCCGCAGCAGGTATGGCGGCTCACCTTGCAGGTGCTGTTGCCGCTAACACAACATTACCCGTTATCGGTATCCCCATTAAGTCACAGAACTTAGGCGGTATGGAAGCTCTCCTTTCAACAGTTCAGATGCC
>JAZQZU010000002.1:0-10082 GCA_045634165.1 Acutalibacteraceae bacterium
CTCTGTGGAGAGTGTGTTTCTTGCAGAATCTGCAGTACTTCTTCATCTCCAACCTGTCGGGGTTGTTTTTCTTTTCCTTCATAGTGTTGTAATTACGTTGCTTACATTCTGTGCAGGAAAGTGTAATTTTAACTCTCACTAACGGCACCTCCAATTTTTGATTAGCCTCCCTCTCAAACGGTGAACGGAGCCTATCCCCTTTCATCCGAGGAGTTGCGCTTTAATTGAACACTGACTGTGAGAAAATCAGGGCACAAAAAAAGAACCCTCTCCGAGAGGTGCTCAAATTATAGCACGGGGGTCTACAGTTGTCAACCCCTTTTTTAAAAAATCAGAAATGAGGAATCCGGGTACCTGCGGTTGGCAATTATAAGTTACAAGTTGGAAGTAGCAAGTTGCAAGTTTCGGGACTGCATCAGCATTATAATCGGCTTTGTCCCTTTAATTTTGCATTTTGATATTTGATTTTTGCATTTCCTATATTGCATTCACAAAATCGGGATGTTATAATAATGTATAAATACAATAAAATATATAAGGAGGCTTTTTTTTGGCAGGAAAATACTCTGTTGCTTTAAGCAAAGTTATCAAGGCTCACTCCCTTGAAACCATATATATGCCCGACAAGCCCGAAAGTGAATTGGTAATCAGTTCTCAGGATGTTAACCGTCCCGGTCTTATGTTTGCAGGCTACGAAAAATACTTTGATAACCTCCGCGTAGAGTTCGTAGGTCTTGCGGAAATGAGTTATCTTACGGAGCTTGACGAAAACACCCAACGCGAACGTGTTGAACTTTTCTTCAGTCTCAAGCCCCCTGTTGTAATCATTACACGTAATATCGATATATTGCCCGTAATGATTGAGATGGCTGAGAAATACGAAGTTCCCCTTCTCAGAACCGCCGAACCCACATCGGGTATTATGGCGACCCTTATCTCATACCTTAGCACTGAATTGGCCGAACGTATCACTCGTCACGGTGTTATGGTGGAGGTCTATGGTGAAGGTATACTTATTTTGGGTGACAGCGGCGTAGGTAAAAGTGAAACTGCAGTTGAACTTATAAAGAGAGGTCATCGTCTTATAGCTGACGATGCAGTTGAAATAAAAAAGGTTTCTTCAAAAACTCTTGTCGGCTCTGCACCCGACAACATCCGCCACTTTATGGAGTTGCGCGGTATCGGTATAGTTAACGCACGAAACATTTTCGGTATCGGTGCAGTTAAGCTTACCGAAAAAATTGATATGGTAATTCAGTTAGAGCAATGGGATAGTTCCAAAGCTTACGACAGATTAGGTCTTGAGGACGAGTATTTCACAATCCTCGGCATCAAAGTTCCCGCTACGGTAGTCCCCGTAAAACCCGGTCGTAACCTTGCTATTATCATTGAAATTGCGGCTATGAATAACCGACAGAAACGTATGGGTTACAATGCGGCACGTGAACTTATGCAACAATTGGGTATGGGCGAAGCTTACCCCGACCCTAACGAATTGGAATCATGGCAATAAGCCTTAACTGATTAATAAATTTTACATATAAGGAGAACATATTTATGTACAGAATTGGTGTTGACCTTGGCGGAACAAATATCGCCGTAGGTGTTATTGATGAAAACTATAAAATTATCGGCAGAGGCAAGGTTAAAACTCGCGCTCCCCGTCCTGCAGAAGCAATTTTTGACTCAATAAAAGAAGCAGTTGATATGGCAGTTGTAAACGCAGGTATCAACTACGATGAAATCAAATCAATCGGTATCGGCACACCCGGTTCCGTTAACAAGGACACAGGTGCTATTGAATTTTCAAACAACCTTAAATTCCACAACGTACCCGCAAAGGCTATGCTTGAGGAAAGACTCAAAAAGCCCGTTTACCTTGAAAACGATGCTAATGCTGCCGCATTGGGTGAAGCAGTAGCAGGTTGCGGTCACGGTGTTAAAAACTTTGTAGCCGTAACCCTCGGCACAGGTGTAGGCAGCGGCATTATCATCGATGGTAAAATTTATCGCGGCAGTAACTTCTGCGGTGGTGAAATGGGTCATATGGTAATCAATGTTGACGGTATCCCCTGCAACTGTGGCAGAAAGGGTTGCTGGGAAAAATACGCATCTGCTACCGCACTTATTTCTCAGGCGGTTGAAGCAATGCAGGGTGACAAAGCAAGTCTTTTGTGGCAGACATGTGACGACGACCTTAACAAGGTTGACGGTAAATCAATCTTTGAAGCTCTTGATATGGGCGATGCAACTGCAAAAGCAGTTGTTAACAGATACCTTTACTACGTTGCAATCGGTATTGCTAACGTTATCAACGCACTTCAGCCCGAGGCAGTTTGCGTTGGCGGTGGTATCAGCGGCCAGGGCGAAAAAATCCTTACTCCCATCCGTGAAATGGTAAAAGCAGAGCGTTACAGCGTTTACGCAGACAAACAGTGTAACATTATCCCTGCAGCATTGGGCAACGACGCAGGTATCATTGGTGCTGCATTACTCGACGATTAATGGTGAATATGAATAAATTTCAGCAATTATCTAATTACGCCGAAAGTATAAATTGCGAGGCCGTTTTGGACGACAGAATGTGTTTTCATACATCTTTTAAAACAGGTGGCCCCTGTGGCATCCGTATTTCCCCCGAAAACACCGAGCAGATTATACTTTTAATAACCAAAGCCAGGGAATTAAATATCCCCTTTGTGGTTCTCGGTAACGGCACAAACGTTTTAGTTCCTGACGAAGGAATAGAAAAAGCCGTTATTATAATCGGTGATAAAATGGCTTCCTTTGAGCTTGAGAATGAAAACACCATAAGCTTTTCTGCGGGTGTTAATCTTGTTTCTCTTTGCCGTTTTGCTCTTGATAACAACCTTAGCGGACTTGAGTTTGCATTTGGCATCCCTGGCACTTTAGGCGGCGCGATATATATGAACGCCGGTGCTTACGGCGGTGAGATGAAGGATGTTTTAACCGAAGTTACTCATCTCACACCCGATATGAAAATTGAAACCATTTCCGCAGAGGAAGCGGACCTTTCATACCGCCACTCGGTGTATAAAAACAATGGCTGTATCATCTTAGGCGGTAAGGTTAAACTCACTCCTGACACCCGTGAGAACATCAAAGCCCGTATGGATGATTTTCTCGGCAGAAGAAAAGATAAGCAACCCTTGGAATATCCCAGTGCGGGCAGTACGTTCAAACGCCCCGAAGGATATTTCGCAGGTGCACTTATTGAACAATGTAATTTAAAGGGAAAAACCGTAGGCGGTGCCCAGGTAAGCGAAAAACACGCAGGTTTCGTAATAAACAAGGGTGGTGCTACTTCCACCGATATATTAAATCTTATCGACCTGGTTTCCGAAACCGTAAAAGCCGAAACCGGTGTTACCCTTGACCCCGAAGTAATTGTTTTGAGGTAAAATATGTCTTTCTCGTCAGATGTAAAAAACGAACTAACACAATCAATATCCTCCGCCTGTTGCTATAAGGCGGAGGCTTTCGGTATGCTTATTTTCGGCAGGGCCTTTTCAATTTCTGAAATTTCACTTATGACAGAGTTAAAAGAGGTTGCCGAACGATACTGTGCAAGTATCCGTGATTTAACGGGTGTAACCCCCACCTTGAATTGTACCACTGCAGGAAATTACAAGGTGACTATACCCGAAAAAAAAGACCGTTTGACAATTCTTGAATATTTCGGTTACACCGGTAAGGAACTGGCACTCAGAGTAAATCTTGCAAATCTTGAGGAAACTAACGACGACTGTTGCTCAAGAGCCTTTATAAGAGGTGCTTTCTTAGTTTGCGGAAGTGTAACCGATCCTCAGAAGGATTATCACATTGAATTCAGCGTACAAAAAGCTAAACTTTGTGATGACCTTATGCAGATAATAACAGATATCGGTCTTAAGGCTAAAAAAATAATACGTAACAACAGTTACGTTATATACAGTAAGGATGCAGAATCCGTTGAGGACTTTATAGGCACTATGGGTGCTAACAAAGCCTTTTTGTCCGTTATGCAAACCCGCGCCATGAAGGATTTAAAAAACCAGATTAACCGCCGTTCCAATTTTGAATCTGCAAATATGAGCAGGTCAATCGAAGCAGGTCTTAAACAGGTTTCATTAATTGAAGAAGTTCTCAAAAAAATATCCCTGGACGATATGACTGAGGACCTTTCAAAGCTTTGTTCTTTAAGGCTTGAAAATCCCGATATTTCCTTGGATGAGCTAGGTAAACTTATGACTCCAGAACTTTCACGTTCCGCCGTCAGCAGACGTTTCAAAAAACTAGAAAAGATTGCCGAGGAATTAAAAGCGAAATGAGAGAGTTTATAATAAACAAAAATGATTCGGGTCAGAGGCTTGATAAGTACCTTACAAAGTCTTTTCCACTTTTGCCCCAATCACTTATGTACAAATACATACGCAATAAGCGTATAAAGGTTAATTCCAAGCGTTCGGAAATTTCGTATAGACTTAAAGAAAATGACGTAGTAACCCTTTATATCAACGATGAATTTTTCGAACCTGTAAAACCACGATACGATTTCCTTAATGCGGGTAAAAACCTAAAAATAGTTTATGAGGATGAGAATATAATTCTTATAGACAAGCCTGCGGGACTTTTATCCCACCCCGACGAAGGGAATTATACGGACACGGCAATTACACGTGTGAAACGTTATTTGTACGAAAAAGGTGAATATAACCCCGACAGTGAAACTTCCTTTGCACCGGCACTCGTTAACCGTATTGACAGAAACACCTGCGGTATTATAATCGGTGCTAAAAACTCTGAAGCTTTGCGCATTCTTAACGAAAAACTTAAAAACCGCGAATTGCATAAATTATATTTATGTGTAGTAATAGGCAAGCTAAAGAAGGAAAGCGGTATTATTGAGGGTTTCCTTGAAAAGAACGAAAAGCAAAACAGAGTTTACGTCAGTGACAAATCAGGTGACAACACCAAGCATATATCCACAAAATACCAGGTTCTAGGATACAAAGGCGGTTTGTCTTTAGTTGAGGTTGAGCTTCTCACAGGGCGTACCCACCAGATAAGAGCCCATTTTTCACACCTCGGCAATCCCCTTTTAGGTGACGGAAAATACGGCACAAATGCACAGAACAAGGAGTTCGGCTCATACAAAAAACAGTTTCTTTATTCGTACAAACTGGCTTTTGACTTTAAAACCGATGCAGGTATTTTAGAGTACCTTAACCACAAAGAATTTGAGGTTGAAGACGTTTGGTTTAAAAAAGCGTTTTATGAGGGAACGATATAAATGAATAATTTACACTTTTATCAGGAGATGTATAAACATGAGTGAATGCACACACAACTGCAGTACCTGTTCGCAGAACTGCGCTTCAAGGAAAGAACCTGAAAGCTTAATTGAAAAACCCCACGAGCTTTCAAACATCAAAAAAGTAATCGGTGTTGTAAGTGGCAAGGGTGGCGTAGGTAAATCATTGGTTACAACACTTCTTGCAGTTTCAATGCAGAGAAAAGGCTACCAGACCGCTATTCTTGACGCGGACATTACAGGTCCCTCAATCCCCAAGGCTTTCGGCATCAAAGAGAAAGCTCAAGGAACAGAAAACGGAATTTTCCCCTGTAAAACCAAAACAGGCATTGAAATTATGTCTGTAAACTTGCTTCTTGAAAATGACACTGACCCCGTAGTATGGCGTGGTCCCGTTATTGCAGGTGCGGTAAAACAGTTCTGGACAGATGTTATCTGGAACGACGTTGACTATATGTTTGTGGATATGCCCCCCGGAACAGGTGACGTACCCCTTACAGTATTCCAAAGCCTTCCCCTTGACGGTATTGTTATTGTAGCGTCCCCTCAGGAGCTTGTTGGTATGATTGTTGAAAAGGCAGTTAAAATGGCGGGACTTATGAACATACCCGTTATTGCACTTGCAGAAAATATGGCTTACTTCCTCTGCCCCGATTGTGGCAAAAAACATAGCATTTTCGGTGAAAGCCATATTGATGAAATTGCAAAAGCATATAATGTTGACACCGTTGCAAAAATCCCCTTTAATAACAAACTTGCAGCAGCAGTTGATGCAGGCGCAATCGAACTCTTTGAGGGCGATTGGTTGGATAACGTTGCAGAAAAAATCGAAAAACTTTGATTACAAAAAGGCTGCCGAACTTTTCGACAGTCTTTTTTGAAAGGTGATTATGAACAAGAAAATTTTACTTATTGACCTTGATAACACACTTATTGATTTTAATGAGTGCGCCCGTCATTCTATTATAAATGCATTTGAAAAATTAGGCTTTGATTACTCACCCAAAGTTTTTGAAACCTTTATTGAAGAAAACGTAAAGATATGGAAAAGGCTTGAAAAGGGTGAAATAACCAAACCACAATTACGTGCCGACCGTTGGAATATTATACTCGGTAGATTAGGTATTGATTATGACGGAACCATTTTAGAGGAAATGTTTGAAAACGGTGTTGCCTTAGGTGCTTACCCTGTTGAGGGTGCTTATGATTTACTAAACTATCTTAACGGCAAATATAAAATGTATATAGTTTCAAACGGATTCAGATTTGTTCAGGAAAGTCGACTTAAAATAGGTGATTTTGAAAAATACTTTGATGGAGTTTTTGTATCCGAGGATATAGGAATCCCAAAACCCGCCAAAGAATTTTTCGACTATTGTTTTAAAAATCTTAAAAACCCGCCTAAAGAAGATACCATACTAATAGGCGATAGCCTTTCGGCAGACATCATCGGCGGTGTAAACTATGGAATAGACACAATATGGTTCAATAAAAACAACGACCCATTGCCCGATGATATCAAACCTACACATACCGTAAACACATTAGAAGAAATAAAACGCATACTATAATACATAAAAAGACGAAAGCAAGTGTTTGAAACTTGCTTCCGTCTTTTTTATTCTGTAATATCCTGAAAATCAGCTCTTATAACCTTTTCAATATCACTGACCATAATCTCTACCTGAAGACCGATTTTACCTGCACTGAAATATATCTTATCTGAATTTTTTGCAGATATATCAATTGTGGTAGGAAAACCTTTCTTCATCCCTACAGGTGAGCATCCGCCATGGACATAACCCGTAAGGGGTAAAAGTTCTTTTGATTTAATCATTTCGATACTTTTTTCGCCCACCGACTTTGCCGCTTTTTTCAGGTTCAGTTCCTTACACACAGGCACAAGAAATACGTAATATTGCTTAGATTTGCCTACAGTCACAAGGGTCTTGAACACCTTTTCAGGGTCTTCACCCAAGGTTTTTGCAACGTCTTCCCCTGCTATTGCTCCACTCTCGGTATAATCGTGCACCGCGTACTCAATCTTTTTCTGGTCAAGAATGCGCATTGCGTTTGTTTTTTCCTGTTTTGCCATTACATTTCTCCGTATATCAAAAGTTCTGTATTTTCTTCACTGTACTCAACCTGTTTGGACCAATTTTTTAAGTTTTCCATTCTGTCTTTTAGGGTGAGTGTACCTTTGTCGCAATATGTTTTTATATCGCAAAGTTCAATAAACTTTACGCTTTGAAGACAGAAACAAATCCGCGAAAGCACGTCACCGTCAAAGGCTGCCTTTGTAAGATGACGATAGAATATATATGCAAGAATTTTCGGGTAGAGTTTATCGTATTTGTATTGTTCTTTAAACTCTTTACGTTTAAGTGCATACCCATCAAAGTTATCACGTAAATCCTTGATATATGCTACCCACTTATCGTCAATGGGCTCCGTATTGTAATACGCCTCAATAACTTCCTTGTTGTTTCTTAAAGGCAAATCCTCGCCACAAAAACTCTGTGCTAAAAGACAAACTTTTTCTAATTTTTCATAGTAGGTCTTATCACTCGAGAAAAGAATATCAAAAAACTTTTCTCTTAAGGCACTTATAAATATGTAACTGTCGGATACAACTGTATCCTCTTTGGTTTCAAGTTCAATTGGTTGGTGGTCATTCGTTTCAACAAGTGTAAACTTATTTCCGTCAGAAAGTAAAATTCTGCACACTTCCTCACAGGAAAGACCAAGACCACACTCCGTAACACCGGGAAACCACTCGTAAAAACGGGGATGATTTTTGCAAATATCGCAAATTGCATCTTCACCGTAACCCATAATTATTCTGCAAAGATTACGCCCGTTTAAAAAGGGGCAACGATCATCTTCACCTAAAACGAAACATTTACTGCCATCCTCGGAAGTGGTTATTTTGCTGCGAATTTCTTCGCCCAACTGACCCGTAAGTTTACTGTATTTTTCAAAAGTATTTTCATCAACATCTATTTCCCAACCAATGCAACAATTGTCAGTACACTCTGATGCAATACATTTAAAATCATCATAAAATGAGGGTTTAATATAAATCAATTTTTATCACCCGTTATTTCAATAACATAAATCTTTTGATTTTGATAGCGGAATTTCACCTGAAAATCGAAGAAACTCAAACCATAAATTCGATTTTCATCATCCTGATAAGATGGTCTGGGGTCAAGGCTCAAAACCTCCGACAGAGCATTAATCTGTTCATCTGTGAGAGTTTTTTTGGTGTCATCACTAAACTCAACATCAACAAAATCATCCTTATGCTCATGAGAAAAACCACCCTCGGCACCCTCAATACAATCCACGTAAGGTAAGTATGGTTTTATATCATAAATGGGCGTATTATCCGCAAGGTCGGCACCCGAAACCACAAGGGTTATACCATTATTATTTATGACTTCTTCAAGTTTCACCACAGAAAGTCCCAAACCATTGGGTCTGAATGGTGAACGAGTCGCAAAAACCCCTACCCTTTTGTTACCACCGAGTTTCGGAGGCCTCACTGTTGGTGACCATTGACCCTTATTCTGAGAAAAGCCCCATACAAGCCACAAATGGGAATATTGCTCTATTCCTCTGATTATATTCTCATCAGTAAAACCCTCTGAAAATTCAATGACAGACTTAACAGATGGTGCAAGTCCACTCTGACGAGGCACACCGAATTTTTCTTTGTAAGGATTTTTAATATAAGCCACAGGCTTTATCATAATTTCGTCCACAGTATCACCACCGAGGTTTAGTTTAGCATAAAGGAAAATTATAGTCAAATAACGCAGAAAACAAAATCCAAAAATAAAGGGCAAAGCCGATTATAATGCCGACCGCAGGTCCCGAAATTTTGCGTTTTGCATTTTTAAAAGCCTTCCGTCGAAACGGAAGGCTTTTAATCTTAGTATTTAGTTCTCTCAGTATAACCTGTGTGAAGGATGTGATGAGCCTTGTGGCTTCCGGGTTCACCGAAGAATTCATCATAAATAGCCTTAACATCGGGGTTCTTGTGAGATTTTCTTAAGGGAAGATTTTCATCATCCTTGTAAAGACCTTTAGCACGTTCAGCTCTTACGTCAACGAAGTTTGAAACTGATGCGGGAACGATGGGCTGACCACCACCATTTACGCAACCACCGGGACAAGCCATGATTTCGATGAAATCATATTTCTTTTCGCCGGATTTAACCATTTCAAGAACCTTCTTAGCATTTGCAAGACCTGAAGCAACTGCAACTTTAACTTCTGTACCGTTAAGGTTGTATGTAGCTTCTTTAACGCCTTCAACACCACGAACTGCACTGAATGTAGCGAAATCTTCAAGCTCGTTGCCTGTAACAACTTCGTAAGCAGTACGAAGGGCAGCTTCCATAACACCGCCTGTTGCACCGAAGATAGTACCTGCACCTGAAGCAAGACCGAATGGTGCGTCAAACTCTGCGTCAGGAATCATTTTGAAGTTGATACCTGCTTTTTTGATCATTCTTGCAAGCTCTCTTACTGTAATTGAAGCATCAATATCAGCAAGACCTGCAACTGCAGAGTGGTCTGTTCTTTCTGCCTCAAACTTTTTAGCAGTACAGGGCATAACAGATACAACGAAAATATCTTTGGGGTCAAGACCCATTTTCTCTGCATAGTATGTTTTAGCAACTGAGCCGAACATACCCTGAGGAGATTTACAGGATGAAAGATTGGGGATAAATTCAGCATAGTAGTGTTCGCAGAATTT
>JAZQZU010000003.1:0-25954 GCA_045634165.1 Acutalibacteraceae bacterium
TGTATTCCGTGCAATTGAGCAGTGTATCGGTCACCACTATGAGCTTGACGATTTCCAGGTACAGTCTGTAACAGAAGGCAAAGAGGCTCTCGGCTCTGCACTTGTAAGACTTCGCAACAACGGAAAGCTTTACTCAGGTAACGGTACATCTACTGACATTGTTGCTGCAAGTATCAGAGCGTACATCAATGCTTTAAACAAAATCGTATTCGAGGAGGCATAATATGAAAATTGTTTTTTCGACCAAAAATGTGCGTCGAGCCTCATTCCTTGACACCTGCCGTTATGCCTTTGACTACGGTTTTGAGGGATTTGAAATTTACGATGCTATAAAAGAAAGAAGCTCACATCACGACAGTATTTTAAGACGTGAACGTATTGCTGACGCGAAAAGAAAGCTCATTAACAGAAACCTTACTGTTTCAGCACTTCGTATGCCCGACCCCATCGAAAGCGAAAGCACTACCCCTGAGCTTATTGAAAAATATGTAAGCATGGCAGTTGCATCAGGCATTGAAAACGTTATTGTTCACACACAGGGTGAGGTTGCTTTTGATGTTCTTGACCAAAAAATGGCAGGTGCAATCAAACGCGCCCAGTCAGGTGACGTTAACATTTTATTTGAAACAATCGGATATCTTGCAAGAACTGAAAACGTAATTGGTGTTATTAACCACTTTGCTTCTGCTGCTATCGGTGTTTCATGGAATGTAAGAGGAACATATTTCGATGTAGGTGAAACCGCTGAAACCACTATCAAAAACTTAGGTGCTTACATTAAATACGTACGCCTTGGTGATATGAAGGACGGAAAGACTGTTTTAATCGGCGAAGGCGATTTGGATGTTGAGAAGTTATTGAACTCTCTTTCTTCACTTAATTACGAGGGCTTCATCTGTGCTGCATGGAACGAAGAAATCAGCGATGCTGACATTGTTCTCACTCACTTCACAAACTACATTTCCTCTTTAGGTCGTGAAAAAAAGGTTTATGACCGTGTACATTATAATCGTGATAAATCAGGTACATTCCCTTGGAAAAAGTATGATGTTATTGACGCTACCTTCTCCGATGTACTTGATAAAATGGCAGAAAAATATCCTGACCAATATGCTTTCAAATACCCCACCCTTGACTACACAAGAACTTACGAGCAGTTCCGTCGTGACGTTGACGAATGCGCTGCAGCGTTGATTTCACTGGGCGTAAAAGCAGGTGACCATGTTGCAATCTGGGCAACAAATGTTCCTCAGTGGTTCATCACCTTCTGGGCAACAACAAAAATCGGTGCTGTTCTTGTTACTGTTAACACAGCATATAAAATCCACGAAATAGAATACTTACTCAAGCAGTCAGACACTCATACTCTTGTTATGATTGAGTACTGCAAGGATATTAACTACAAGGAAATTATTGAGGAACTTTGTCCTGAGCTAAAAAACCTTGAACCCGGCTCACCCTTGTACTCAAAGAACCTTCCCTTCCTTCGTAACGTTGTTACTGCAGGATTTGAGATGGACGGTTGTCTTACCTGGGAGCAGATGTTATCACGTTCTTCACTTGTTCCAAGAGAAGAGGTTCGCAGACGTTCCTCACTTGTAAAGCCCGATGATGTTTGTAATATGCAATACACTTCAGGTACAACAGGCTTCCCCAAGGGCGTTATGCTTACACACCGTAACATTATAAACAATGGTAAAACAATCGGTGACAGAATGGATTTATCCACTGCCGACCGTATGATGATTCAGGTTCCTATGTTCCACTGCTTCGGCATGGTGCTTTCAATGACATCTATGATGACCCACGGTGGTACACTTTACCCCATCCCCTACTTCTCACCCAAGTCATCACTCGCTTGTGTAAATGATGAACGTATTACCTGTTTCAATGGTGTTACCACAATGTTTATTGCAATGTTTGGCCATCCTGATTTTGCCAAAACCGACTTCTCATATATGCGAAGCGGCATTATGGCAGGTGCTAACTGCGCTGCAGACCTTATGCGCCGTGCATCGGTAGAAATGAATATGCGTGAAATCATTTCAGTTTATGGTCAGACAGAGGCTTCTCCCGGTTGCACAATGGGTGAAGTAAATGAAGATCTTGACCACCGTGTTGAAACTGTTGGTAGCGCATTCCCCGGTGTCGAATGTAAAATCATCGACCCTGAAACCGGTCTTGAGGTTCCCGACGGTGAGAGTGGTGAATTTGTTGCACGTGGCTTTAACATTATGAAGGGCTACTACAAAATGCCCGAAGCAACTGCTCAAGCAATTGATAGCGAGGGTTGGCTTCACTCCGGTGACATTTGTATGAGAACACCTGACGGCTACTACAAGGTTACAGGACGTCTTAAAGATATGATTATCCGTGGCGGTGAAAACCTCTATCCCCGTGAAATCGAGGAATTCTACCTTACCAACCCCAAGGTTCGTGACGTTCAGGTTGTTGGTGTTCCCGATGAACAGTACGGCGAGGAATGCTGTGCTTGGATTATTCTTCACAAGGGTGAAACTGCTGATGAAAAAGAAATGAAGGAATACGGCTACGCATCTATTGCAAAACACAAGGTTCCCAAATATTTCTTATTCGTAAACGAATTCCCCATGAATGCTGCGGGTAAGATTCTCAAATACAAAATGAGAGAAGAATCACTCGACAGATATAATAGTCAAAAATAAATTCCATTAGTTATCAGAAGTCGGGTCAGGTACTCGACTTCTGTGTTTTTAAATTGACGAGGTAGGTCCTAAAATGAATTACAAAGATTTTAAAATAATTGACTCACATTGTCATATTTTTCCCGATAAAATTGCCGAGAAAGCCACTAAAAGCACGGATGTTTTTTACGGCATAACCGACGCGGGTATAAAAACTTCGGATTTTATAGGCACCGTTCAGACGCTTATAAATCAATGTGAAAGCTCGGGGGTTGAAAAGTGCCTTGTGACCTCCGTTGCCACCACACCCCACCACGCACAGAGCATAAATAGTTTTATTTCTTACGAGGTAAGTCTTTATCCCGACAGATTTATAGGATTCGGTTCACTTCATCCCGAAAGCGAAACCTTGACCGAGGACATTGAGCACCTTATTGAAGCAGGTTTAAAGGGTGTTAAATTACACCCGGATATACAGAATTTTAAAGTTGATGACCCGAAAGTTGTTAAGATATTCGAGTTGTGCGAAAAACACAACCTCCCCGTACTTCTTCACACAGGTGATTTTCGATTTGATAACTCCAACCCCGATAGAGTGGCAACTATTCTTGAAAAGTTCCCGAACCTTACGATTGTAGGTGCACACTTCGGCGGTTGGTCCGTATGGGAAGAAGCGACAGAAAAACTCTCAAAATACAAAAACTTCTATGTGGATACCTGCTCGTCATTTTACGCTTTACAAAAAGAAGTGGCTAAAAAGCTTATTGACACCTATGGTGCAAACAGGGTTATTTTCGGAACGGATTTTCCTATGTGGAAGCAAAAGGATGAATTGGAATATCTTTTCAGTTTAGGGTTAAGCGAAAGTGAGCTTGAGGATATTTTATATAATAATATCATTAAAGTATTGCATATTGAGGGATAGATAGCCCGTATGTTGCTTGTTGCTTTTTTCTTACTGAAGACTAAGGGTAAGAGAACTACCCACCACCGCTACGCGGTCCCCCTCCCTATTCCGGCAAAACCGAAACAGGGATGATAAGGCTTCGCATTACAACTACTTAATATACAAATCGGCTTTGCCCCATTAATTTTGCATTCTGCATTCTGCATTTTGCATTTTTTATACTTGCATTAGCATAATTTATATGTTAAACTTGTAAACTGTGTGTTTAGTCTACATAGTATGTTAATATATATTCTCATTATCTGAGGTGTTACAAAATGATTTGCAACAATATTTTAGAGGCAATGGGTAACACGCCCGTTATCCGTCTTAACCGTATGGTTGAAGAGGATAGTGCCGAGGTACTTGTTAAATTTGAGGGTCTTAACGTTGGCGGCTCAATTAAAACAAGAACTGCTTACAATATGATTTTAAAAGCCGAAAAAGAAGGCAAAATCAACAAGGATACAATAATTGTTGAGCCTACAAGCGGTAACCAGGGTATCGGTCTTGCTCTCGTTGGTGCTGTTAGAGGCTACAAAACAGTTATCATTATGCCCGACTCCGTTAGTGAAGAACGCAGAAAACTTGTTAAACACTACGGCGCAGAGGTTAAACTTGTACACGATGCAGGTAATATTGGTAAATGTATTGATGAATGCTTACAGTTGGCATTAAAAATGCAGAAAGAAAATGATAACGTTTTTGTTCCCCAACAGTTTGAAAACCCCGCAAATCCCGAAATCCAACGCAAGAAAACTGCTACAGAAATTCTCGAACAGGTTGGCAAACCCATTGACGGCTTCTGCGCAGGTATCGGCACAGGCGGTACACTTACAGGTATAGGTGAGGTACTCAAAGAGGCTAACCCCGACATTGAAATCTGGGCAGTTGAACCCGAAGATGCGGCTATTCTTTCAGGCGGTCTTATTGGTACACATATACAGATGGGTATCGGTGACGGTCTTATCCCTCCTATTCTCAACACATCCATTTACTCCGACATCTGCATTATCACAGACGACGAGGCGCTTAACACTGCCAAAGACCTTGCTTCAAAAGAAGGTATTCTTTGCGGTATTTCAAGTGGTACAAACGTGGCTGCTGCACTTAAACTTGCTAAGAAATTAGGCAAAGGAAAAACCGTTGTTGCGGTTCTTCCCGACACGGCAGAAAGATATTTCTCCACCCCCCTTTTTGATGAATAAAACTTTCCCGAAACGCAAAACGTTTCGGGATTTTTTTATTTGGCTTCACTTATTTTGATGTTGGCGCCGTCAATTTTCGTATTAGCGGTTACTATGTCCATAATCTGTAAGGCGGCAGAGTCATTGAGTTTGCCTTTTTCTACAACAATCTGTACCGAGTCCTCGTTTATAACTGCGGCACAATCCCCCGATATTTTGGAACTTATCAACGTTTCCAGGTCACTTTCAAGTTTAATTTGTTGTGATAAATTTTCAATAGACGAGGTTATGGTTTTTGCCTCCTCACTTCCAGAAACCGCCGATTTCAATGATTTATTAAGTTTATCAATGGTTTCGTCACGGGCTTTATCCCTGTTCAAACGAACTTCGGCAAAATAATCGCCCTTTTCTGCTTCGGCATTTACGTACTGAGCCTCGCCCAAATTCTGCACGTACTCGCTTTCGTCGGTGTTCTTTAAAATTGTGTCTTTGCCGTTATTGGTGTAATACCAATTAACGAACACTGCCGCACCCAGAGCCACCACCAAAGTACCTAAAATAAGTTGTCTTCTTTTTATTATAAGATTCATAAAATCACTCCTTATATTATTGAGCATTCATTTTCTCAACCGACACCTGTGCAGTGCTTATATTAAAAAGAGCACATACCGTATCGGTTATGGCGGTTTTAACCCTTATACTGTCCGCACCCTCGGCAATTACCGCCACGCCCTTTACCGTAGGTTCATAAACTTTAATAACAAGGCATTCCTCGTTATTTGAGCCTTTTTTTACAATTATATATTCTTCTGAAAGTTCATTCTGAGTTCCTTTTTCGTTTTTTTCACCCTTGGTGTCATAACTTTTGGCATAAACGTTTTCGTAGCAGGTATCCACTGTAAGCATAACCTTTACGTCCCCTGCTCCCTCGATATCCGAAAGCAGTTTTTCAAGATTTTTCTCAGTACTCTTAATATAATCTTCGGCACAAAGGGTGTTTTCAGCTTTTGTTTTTGGTTCCTGAGAGGTAAACTCACTCAAGGTGAGACCTACTAAAACCACAATCGCACCAATAATCATCACTATGGTTTTCTTTGGTAATTTCTTTTCGCGAAAACGGTTTATAAACTCCTTCATTTTTCACCAACCTTTGTAACCGAGCGATATTCCCGAGGAATTGAATTCTTAATTTTGGGAATACTACCCGAAAACTCCTTTGGAATTTCTACTGTGACGCTTTCAAGCCATACGGTGCTTGTTTCTTCTTCAACGGAAGTTGTTACATATATTTCATATTCATTTATTCCCGAATTTATGAGTACATCACGGACTTCACCGTAGACCTTTTTCTCCGTTAAATTTGCCGTATGCATCAAAGCATCGTAGTTGTTTATTTCACTTAATTCCTCGTAACCCGAGAAATCGGGAATGGTAATATCCGATTTTAAAAGTGGTGCAAAAGACGTGGCTAAAATCACCGCCATTATAATTACACGTAAGGTTTTGCGGCTTTTAACGGGTGCGAAATACTCTAAAAAGCCTCCTACAATGGCACAGACCACGTAATTTATAAATACTGATTTTACAATCTCGCTCATACTGTGCCACCCTTTACCGCTATTACTACCCCTACGGAAACTATAAATATTGCCGCCACTATAACTATTGTTGCCACCAATAAAACCAAGGTATCCTTAAGCACCGACAACATAGGACTGCCTTTGCTGACACCAAAGGAATTAGAAAGTATAATTGCTATATCCACCGCAAGAATCCAGGATAAAAGTTCCGCAAGTGTCGGCAAAACTGTTACTATTACGGTAATAATTCCGAAAATTCCCACGGTATTTTTTATGATACTGAGGCTTGAAATCAAAGCGGAATAGGTCTCACTTACAGTACCACCCACCACCGGAAGACTTCTTCCCACAACAAAACGTATACTCCTTGCAGTAACTGTATCCGCCCCGTCACTGAGAACGCCCTTTATTGTGATAATGCCAGAAAAGACTGTTCCCACAAAGCTCATAAAAAACACGTAAATCTTTTTGAAAGTGGCACAAAAGCCTGAACTGAAGCCGTAAAAATCAAAACAGGACAAAAAACTAAGACAACACATTACGTTCACAACAGGTTGGCAAAATTCGGTAAGCAGCCCTGAGAAAAGTGTATCAGAAAACACTGTCATTGCAGAATATGTAAGACCTACACTTATATTGCCCGACGACGAAACTATGGCACAAAAAGCCCCTGCAAAGGTGGTTGTAAATACACTTAGAGTTTCAAGCACTGAAAAAGCGGAGCTTACCATTCCCGCAACACTCACCGCACCATTGAGTGCTATAACCGAAGAACCCACAAGATTAACAGTTTCTGCCGAATCAAAAAAAGAGGACAGAAATGACATAAGAATCAAAACACCAACAGTTACAAACAAAAATTTTAACGGAGCTGTCACGGAACGTGACAATATGTCAAAAAGAGCAGTAAATACCTTTACAGGGCTTACAGTGAACAAGCTTTCGTAACTGAGCTCGTCTATTCCCAATTCGCGCAGTATACCGAGGGTTTCGTCGTCCGTGGCAGATATGACAGACTCCAAGTCAAATTCCTCATTATATTGGTCAATGTTTGAATCCAATGCCTGTACCGACACGGGGCAAAAAATAAAAACTAATCCTATCAGTAAAATAACGAATATTATTTTTAAAGCTCTTTTCATTTTTTCACCCTAAAAATGACGTTGCCAGGGTAATTATCGCCTGAAACACGGGCAAAGCACAGGACACCGCCATAATTTTCACACCTATTTCCACTACACCTGCCAATGCGTTTTCACCATTATCACGACAAATGTCCGCAGTTACGGCACCAATACTTAAAATACCGAAAACCTTAAGCATTATTTTTATACTCTGCTCACTTACCCCCTCAAGGGAAATCAACTCTTCCATAACGCGCATCAAATCTTTAGCCTGTGGGAGTACTGCCAACAGCACAATTACCCCAAGGGCAATCTGCACTATTGTGGTATAAGCCGAGGCGGATTTTTTAATCACGCTTAAGAGCACAACTCCCGAAACGGCTATTATACCTATTTCCAATCCGCTCAAAACTGCATCACCGCACTAAGTTCATCCTTAAGTTGATTTAATGCCGGTAGGAACATTGCAAGAACAATAATAAGACCTGCTATAGTTGTTAAAAGGGTGTACTCCTCCTTACCCGCCTTCTGCAACAACTGATTCATAACCGCAACAATAATGCCCACGGCTACCATTTTAAAAATAATCATTATATCCAGAGCACTTCACCTCGCAGGTCATTAAATAAATAAAATAACAATGCATAAAGCACCAAAAACACTGATAGCCGTATTAATCTGTATTTTGCTTTTTTCCGTTTTTTGGTGCTCTTTCAATATATTACGGAACTTTTCAATATATTCGTCACAAAGGCTCAACTGCCCGTCCTTGTCGGTAGTCCCAAGATGATTAGTAAATGTGTAAAACACCTCAATTACTTTTTTGTCGCGGAGCTCAGGTATAAAAAAGCCCACATCATTTTGTTTTATATATTTAAAATTTTCAATTCTTGCCAATTGTAAGAGAGTTTCAAAATCCGTAGCACGGTACTGAAGTTCCGTTCTTACAAAACGAAGAAAATCCACTATTTCACCAAGAATTTCGGTTGTCTTTTTTTGTTTCACAGAATCTTTGAAACCTGCAAACAAAAGCATAAATGCCACACTGATAACCAATACAATTTTCAAAAACCCACAATTCCTTTCACCTTACAGGGTTTATCTTTACCCTCAAGCACAACCGCCTTTTTAAAAACACCTGCATCAATAAGGCATTTTATATTAGGTCTTTTAAGTACCTCGTTAATAGAGGAGCCGTGAGCGGTAGCAATGACATTCACCCCTGTGTTCACCGCAGACAAAAGGCTTTTAGCTTCGTCCTCACCACCGATTTCATCCAGAACTATAATATCGGGTGATAAGGTTCTTACGGCAATTTCTGTGCCGATGGCTTTGGGATATAAAGCAAGTACATCCGTGTGCTCACCCACATCAAGACCGCACCCGAAGGACAGCGATGCGATTTCGTCACGCTCGTCAATTACGGCGCTTTTTAAAGGTTCGGAAGAATTCTTACCCGAATAGTGTCGGCACAAATCACGCAGAAGGGTTGTTTTACCCGAAAGGGGTGTGCCGATAATCAGAAACGACCGGCAATCCCCTACATTCTCAAGTAAATTTTTACTACAACCGTAAAATTCCCTTGCCACTCGAATGTTAATACTATTGAAAGATGATACAGAGTAAACCGAACCATTTTTCATAACGGCTCTGCCCACAACCCCTGCTTTGCAACCACCTCTTAAAGGTATGTATCCTTTAGCAATCATATCCTGATAGGTGTGAAGCGAACGTCGCGAAAGAGAAAAAACAATCTCCTGCAGCTGTTTTTCGTCCGTTTTCAAAACATTATCAAAAGGGGTAAAGGTCGTTTTACCCGAAGAGGTTATATATAAAAGACCGCTTGTACCCCAAAGGGTTACGGCACCGCCATTCCTGAAACGAATTTCTTTTATTTCGCTTGCAATGTTTTCAGGTATCGCGGATAAAATATTCTTGTAAAATTCGGGTAAAAGCCCTATGGCGTTTAAAAATTCCTTCATAGTTACCATTCCTTTCAAAAAATACTTATTTTCACTTGTCCTGAAATAGAACTCAAAATATAAACAAAATGAAAATAAAGTGCAAAATCATTGAAAGAAAATAACATATATGTTATTATTTACTATGTATTGGAATACACAAATTTGAAGGACGGCAACAAAAAATGAAAGAAAAAATCAAAAACAATCCCTTATTCAAAAAAGGCTTTGAAATACGCTACTGTATGATTGCGGCACTTTGCACTGCGGCAATTATGACGGTTGTTTATTTCTGCTATGATTTAGCACCTTTCGGTGACGTAACAATTCTCAGAATGGACCTTTACCATCAGTATGGTCCGCTCTTTGCAGAATTGTACGAGCGTATTACAGATTTTGACAGTTTGCTCTATTCCTGGAACTCAGGCGGTGGTAGTTCATTCTTAGGTAATTTCTACAACTACCTTTCCTCACCCCTTGCGATAGTTATGGTTTTATTGGGTCATAAGAATATGCCCGAAGCAATTGCAATAATGATTTTCCTTAAAGCTGCTATTGCTTCTTTTACATTCTCTTATTACCTCACCAAAAAGAACAAGGTTTACTCCCCCCTTGTTTCTGCATTCGGTGTGCTTTACGCTTGTAGCGGTTATTTTATCGCTTACTACTGGAATGTAATGTGGTTGGACTCTTTCTACCTCTTCCCCTTGGTAATGTTGGGTATTGAGTACCTTATAAACCACCGAAAGATGAAATTATATACAATAACTCTGGCACTTACCATACTCACAAACTACTATATGGGTTATATGGTGTGCATTTTCTCCGTCCTTTACTTCATATACAGTTACTTCTCACAGCACGATGCCTCCGAAACTTATTTTGGAAGACTTGCAAACCGCGAAAAAGGTATAAAAGGCTTCTTCAGTTGGGGCTACAATAATCTTCGTAACAACAAATTAATTGATAGCGGTGCACGTTTTGCCTTTGCTTCAATAGGTGCGGGTATGCTTGTTGCATTTGCTCTTATCCCCATTTATTTCATTCTTAAAAGTTGCTCTGCAACCTCGGGTACATGGCCACAGGAATTCAAAACGTATTTCTCCATATTTGATTTCCTTGCAAACGACCTTGCATATCTTAACCTCACCATAAGAAGCAGTGGTACGGATGTTTTACCCAACGTTTACTGTGGTGTTATTACGGTAATGCTCGTACCCCTCTATATTTTCTCAAAGAAAATTTCTCTCAAAGAAAAGATTTTCAGTGTTGGCATTCTGGCCGTAATGTTCGCAAGCTGCTACACAAACTTCCTCAACTATATCTGGCACGGATTCCATTTCCCCAACGATTTACCCTACCGTTTTTCATATATGTACTCATTCCTTCTTCTCATTTTCGCCTTCAAGGCACTTATGAACATTAAGGAATATACCACTCGTCAGATTATCGGAGTTGGTACTGCCACCATCTTCTTTGTAATTCTTGTTCAGGAAATCGGTTCAAAGAATTTCAGTGAAATCGGTGTTTGGATTTGTGTCGCATTTATCGGTATTTACTGTCTTGCTCTTGGCATTCTTAAAAATGACAAATACCCTGCTCTCGCGGCGGCGGCACTTGTGCTTTGCTCCGTTTGTGCAGAATATACCGTTGCAAACACCAACAATTACAGTATGGACCAGACAAAGGCCAATTTCGTTGGTGATTACAATAGTTTCCAAGAAATAAAATCACAGATTGATGAATATGAAGGTAACGAAAACTACCGTATGGAGCTTACCTCTTTAAGAGCAAGAATGGACCCCTGCTGGTACAACTACTATGGCGTTTCAACCTTCTCGTCAATGGCTTATGAAAAGGTTTCAAATATGCAATCCCACCTTGGTATGTTCAGTAACTACATCAACAGTTACACCTACCACAGACAGACTCCCGTTTACAACGCATTCTTTGCCCTTGACTATATTGTAGATAACAATATCGGTTCAAAAACCGAAATGAACCCTGAACTTTACAAAGAAATTGCGGCACTTGGCAAATACACAGCTTACGAAAACCGCTATCAGTTGCCCATTGCATTCCGCGTAAATCCTGACATACTTCAATGGTCACACGACAACGTTAATCCCTTTGAAGTACAAAGCTCACTTTTTGGTGCTTCCACAGATATACACACAGTTTACAACGATATGGAAATGACTGCTATTTCGGGTAACGGAGTTGATTGTAACGACCTTTCATTCAGTGATTCGGGTTATTATCCCTACACTGTAACCGAATCCGTTTCACCCTCTGCTTCATTTGAACTTAAAGTTAAAAAAAGCGGTAACGGATATCTTTATCTTAAATCAAGCAACAATGACATAAGTGCAATTACAGTTTCTCTTCCTGATGGCACTGCAGTTTCACAGAACATTGACACCAAGCCACATATTCTTGACCTTGGCTACCTTAAAGCAGGTGAAACAGTTCAGGTTTATGCTCCATTCACAGAAACAAACGAGGGTTATATGTACCTTTTCGGTGTAACTCTTGACCTTAAAGAGTTTGAAAAAGGCTATACACAACTCAAAAAAGACTCACTTAACGTAACTGAGTTTGATGATACAGTTATCAAAGGCACAATAAACGCTTCACAGAATGGTATACTTTACACCTCCATAAACTACGACAAGGGTTGGGCGATTTATATCGACGGTGAAAAAGTTCCCGAAGAAAGCATTTACGATTTAGGTGACAATGCCCTTTTAGGTGTGGATATAACCAAGGGTGAACACACCGTAACCTTCAAGTACACTCCTCGCGGAATGTACGTAGGCATCGCAGTTTCAGTTACCACGTTAATTCTCCTTATACTCTTATGCTTCGCTACAAAATCAAAAGTGTTCGCATTTAATCCTCCCCTTTACGTTGAGGAAGAAATAGTTGTTGAACCTGTTGATATTATAGAAATAATGGACGAAACAGAAGTTACGGAAGAAACCGACACAGACCAATAATTGAGGGGATTATATGTTCGCTAAAATAAAAAGCATAGGTCTTTTGGGACTTGAAAGTTATATGGTGGATGTTGAGCTTAACATTTCGGGCGGTAAACACGCCGTTGAAGTTGTAGGTCTTCCCGACACTGCAGTAAGTGAGGCACGCGACAGGATTATTGCTGCCATTCACAACTCAGGCTATGAAATGCACCTTACGTCCCACCACACCTTTAACCTTGCCCCCGCAGACAGAAAAAAAGAAGGTTCTCTCTATGACTTGCCCATGGCGGTTGCAGTGCTTTCCGCCACAAAGCAGATTAACGGAAATTATAAAGAGGCTGTTTTCATCGGTGAACTTTCCCTCTCGGGCGAAATAAAAGCTGTAAAGGGTGTTCTTCCCATGGTAATGGCGGCTAAGGATGCGGGAATTAAAGATATTTATCTTCCCTATGATAACGGTGACGAGGCATCTGTAATAGACGGCATAAACATTTACGCTGTTAAAAGTCTTAAGGAGCTTGTTGACCATATCAACGATTTTGAAAAACTAAAACCCGTTGATTTAAAACCCTTTAAGCATTATGAAATCCCCGACTTTTTACCTGATTTTAAAGACGTAAAAGGTCAGTTTGAGGTCAAACGTGCTCTCGAGGTTGCTGCAGCAGGTGGTCACAACGTTATGATGATCGGCCCTCCCGGTTCGGGTAAAAGTATGCTCGCTAAACGCATCCCAACAATTCTTCCCGACATCACCGTTGACGAGGCACTTGAAACCACAAAAATTTACTCCCTTGCAGGTGGACTTACAAAGGACAAGCCCATAATAAACTACCGTCCATTCAGAGCACCCCACCACACAGTATCACCCGTGGGTCTTTCGGGCGGTGGCACAATCCCCAAACCCGGTGAAATATCCCTTGCCCACAACGGCGTCCTATTTCTTGATGAGCTTCCCGAATTTTCACGCAACACCATGGAGGTTTTAAGGCAACCTATGGAAAATGGTACAATTACTATTTCCCGTGCCTCCTGTGCTCTCACCTACCCTTGCTCGGTAATGCTTATATGTGCTATGAACCCCTGTCCTTGCGGATATTTCGGACATCCTACGAGGAATTGTTCCTGTCCTAACGGAGCTCCTGCAAGATATTTATCAAAAGTATCGGGACCTTTACTTGACAGGCTCGATATACATATTGAGGTTCCCCCTGTTGACTACAACCAACTTTCCGATAGTGAATCGGGTGAACCCTCCTCTGCAATACGCGAAAGAGTTAACGTAGCACGAAAAATACAATTGGAACGTTTCAAGGGTACTGGTGTATCCTGTAACGCAAAGATGACCTCTGCACTTACGAGAAAATATTGTGTACTTACTGAGGACGCGGCTAAAATTCTTGAAAACTCCTTTGAAAAACTAGGCTTATCCGCACGTGCTTATGATAAAATTCTGAAAATCGCAAGAACCATTGCTGACCTGGATAATTCAGAGAATATAGAAACAAGGCACATTCTTGAGGCTATACAGTACAGAGCCCTAGACAGAAAATTTTGGAAGGCGTAACCAATGCGAAAACTATTGAAAAAACTGACTTATACACAGATTATAGTGTTGAGCTTTTTACTTGTAATTCTTATAGGCGGTGCTCTTTTGTGTCTGCCCCTTGCAGCCGCCGACGGCACTGCCACGAGCCCTATTAACGCATTTTTCACCGCTACAAGTGCCACCTGTGTTACAGGTTTAATTGTTGTGGATACCTTCACACACTGGTCACTTTTTGGGCAGATTGTAATTCTGTGCCTTATACAGACGGGTGGTCTAGGATTCCTTATGTACATTTCTATGTTTTCGGTTTTTCTCAAAAGAAAAATCGGCGTATACGAACGCCGACTTCTAATGCAAGCCGAAGGAAACCTTAAATTGAGCGGTGCGGTTTCATCCTTAAAAAGAATTGTTTTGGGTACCTTTATCTTCGAGGGTATTGGCGCTCTTATTCTTGCCACAAGATTTTGCCCGAAAATGGGTATTGGCGAAGGTATTTATAACGCAGTGTTTCACTCCGTATCCGCATTCTGTAATGCAGGCTTTGATATTATGGGAAAATACGAACAATTTTCCTCTTTAACCACCTTTGCCGAAGATAATGTGGTTATGGTGACCATTATGGCACTTATAGTAATCGGCGGTATCGGTTTTCTTGTTTGGGGTGATATACTCACTTATAAATTCAAGTTTAAAAAGTTCTGTCTTCACTCAAAACTTGCCCTTACAACCTCGGCTATACTTCTTTTAGGCTCGGGAATTTTGTTCTTTGCTTTAGAATACAACGGCGTCTTAAAGGAGTTCACTTTATTTGACAAGATTACAAATGCCGCTTTTCTTTCGGTAGCACCAAGAACCGCGGGATTCAATACAATTGACCTTTCCGCATTAAAACCCGGAAGTGAGGTAATAACGGATTTGCTTATGCTTATCGGAGGAAGCCCCGGCTCTACCGCAGGTGGTCTTAAAACAACCACCTTTGCAGTATTGATTCTTTCAACCATTGCCGCGGCTCGTCACGACACACATCCGCAGATTTTCAAACGCAGACTTCCTGATGATGCATTAGGTCAGGCAACGGCAATATTTACAATTTACGTACTTGTTTCACTTATAGCAATCGTTATTATCTGCACTATCGAAAAATGCGGCATTCCCACGGCGGCATTTGAGGTAATATCCGCCATAGGCACCGTCGGTGCCACAAAGGGGCTTACCCCCACCCTCACAATTGTTTCCAAACTTATTATTATCGGTCTTATGTTCGGCGGTCGCGTGGGCGGTTTATCCCTGGTTTTATCACTTGCTGAAAAACGCGAAAATGTTCCCCTGGACAGACCCGCTGAAAAAATATTAATTGGTTAGGTGTTATTATGAAATCATTTCTTATTATCGGTACAGGCCGTTTCGGTAAACATCTTGCAAAAAAACTTATTGATTTAGGCAACGACGTTGTGGCAGTTGACAAAGATGCAGAAAAAATCGAGCATCTTAACACTTTGCTTACAGATTCATTCGTGGGTGATTGCCGTAACGAGGCAGTTCTCAGAGCCTTGGGTGTAAACAATTTTGACGTATGTTTCGTATGCACCGCTGAAAATTTTCAATCATCCCTGGAAATAACATCTTTGCTCAAAGAATTGGGTGCTGATTTCGTTGTTTCAACCGCAAAAAGAGACCGTCAGGCAGATTTGCTTAAGAAGATAGGTGCAGACGACGTTATTTACCCCGAGAAGCAGATTGCAGAAAAAACAGGTATACGCTACAATGCAAAAAACATTGTAGACCTGATACAGATATCCGATGATTATGCTATTTACGAAATTCCCGTTCACGATTCCTGGATAAATAAAACAATCATCGACGTAAATGTGCGTAAAAACTACAAGGTAAATATCATTGCCATTAAAAATGACCATAATATAAATGCGGCGCCGGGGCCTGATTATACATTCAGACCCAACGACCACATAATGATTATCGGCAAACAAGCAGATGTTTTCAAATTAACTGAAAAGAATTAAAAAAAGCCCTTCGTTTTAAAATCATTTAAAACGAAGGGTAATTTTTTATATTCCGAAAAACTCTTCTTCAAGCATTGCGCAAATGCAATGATAAACAGGCAGGGTATATTCCTGAATTATGTAGGTTTCTGAGGAAGGTAATTTTATTGTACAGTCTGCAATTTGGGAGATTTTACTATCTTTTTGCCCTGTCAATGCCACACATTTACCACTCTTTGCTTTTGCGGTAATAACTCCGTTTAATACGTTATAGGAGTTTCCTGAAGTGCTCAAAGCTATTAACGTATCATTGGGGTTCATATAAGTGTATATCTGTTGTGCAAACACCAAATCGGGTGAACAGTCATTTAAAAAGGCAGTCATAAGCCCCGACTGACTTACAAGGGAAATGGCAGGTAAACCCTTTTGAAGCCCCTTTCCTATGTATTGACCATTATCATACTCATTAAAATCCTGAATTTCTTTTTCTGTAAGTTTTCTAGGAAGAAGGAAACCTTTCATAAGCTCCCCGACAATATGCTCACTGTCGGCAGCACTTCCGCCATTACCACACACAAGGACTTTGCCGTTATTTTTATAGGTTTCTTCTAATATGAGATAACTTTTCTCAATGTCCCCTTTTACACATTCAAGGTCGGGATATCTTGATATAAGATTTCCTAAAATTTTATATGTACTGTCTTTCATCTTTTCACCTCAGAATAACACACCCAAAGCGGCATAATCACCTATACTGTCACCTAACTGAGCGGGTATTATTTTGCAGACTTCACTATTACAGTTAAGGGTTTCTTCTTTAATAACCTTTTCAATCAACGGAGTAAAAAACTCCTGATTTCTTTCAAAAATACTGCCGATTACGATAGCTTGGGGGTTTAAAATATCAATAATTACCGAAAGTCCTCTGCCTAAATATTCGGCACATTTCCCGTAAACCTCAAGAGCAAAAGAATCGCCCTCATACATTGCCTCGGCAACGATTTTAGCATTAAGCTTTTCTAAATCTTCTTCAGTTTCAAATAACATGCTCTTCCTGTTGTTTTTCAGATAGTCTTTCGCGGTAAGTATAGCAAGGTTTCTTATACCTCCGCCCGAGCAAAATCCCTCAAAAGAGCCTTTTTTACCATAACCCTCAGGTCCTGTCTCTGCAAGGCGGATATGACCCACCTCACCTGCACCATCGTTAGTGCCGCTATAAAGCTTACCATCAAGAATAAGCCCTGCACCCATACCTGTACCAAAGGTAAGGAAAACCATATTATTATAGCCTTTACCCGCACCGAAGCGCCACTCGGCAACGGCACAGGCATTGGCATCGTTATGCAACACACATCTTACCCCGAAATGACAGGATAAGATATCCCTAACAGGAACATTATCCCAATCAGGTAGGTTTGGCGGACAATGAATTGTACCCGTTTTACTGTTAAGGGGTCCACCACAACTGACACCAACACCTATTAAGTCATTCTTAGAAATATTGTTTCTTTCAAGAATTTCGTCGCCTTTTTCTATGATTTCGGCGATGATTTTTTCATATCCGCGGTTAACGTCCGTAGGGAATTTTATTTTATCAATAATAAAACCCTCGGTATTTTCCGTAAGCTCACCCTTACCCAGGATTACGGCGCATTTTGTACCGCCTATATCAACACCTAAAGAATACATAATATCACCTGATAATTATTTTCAGGTTTATAATAACAAAAATATCTCATTACTTCAAGGATATTATTTTTTACTGTGAAAGGTTTCTTCGCCTATTCTTCTTATGGTAACGTTAACGCTCAGACTTGTTATACTGTTTTTAAACTCTTTATCCCAATTGTTTTTTACTTTTTCGTACTCTTTATTATCGTAAAGATACAAGCGTCTACCGTACCTTATGCCGTCGCCACCGTGCTCACTTTGCAAGGCAATTATGGTGTTTTCTGCCGTCTGAGCAATAGCACCGCCTGCAGCCCCCTTTATTTTCTCCATAAAATCGTCGTCGGTACTGAAAAACTCTGCACCTCCCACCTCTTCAAGGTCACACACAACATCAATCTTCAGTTTATAGTGTAATCTGCCATTTTCCTTGAGGATTTTATAGTGGGTTTTACCCTTTACAAGAACGAAAGTGGCTTTTTGTCCGTTGGGCAAATCGGCACTTATAAAGCCCTCGCGTATATTATTGTCAAGAAAAACAAGCCCCTTTGCGTCACCCGAGGAAAGATACATACAAAAGCTTTCATCCTTATCAAAAAGGGCGCATCCATCAAGAGAAAAATCCTGATTTTCTCCATTGTTCTGCACACTTACTGCAGGAATAGAAAGGAAGGTGGTATCATCCTTGATTGTATTTACCGCGTCAATAATACGAACCTTGGGCACAAGAGATTGCTCGTAGCTTGACTCAAGCAGTTTTTCAAGAATTTTACTTTTCACAGTATCCGTAAGAAGTTTTGCTCTTATAACTTCCTCGGCTTTACCGCCTTTCGCAACACAAAGAAGCTGCGAGGCTCTTGAGTCGTAATTACGTTCAAAAAAATCAAGTACGTCCGCAAGGTTTCTTTGCGCGGTGGTTTCACCCAATACTATCACCCTGTTTTGTGCATAAAACGGCTTGTTACCGCTTTTAGTAGTAAGTTTCATAAGTGCAGATGCCACAGATTCTCCTGTGGCATTATATATTTTGGTTTTATTTTCTGCTGAGGAGTCACCGCTTGGGGAACCGCTTTGCTCATTATTGAGTATTTCTACAGTAACCTTATACCCCTCTTTGGTAACATCAATGCCTATCCCCTGAATTATCATTAAATCCGACAATTCCGTACCTGCTTTTTCACAGGATGAAAAACTACATAGTGCTAATATACATAGAATTATCAGACTAATTGTTCGGGATATTTTTATCATAGGGTTTCACCTTTTTAAAATATATAATAAGCGTTACGGGGAGAATCAACACAGACACAACATAAAGACCGATAACCAAAGGAGTGTACGACATAAAATTAAAGCGTTCGAGGTTTGCAGAAATAAAACTTAGTAAGATACTTACCGCTCCGACGCAAACTCCCGTTATAATCTTACGTGATATTTTCGGTAAAATAAAGTTCAGGCAATTTACCACACCAAGGAAATACAGGCTCACCTTTTCCACAATACACAAAACCCATATTGCAGTTTCAAGGGCATCCATTCTTTCCAAAAGACCGAATTCCGCAAGAGTTACGGCTGTGTAAGTGGGAAAAAGTTGAGTGTCAGCAAACGCACCAAGTGTACCTATTGTAAAAAACAGAATAAAGATAAAAGTAACTCCGCTTAAAATGGACCAGATAATATAAGTTTTTGCTATTTTGCCCTTAATCTGTGGCAAAAACAACATAATTATTCCGATTTCCGCTCCCTGTAACGCGAAATACACGCTATCATAAAAAAATCTGCCGAAGCCCTGTTCCATAAGCGGTGTAAAGTTCAGTAAATCCACGTCTTTCCAGAGGGATACCATAACAAAGCCCGTAGCCCCTACAACTATTGCAGTAAAAATCACCGCCGCCCTTGATAAAGAACCCAAACCAAGAAGCGAAAGCAAACCACAGACGATTACCAACGCAACTATAAAAAGGGTCATATCCGTACCGGGAAAAAGCTCGGAACTTGCGAACAAATCAAACCTTGCCAATGCTCTTAATATGGCTACAAAATAAACAAGAGCATATATTCCTGCTATTATTTTAAAAAATATTTTTTTATGGTTAACCTTTAAGTCCGATTGTGCTTTTTCTTTAACTGTTTTTAAAACCAAATAGGTCGGTATTGCAACTATTATGCTTATTACAATAAATGCAACGGGACGTAAAAGAGCATCTGTCTGGGAAATACTTATCCCTCTGGATGAAATATACATAAAAATACTGCTGAGCATCGAAAGATACAATACAGAAAAAAATTGCGGTGCACTGACACGTGATTTAGTCATAATAATCCTTTATTTCCTTACAGTGTTTATATCGAATATATTTTTGCCTAATTTTTCCATACTTATACGCACAATGGAATCACGCAACAAGTTTTTTTCAAAAGGTGTAATTGGTGACAGGAATGGTACCGCATAGTCCGTCATAGATGCAAGGCTTATAACCAATGCTGCCGCACCTATCATAATTCCGTAAAGACCCGTAGCACCACCTATTAAAATAAACACTATTCTCAGTACCGAAATAGGTTGGTACAGATGAGACGAAACAAGGGAACAAATTGCTGTCATAGCCACAACTATGAGCATTGGAGCCCCTATAAGACCCGCCGTAACCGCTGCATCGCCTATAACGAGAGCACCCACAATACTTACTGCATGACCTATGGATTTTGGCATACGAAGTCCTGCTTCCCTTACAGTTTCGTAAACGAAATGAATAATCAAAGCCTCTAACGTCAGGGTAAAAAGAGTGTTACTTTCCATAACTACAATGTTATACAGCATATCATCGGGTAGCATTTCCTGATGAAACAAACCAACGGACACGAATACTCCGGGCAAGAAAACACTTATTAAAAAAGAAAGAAACCTTACCGTACGCATAAAGGTCGCATAAAAGGGGCGATTCACGTAATCATCAAGGGTCTGAAAATTTTCAATAAATAGTCGTGGCACAATAAGTGCAAAGGGTGTACCGTCAATTAATATACCAATTTTACCTTCGCAGATTTTAGCCGCAAAGGTATCGGGACGCTCTGTTTGTCCCACCATAGTAAAAAAACTGAGTCTTTTTGTATCAAGGACTTTGCGGAGGTATCCCGCACCAAGAACAGTATCCATATCAACATTTTTAAGGCGTTCCTGTACGCTTTTGAGCACCTCTTCGTTTACTCTGCCCTTCATATAGCAAAGAAGTATTCTCGTCTTACTCTGTGCACCAAGCTCCTGCATTTCTATAGTAAAATTGGGTGTACACAAACGTTTTCTTATGAGTGTAAGATTGGTTTTCAGGTTTTCTGTAAAACCTTCACGTGAACCAAACTCCTGAACGTCTGTATCGGGCTCGTCAATGGATCTTTCGGGAATTTGTTGCACGCCGAAGATGATGCATTGTGAAAAGCCCTCTACAAATATAAGCAGAGTACCTCTTAAAAGCATATCCACCGCCATATCAAGACTTGTCTGTTTTTGTTGCTCAGTACCGCATATTATATTGTCGCAGATAAATTCCAATTCATTGCCCTCAGGTAACGTGCCCTTATAACTAAGCAATGGTCTTATGGCGTTGTCGGCTATTTTCTGAGAATTACAAAGCCCGTCACAATTGGCAAAAACCACGCATTTACCTGCACAGTAGCCTTTTTTCACAACAATATCGAAACTTCCCTTAAAAGCCTCTTTAATAAGTCTGCCGTTTTCAACTGCATTTTCACGCACATTACCAAAAGTGAATTCACTTACGGTATCCACGTTTATAAACATTTCATTATTTTGTTTCATTTAATCACCTGTTCAGTTTTGTTTTTTCCTTTTTTGAGAGTAATATTCAATAAAATACGGGGCAAACCAAAAATGGTGAAAAAATATGATTTCAGTTATTATAAGAACATTTATCATTTACTGCCTTGTTACCTTTTTTATGAGGGCAATGGGTAAGAGGCAATTGGGGGAACTGCAACCAGGTGAGCTTGTTATTACCCTTTTAATATCGGAAATAGCAACAAACCCCATTGTGGATAACACCCTCCCCCTTCTTAACTCACTTATTCCCCTTATGCTCCTTGCAGGGTTTGAAATAATAACTTCGGTTGTGGAAATGAAGAGTGTACGTTTCAGATATCTTGTTGACGGAAAACCTGTTACGGTTATACGAAACGGAGAACTTGACCAGAGGAAACTGAAAAAACTACGATTCACCATAAATGACATTCTTGCCGCACTACGGCAGAAGGATATTTTTGATATACAGGATGTTGAATACGGCGTCGTGGAAACTAACGGCACTTTTTCAGTGCTTTTAAAACCCGAAAAGAGAAATTCTACCCCTAAAAATTTTGACAAACCCGAAAAAGATACGGGTATGCCCTGCCCTGTTATTGTTGATGGAAAAATTATTGAGACAAATTTTGAGGATTGTTTTGTAACCCTGAAGGAAGTTAACTCCAAATTAAACCACGAAAAAATTGAGCAGAAAAACGTTCTGCTTATGACCGTGGATAAAGGCAAAAATTACTGTATTATAATGAAGAAGGAATGTTAATGAAACGTTTTATATTGGCAATTTGTCTTATTGCGGTTGCAGTTGTAATAAGCATTATTTCACTGGTAGCAATTGAAAAAACCAATGAAAAAATGTTCGCGGAAATAGACAATATATTAAAATATACAAATGAAGATAACTACACCGCCTTAAATCAAGCAGTAAAAGAAATTACCGAACAATGGGAAAAGGAAAAGCCCTTACTGAATATTTTAATAGGGCAAAAGGAAACAAACGAAATAACTGATAACTTGAGAATGATTGAGTTTTTTGCCAAAGAAGGAAACAAAGAATCGTTGCTTCTGTATATTTACGAATGCAAAACCACTATGGAAAGAATAAAAACCACAAACGAGCCATCTTTCAGTACAATTCTTTAACACATTATTAATCAGTCTGAATATGATATACCGAGAGGACTGATTATAAATGACTGACAAAACAATTTTAATTCTCGGCGGTGACAACCGTTCACTTTATTTAGGTGAATATCTTGAAAAACAACATTACCGCGTTTGCTACTATGCTTTTAATCAGGCGGATTGCTACGAAAACCTTACAGATGCCGTAAGTGATGCCGATTTTATAATACTTCCCCTGCCCCTTACCCGCGACAGAGTAATCCTCAACGCCTCGCTTTTTGACGACACTGTCACTCTTAGCGACATATACGCCCTGTCGGTTTCGGGTAAAATGTTCTTCGGCGGTCAGATGCCCAAAAGTTTTTGCGAGGAGCTTGAAGCAAGGGGCGCCGAATGGTGCGATTATATGTTGCTTGACGAGCTTGCAATATATAATGCCGTTCCAACCGCAGAGGGGGTAATTAAAGTTCTTATAGAGGAATTGCCAATTACCATTCACGGTATGAAATGTGCCGTAACAGGCTATGGCAGAGTGGGGAAAATCCTAGCACAGACCCTTAATTCATTAGGCGCAGAAGTTACGGTTTTCGCCCGTAAGCAAAAGGATTTTGCCGATGCGTTTACCAAAAACATTACCCCTAAAGACTTCAAGGAGCTTTCAAGCGATTATCAGGATTTTGATGCACTCATCAACACCGTTCCACAGAAAGTTCTAGGCGAAAAAGAACTAGACAACATAAATCCGGAGTGCATTTTAATCGAAATTGCTTCCGCTCCCTTCGGCATAGATTTCCAGAGTGCAAAAGAGAGGGCTTTTAACGTAATAAAAGCAGGTTCACTTCCCGGTAAAGTTGCCCCTAAATCTGCCGGCGAAATAATCGGTCGCTCAATATTACCAATAATACGAGCGAGGGGGTCAACAGATTGAAAACAATCGGCTTTGCTGTATGCGGTTCATTCTGTACATTCAAAACCATTTTCGAAGAAGTAAAAAAGCTCAGAAAACTTGAGTACAATATAATACCCATAATGTCCGAAAACTCTTACACCCTTGACACGCGTTTCGGTGATGCGGCATACTGGCGTTCGTATTTCAAGGAAATAACAGGAAACGATATTATACACACAATTCCAAAAGCAGAACCTATAGGACCTAAAAAGCTTCTTGATGCATTGGTTATAGCACCTTGTACGGGTAACACGTTGGCAAAACTTGCCTGGGGCATTACGGACACCTGCGTAACACTTGCGGCAAAGGCTCATTTACGCAACAACAGACCGCTTATAATTGCACCATCAACCAACGATGCCCTTGCAAATGCCGCTAAAAACATCGGGGCTCTGCTCAACTATAAAAACATTTATTTTGTGCCATACGGACAGGACAGTTTCGCAGGAAAGCCTAATTCTATGGTGGCAGATTTCTCACTTATACCCGACACTCTCGACTGTGCATTTAAAGGAAATCAGCTTCAACCGCTGATAATATCTCCGCAATAATAAGTATAAATCATTATTGGTTTCATATAATAATGGTAAAAAAAGTAAAAAGGTATTTACAAAAAATGAATATTAATATATAATTAAGTTCATAAAGGGAGTAACTCGTACCCGATGGTATGGTATCGTACGTCATTACGGCAACAGCCCGACGATATCTTAAAGAGTGAGACTTTTACCGTACTTAACGGTAAGAGTCTTTTTGTTTTCTTATAAACATTCTCCCCCTTAAAAAGAAAGGAAATGGATGCAAATGAAGCACTATCTCGAATCTGCAGAAGCTGTATTTTCAGAAGTAAATTCCTCTGAAGCAGGTCTTAGTTCTGCAGAAGCTGCCGCAAGACTTGAAAAAAACGGTAAAAACAAGCTTGCAGAAGCAAAAAAGGATTCTACTCTTAAAAAGTTCTTTGACCAGATGAAGGACCCTATGATTATTATCCTTCTTGTTGCCGCAGTTATTTCTGCCGTTACAGAAATCATTGAAGCAGGTAAATTTGTAACGCCTACTGACTCAATCATTATTCTTGTGGTTGTTCTTATTAACGCCCTTCTCGGTGTTATGCAGGAAAGCAAAGCTGAAAAAGCTGTTGAAGCTCTCCAGAAGATGTCTGCGGCTACCACAAAAACACTTCGTGACGGTAAAGTTGAAAACATCAAGAGTGAGGACCTTGTTGTTGGTGACGTTATTCTTCTTGACGCAGGTGATGCTATTCCTGCAGACTGCCGTATTTTTGAATGCGCAAGTATGAAGATTGAAGAAGCCGCCCTCACAGGTGAAAGTGTTCCCGTTACAAAACTTGTTAACGCACTTTTGGGTAAGGACGAAAACGAAATTCCTCTTGGTGACCGTAAAAATATGGCATATATGGGTTCAACACTTGTATATGGCCGTGGTAAAGCAGTTGTGGTTGCAACAGGTATGGATACGGAAATGGGTAAAATTGCCACCGCTATCTCCACCGCAGAGGAAAATAAAACTCCCCTTGAAATCAAACTCGAACAGCTTTCAAAAATACTTACAAAACTCGTTCTCGGTGTTTGTATTGTTATTTTCGCATATAACATTGTTGCAAAGTACTTCCTTGCAGACGGTGCCGCATTCTTTGATGTAGCACTTCACTCTTTCATCACCGCTATCGCTCTCGCAGTTGCGGCTATTCCCGAGGGTCTTGTTGCGGTTATGACCATCGTTCTTTCAATTGGTGTTACCAATATGTCTAAAAAGAACGCTATTATCCGTAAAATGAACGCTGTTGAAACACTGGGTTGTACACAGATTATCTGTTCCGATAAAACAGGTACACTCACTCAGAACGTAATGACAGTTGTTGACCACTACGCAGAGGATGAGAAATTCCTTGCAACTGCTATGGCTCTTTGTACAAACGCAGAGGTTGAAGCAGACGGTAAGAGCACAGGCGAACCCGATGAGGTTGCTCTTATTAACTACGCCGCAACTCTCGGTCTTAAAAAGGCAGACCTTGTAAGTGCTAACCCCAGAGCCGGTGAAGTTCCCTTTGACTCAGGCAGAAAGATGATGTCAACTGTTCATAAGGTGGACGGCAAATTCGTTCAGTACACTAAGGGTGCTCCCGACGAAATTCTTAAAAAATGTACAAAGGCTTACGTTAACGGCGAAGTTGTTGACATGAACGACGATATCCTAAAAAAAGCCGCCGAAGAAAACACAAGAATGGGTAACAAAGCCCTTCGTGTATTCGCAGTTGCTTTCAAGGAATATGCTTCTGCTCCCGAGGTTTACGACTCCACTTCACTTGAATATGATATGATATTCATCGGTCTTACAGGTATGATTCACCCTGTTCCTCCCGAGGTTAAAGATGCTATTGTTGAATGTC
>JAZQZU010000004.1:0-6834 GCA_045634165.1 Acutalibacteraceae bacterium
GATAATGCACGCCGTGCTCTTGATATTATCCACACTATTGCAAACGACCCCGAGGTTGGCGCAATTTACAAAGGTGTTCTTACACGTCTTATGTCCTTCGGTGCATTCGTTGAGATTGCTCCCGGTAAGGAAGGTCTTGTACACATCTCCAAGCTTGACGTTAAGAGAACCGAAAAGGTTGAAGATTGCGTAAGCGTTGGCGACCAGACTATGGTTAAGGTTACAGAAATTGATGACCAGGGTAGAATCAATCTTTCAAGACGTGATGCTCTTATTGAAGTTGAAGGACTTGTTCCCGAAAACGACGACGAGCCCGAAAGAGAAAGAAAACCCCGCCGTCCTTTTAACAAAAACAGAAGATAAGTAACAAAACCGTCTGCGGTATGCAGGCGGTTTTTTATTGACTTTATATGTTTAATGGTTTAGAATTTAAGTATAATAAAACTACGGAGGTTTCATTATGGAATTTTTAGTTGTTATTTTTCTTATGTTCGTCACATTTTTGGTTATTCTTATAGCTACTAACGTGCGAGTTGTTCCTCAAGCACACGAGTATGTTATTGAATTTTTAGGTAAATATAAAAAGACCTGGGGTGCAGGTCTTCACGTTAAAATCCCATTCCTTGAGAGAATTGCAAAAAAAATTACTCTCAAAGAACAGGTTATTGATTCTCCCCCTCAACCTGTTATCACTAAAGATAACGTAACAATGCAGATTGATACGGTTGTTTTCTTTAAGATTTTTGATGCGAAGCTTTATTCTTACGGTGTTGTTAACCCCATAAACGCTCTTGAAAATCTTACTGCTACAACCCTTCGTAATATTGTAGGTGAGCTTGAGCTTGACAGCACCCTTACTTCCCGCGACACCATTAACGGCAAAATGACCGCCATACTTGATGACGCAACTGACCAATGGGGTATGAAGGTTACACGTGTTGAACTTAAAAATATTATTCCTCCCCAGGAAATTCAACAGGCGATGGAAAAACAGATGAAAGCTGAACGCGACCGCCGTGAAACACTTTTACAGGCAGAAGGTCACAAAGCCGCCGCCATAACCCGTGCAGAAGGAGACAAGCAGGCTATGGTTCTTGCGGCAGAAGGTGAAAGAGATGCAAGAATCGCCCGTGCAGAAGGTGAAGCAAAAGCTTTACTCCTTGCAAAAGAGGCAGAGGCAGACGGTATCCGCGCAATTATTGAGGCTAACCCCAATGCTGCGGTAATTGAACTTAAACGATACGAAGCCCTTGTTAATATGGCTAACGGTCAGGCTGCAAAAATCATTGTTCCCACCGATGCAGTTGAAGCAGTTAAAAAGGATGTGCTTTTCTCAGAGGCATCGGGACTCGGCGACGCCACAAAGCAGGGCGCACCCACAACATTCAAAAAGAAAAAAGCAGACCCTTGCTGTGATTGATTATATAAAAAGGAGTTATCCGCGAGGATAACTCCTTTATTTTATTTCTTTATTCTTTCATATTGTTTTTTGTTTGCAATATAAAAAATGAGGATTCCTGCCGCAATACTAAGGACAGTAGTTATACCAGTTGAGAAAAAGCTTACCACACCGCTGAGAGACGGGAAGAATATGGTTATAAAATTAAGTGTAATTCCTACAAATCCCCAAATGCTCTTACCTACCATAACGCTTCCCACAATGGTGAATTTCTGGTATTTATCCTTAAACAGGAAGGTTGCACCTATTAATGCTGCCCATAAAATTATGTGAGTTACCACGTTTGTTACCTGCGAAATTGCGATTTGTGCATAAACTTCTTTAAGCATATTTTCTCTAACTGCAGTCGTAATTGCCGAAGATACAAGATTTACAACAAGGCTCAAAACCCCATAGCCCACCACAACAATACAGGGCATAAGAAGTTTAACTTTATAGGGCTCGCTTTCTTCTTTGTTTTCTTTTTCTACAAAGGAAGAAAGATACTTGAAAAAGAAAACCGCAACAAGAATTTCAATAACTACGCTTATTATACTACCGACACTACTGCCTAAACCGAAAACTGTAGTGAGGATATATGGCTCTAACGGCAAAAAGCTCAGTAAAAGAGCGATAATAAACGAACAAATATATGTAAATACGTTAGCAATAGTACCCACATAAGCGCTCATTACAAAGTAAAGTTTTTTCTGAAGACCTTTGCAGGAAAGGCTGAATAAAATAAGTACAACCACATAACCTATATTGCCAAGTAATGATGCTGCATTACTTACCGCCGAAAAAACAGTAGGGTCAATATCAGTACCCAAATTGTTGACTAAAATGGGATAAACTATATTAAAAACCGTAGTAGGAGCACTACTGACAAGCCCTGCTACCACCATAGCAATGGGTAACATTATCATTGGTAATTTGTTATTCTGAGCTTTTGACATAGTATTTACCTCCTTAACCAAATATTATCTTTGCTATATCTGCGCTCATTTTTGCGTCCTTTGCGTAAAAATCGGCGCCGATTTTCTCTGCATATTCGGGGGTTAACACCGCACCGCCCACCATAATTTTACAATCTGCATTTGCAAGTCGTAATTGCTTAATGGTTTCTTCCATAGCGGGTAGTGTTGTTGTCATAAGTGCTGAAAGACCCACAAGTTTAATGTTATTTTCTTTCTGCACTGTTACTACCCTCTCAGGGTCAACGTCTTTACCAAGGTCAAGTACCTCGTAGCCGTAATTTTCGAGAACAGTTTTAACGATATTTTTACCGATATCGTGAACATCTCCCTTAACGGTGGCGAGAATAATTTTGCCTTTGCTATCCTTATTACCACCCGACTGCTTAATTTTTTCTTTTATTACATCGAAGGCTGCACCTGCCGCATCTGCGGAACGTATAAGCTGTGGGAGAAAAAGTTTTCCTTTTTCAAATTCCTCTCCCACTTTATCAAGGGCGGGAATAAGAATTGAATTTATAACTTCGTCTGCTGATTTTTCTGTCAGAAGCTTTGCTGTCAATTCTGCACTCTGATTTTTAAGACCTTTTTCAACCGCTTCACCAAGTGTGATTTCTTTTTTCGTGGTTTCGTTTTTAACTTCACCCGAAAAAGCACAAATATAATCAACTGCACCCACGTCAAAGCCCTTAAGCACTTTGTATGCCCTTACGGCACTAATCATCGGTGCACTGTTGGGGTTCATTATGGGTAAATCGAGCCCGTTTTCAAGTGCGAGAGTTACAAAGGCGGTGTTTACAACCTCCCTTGCAGGCAAACCGAACGAAATATTTGAAACACCAAGGGTTGTTTTTACCCCGAATTTTTCTTTTACCTGTTTCATTGCTTCAAGAGTAACCTTCGGAGCGTCCTGATTTGCACTTACTGTAAGAGTAAGACAATCAATAATTATATCCTCCTTGGGTATACCCATATCCAAAGCACGGTTTATAATCTTTTCCGCGATTTTTACTCTACCCTCAACAGTTTCGGGTATCCCCTTTTCATCAAGGGTAAGACCCACAATTGCCGCACCATATTTTTGGGCTAAGGGTAAAACTGAGTTCAAGGATTTTTCTTCGCCGTTGACAGAGTTTATAATTGCTTTACCTGTATAAACCCTCAGGGCATTCTCTAAAACCTCGGGTGAAGTGGAGTCAAGCTGTAACGGTAAGCCGATTGACCCTTGCAGGGAGCTAACCACCCTACCCATCATTTCTTTTTCGTCAATGGCACTGTGACCCACGTTAACGTCAAGTATTTCGGCTCCTGCCTCAACCTGTGAAATACCCTCATTGAGAATATAATCAAGATCATTTTCCTCAAGGGCTTGTTTAAATCTTTTTTTACCCGTGGGGTTTATTCTTTCACCGATAACACGGGGTTGATCAAGATTTATGACAGTATTTACACCGCTTATTACACCGCAGGAAATTCTGTCGGGGGTGCCTTTTTCCACCTTTTCAAGACTGTTTTTAAGAAGATTTATGTACTCGGGACTTGTACCGCAACAACCGCCCATAATACTGACACCATCTTTATAAAACTCAGTCATATACTCCGCAAAGTCTTGGGCATTCATAGTGTATTTACCCGTTTTGGGGTCGGGAAGTCCAGCATTGGGCTTTACGATTACAGGTAAATCGGAATATTTCAAGAATTCTTCTACAACGCCCTTTAATTTGTCAGGACCTAAGGAGCAGTTAAGACCAACCGCATCCGCACCTGCAGATTTTAAAGTAACCGCCACGGCAGAGGGTGTACTGCCGTTCATAGTAAGTCCGTTTTCATCAAAGGATAAGGTAACAAAGGCGGGTAAATCCGTGTTTTCCTTAACTGCGAGAAGGGCGATTCGAGCTTCCTTTAAATCGGTAAAGGTTTCAAGGCAGACTAAATCAACCCCTGCTTTTTTACCGCAAAGGGCAACCTCCTTGTAGGTTTCGTAAGCATCTTCAAAGGTAAGGTTTCCAGCAGGGAAAAGCAACTCTCCTGTTGTGCTCACATCAAGTGCCACAAGGGTATCGGTGCCTGCGGTGGCTTTTTTTGCAATTTCTACGGCTGTTTTTATACTTTCCTCCACTGTATGGGAAGAATTTTTTAATTTAAAACCATTTGCACCAAATGTGTTGGCAAGAATAATATTACTACCTGCCTGTACATAAGAGTGGTGTATTTCCTCAACCCACTGAGGGTGGTCAAAAACAGCAGAAGCCGAGTCTTCACTCGGCTTCAGTCCTTTTTTGATAAGTTCAGTACCAAAACCACCGTCAAGAAAAATCATATCTTTTTTTAGCAGTTCACTAACTTTCATATTATCACTTCTTTGTAATCATTTCTTCAGATGCGAATTCTTCAAGAGGGAAACTCACCTTTTCCCCTGTCAACGTACTTTTGTAAATAGCAAGAACTGTTTCAACTGCACGTTTACCTGCATACAAATCCACGTAGGGTTGAGTTTTATTTTCAACCGCCTTTATTACATTATAATATAGGCTCTGGTGACCGTTGCCGTATACGTTGGGGGCTTTTTCTTCAATATCACGCTTATATTGGTCGTCAGAAACTTCATCCCTGAAGCTCCAAACGTCAACAGTTGATGCATTCATACCACCAAGGCGCACCATACCATTTTCACCGAAAACGCACAGGGTTTCCTCCAGGTTTTGGAGGGTGTTTACTGTGCCTTCAACAGTTGCAACTGCACCATTTTTGAAGTTTATTACGGCAACGCCTATATCCTCCGCCTCTATGTAGGGGTGCATAATATTACGCACCGAGCCGTAAACGGATTCAATTTCATCACCCATCATCCACCTGAGAAGGTCGATGCCGTGTATACATTGATTCATCAACGCACCGCCGTCCGATGCCCATTTACCGCGCCAGTCATCCTGAGAATAATAATCCTCATCACGGCACCAACGAACATGTACACTACCGTGGGAAAGTTTGCCGAATCGGTTGTCATCAATTGCACGACGAAGCTCCTGAACGGCAATATTAAATCTGTTCTGATGGCATACACCTGCGGTGACACCGCTTTTTTCGGCAGCGGCTATTACCTTATCCGCCTCGGCAATGCTCATTGCCATGGGCTTTTCAACCATAAAGTTGTAGCCATTTTCGGCACAGTACAAAGCGATTTCGCCATGAGTACCGCTTACAGTTGCTATTGCCACTAGTTCGGGGTTAATTTTTTGGAGCATTTCTTTGTAATCCGAAAAAATCTCTGCCTCAAGGTTATATTTTTCTTTTAAAAGTTGGGCTTTTTCAGGAACGATATCGCACAAAGCCGCAATTTCAAGATTATTGTTAATCGCCGCTTTAATATGACTTCCCGAAACTCTGCCACAACCGATAAGTGCATATTTCATAAAATCACATCCACTTAATCAGAATTTACGCCATACCATTTTATTTACTACACCTGTATAGCTCTGAATGATTTTAACTACCTTTGTTGAAACATTTTCTTCAACGTAATAGGGTACGGGGATACCGTAATCACCATTTTCGTTCATATCAACTGCAGTTTCAACTGCCTGTGTAAGTGAGTTTTCATCAATACCTGCAAGAATGAAGCAAGCCTTATCAAGTGCCTCGGGACGCTCGGTAGTTGTTCTGATGCATACCGCGGGGAAGGGTTTGCCGATAGATGTGAAGAAGCTTGATTCCTCGGGAAGTGTGCCGCTATCGGAAACTACCGCAAAAGCGTTCATCTGTAAATTGTTGTAATCGTGGAAGCCCAAGGGTTCATGGCGGATAACTCTTTCGTCAAGTTTAAAGCCGCTTTCTTCAAGTCTTTTTTTACTTCTGGGGTGGCAGGAGTAAAGAATAGGCATATCATATTTCTCCGCAATTCGGTTAATAGCATTGAAAAGTGAAAGGAAATTCTTTTCAGTATCAATATTTTCCTCTCTGTGAGCAGAAAGGAGAATATATTTTTTCTTTTCAAGACCTAATTTATTAAGGATATCGGATTTTTCAATATCCTCAAGGTTTGCGTGAAGAACCTCTGCCATGGGTGAGCCTGTAACGTATGTACGCTCCTTGGGTAAACCGCATTCGTGAAGATATCTTCTTGCGTGTTCGCTGTAAGCAAGGTTTACGTCGGAAATAATATCAACAATTCTTCTGTTTGTTTCTTCAGGAAGGCACTCGTCCTTACAACGGTTACCTGCTTCCATATGGAAAATGGGGATGTGAAGTCTTTTTGCAGGAATAGCAGAAAGACAGGAGTTAGTGTCACCTAAAATAAGGAGTGCATCAGGCTTAATCTGCGCCATAAGCTTGTATGAGCAGTTGATAATGTTGCCAACGGTTGCGCCTAAGTCGTCGCCCACAGCATCCATATATACCTCGGGTGCATCAAGCTTTAAATCC
>JAZQZU010000005.1:0-22159 GCA_045634165.1 Acutalibacteraceae bacterium
ACAGCTTACCCCAATGTTCAAACTAGTTAGCAGTGTTTCTGCAATCATGTTGGTTTTTTCTAATATAGTATTGTTTTTCGTTTATGAGCGTTCTGTAAAAAATGCTAATGAATTAATTGAATTGAAGTCCATTGAACAAAAGGCAGAAATAGATAATGCACATTTTGAAATTCTTGAACGGCAGAACAATAACCTTATGGTTTATGCTCACGATACGAAAAATCATCTTCAGGCAATACGTAATATGACAGATGATGAAAGCATTATTGAATATTTAGAAAGACTGACTGACGATTTAAACAAATATAGCCGTCACGCTTCAAGCGGCAACCACAATCTTGATGTTATAATCAATAAATATGTAACCGAATGTGAGATTAAAGGTGTTAGCTTTGATTATGATGTAAGGCTATCTAACCTCTCCGGTGTTCAGATGTTTGACCTCGTTTCAATTCTTGGTAATCTCCTTGATAACGCCTTGGAATCAGCCGAAAAATCTGCAAGAAAATCAATACATCTGCAAACAGACCACAGAAACACCTATGATGTCATTGTGGTTACAAACAGTTGCGATATTAAACCCCTTGCACAAGGGAATGTATTAAAATCAAGCAAGGTTAATAAAAAACAACACGGTTTGGGAATAAAGAGCATTAAATCCGCCCTAAAAAACTATGACGGTGATTATAACTGGGAATACGATGAACAAAATAAAGAATTTATTTCAACGGTAATGATTTTGAGAAAATAATTTATAGCTTAACGCACCTGACTCAATGATGTGTCAGGTGCATTTTTCTGCGTTTTGTATCACTTTTTCGTGCATTTCGGTATTTGTAAGGATTTTTTTCGATTTAAACGTACAATTAAATTAGCAAGAAAAATTACATATATGCGAAGCTTATCATCCTTGTTTGCTTTAGCAAATAGGGAGGGGGACCATCGCTTTAGCGATGGTGGTGGGTAGTTCTCTTACGGTTTGCTTTCAGTAAGATAGGCGATACACCCCGTAAGGGATGGATCCATCCGTCCTGCAGTAAGAAAAGTATGTTTTCTTGAACAATTAACTCGAAAGATGTAGTTAATCTCTCGCGGTACGCATAGATGCGTACCTTACTGCAATTGGTTTTCCTAAGCAAACTGTTTTTCAGAACCACCAACGTAGGGTTTAGGCTTGCCTAAACCGCTAAGTTAACGATAAATCAAACGGGTCAGGCAAGCCTGACCCCTACGATGATTTTATTGTTTTCAACAACTTAATTTAAATCGGATTTGCCCCGGAGTTTTGAGTTTTATATGCCTACATCGTCACAAATGAAAAAACATAAAAACAGTTATGAATCCGTGGATTCATAACTGTTTTTTTCAAAATAATTTCACTTTCAAAGGCTTATGGAATACAGGCTTTTTTTCACCTGCGTTAACCATTTCTCTTGAAAGTAAAGTACGCATCTGTCTTAGAATTTTGGTGTAATTTTCGTTGTTTACAAGGTTGTTTTTTTCGTGAGGGTCATTCTTAAGGTCGTAAAGATAATCATCAAAATAATGCACTGCACACGGTTTGTTCCAACCTGAGCCCATAGCCTTTGCCGAGTATTTCCAGTCCTTTGTACGAACGGCACGTCCGATGTGTGATTCGCTTATCTGAACGAAAACACAATCTCTTTCGGGTGCGTCAGTTTTATTTACAGGAAGAATATTGCCCGAGTATCCCTCAGGTACTTCAATACCTGCAAGGTCAAGCATTGTAGGGGGTAAGTCAATAAGACTTGCTAGGCAACTGAGGGTTTCTTTTTTGTTTACAGCGCCACCTCCGAAGACAAGTGGAGTATGAATGCTTGACTCGTGGCAGCTTCGTTTGTATTCAAAATTACGGGTCTTGAAGTGACAACCGTGGTCGCTCGTGTAAATAATGACCGTGTTATCATAAATTCCCTTTTGTTTTAAGGCGTTGACAAGCTTACCTACGTTTTCATCAAGTCGATTTATAGCGGCTATGTAATCGGAATATTCCTCGTTATAATCACCCTTAAGAAAACTTAAGTCTTCGGGTATGGGATAATCGCGGTATTTTTCCACGCTTTCTTTAGGACCTTCAAAATGACCCCTGTCATTCTGGTGATGTGGCTCAAGCTGAGAAATAAACATAAAGAAAGGTTTTTCATCCTGATGATTGTTTATGTATTCAAGAGCAAAATCGTTTATGCAATCGGCTCTGTAGCCTGTAAAGTCAATTTTGTTGCCGTTTTCGTCAAATACATAGCCATCGTAGCCGTGAGAGGTAAATTCTAAAACATCGGCTGCACGCCAGTATTTATAGCCACCTTGTTTTTCTCTGGGAATAGCAGTTTTTTCACAATGAAAGCCCACACCGGGGATACGGTCCGACGCTAAATGCCACTTACCTATATAGGCGGTATCGTAGCCATTTTCATTAAAATAATCTGCAAGGGTTTTAGTGTTATCTTCTAAGGGGATACCATTCCAGTAACAACCGTTTTCGGTAGCGTATCTGCCTGTTTGCAGACAAGCTCTGGCAGGACCGCAAACTGGTTGACAGGTGAATGAGTTTTCAAACAAAACTCCTTTTTCGCCCAATTCCCATACATTTGGCATTAAATCCTCCGTGAGAGTGTCCCAACGTTGTTGGTCTGAAAAGTAAAATATAATATTCGGTTTCATATTCGTCACCTCGTTGATGACATAAGTATATCATATTTTTGATTTCTTACAATATGTAATGTTAATATCTTTTACATGCAACAAATTATATTTCTGTTTTCTATAATATGAGGTGCAAACTTATTGTAATTTTTGTATAATTGTGATAAAATAATTATGACTATAAGCACAAGGGGGTTCCTTTATGAGCAAAGGGGATAGTTCCTCTCTCAAAGACAAAGTCGGTGGGTTATTTACCGAAGTAAAAGAACATTGGAAAACACCTGCCGATGGTAAATACGTACCTTACAAAGAATATAAGGACGTTGTTATCGGTGTGGGTGCAAACTATGCAGGGTCAAAAACTCTTGAGTATATCGGTTTCTGGTCAAGTTGTTTCCTTATTATGCACCACTACAGATTGCCCTATCTTACATTCTCGGTTATAGGGCTTCTTAATATGCCGTTGGGTTATGTTTCTGCCCTTATCTGGTGGTATGTTTGTGACAACTTAGGCTTCTTGCCTAAAAAGAAAGAGCGACTTGTTTATCTTTCGTATGGTATTATGATGGCGTTCGGTATATCGACCCTGTTGTTCGATTATTCAAGGCTGTTCGACCAGTCGGGTGCGTTTATAACCATTCTGAACAGTTTCGAGGGTATGAATGCCACGGCTTGTTTCAAGACATTCGGTACCCATTTCCTGTATACAGGTTGGGTTGGCGCACGTAATATTTTCTGGCGTAAAAAGTTGATTCCCAAATACGGCAGATATAAATACAGTCTTTACTGCGACGTTATTCCCAAGTGCGTAATGGTAATTCTTATCGGTTGGCTTCCTGTTTATAACATTGGTGATGTTGCAACACGTGTGTGGGTTGCAAACCTTCTATTCGCTACATATAACGTATTCGGCTTCGGTAATGTTCTCGAGCAATGTACCAAGCTTATCAGCCCCAATTTACAGGAACGAATTCTTGTCCGCAGTTATCCTATAAAGATTTCTCATATTTTCAACTCCATCCTCGCAATTATTTTGCCTGTTATTGTTGGTATGCTTAAGGATGAGTGGGCGGATATTAATTTCTACAGGTGGGTTATCCCTGTAACGTTCTGTATCTCTGCCGCATTTACAATGGGTCTTGCAGGGCGAATCAAAGAAAGAATTCCTCAACCGCCAATAGAAAAGAAGGTTCAGATTAAGTTCTGGGATGGTATGTTCGGTGTTCTTAAGAATAAATATCTTCTTATAAACACTATCGTTGGTCTTATTGACTCCTTGGGTAATGGTATGTTGCCTTTTGCCACAATTCTTTATTTCTACACCTTCCGTCTGAGTGGTCTTCCGTATTCACTTATAGTGGCGCTTATATCATTCGCGGGTACTCCGCCCGATTTGTTGTCGCCATATTTCCTTAAACGTTTCTCATATAAACAGATTATGATTTTCTATCAGTTGCGCCGTGCTTTGGGTAATGTTATAATTGCCGTTGCAATGTGGACACTTGGTGATAATCTCGCCCTTTGCGGAACAATCTGTATTGTGGTTCTGTTCTTTATGGAAATGACCAAGACTGTTCCCACAACCGCAGGCCACGATATGAATATACGTATCGGTGACTATCAGATGTACCTGTCAGGTGAACGTCTTGAAAGCTTTGCGGGTATTTTCGGTTGGTTTACAGGTCCCATTACATCATTCGTAGGTCTCATTATCCCTATTTTCCTGTTAAGATACGGCTTTAACAGTAACTGGGAAATTCTGTTCTTTGATGGTTCAAGAAGAAATATAATTATTGTTCCGCTTATTGTTGATGCCATCGGCTTCTTCCTTATGACAATTCCGTATCTGTTCTGGGATTACGACAACAAAAAGCAGAATCTTGTTATGGAAGTCCTTAAACGTAGAGCAGAAGTAACGGAAAAGAAAGCCGAAGAAGAAGGCGTTTCGGTTTCCGGCGGATACAAAGGTTAAGGAGGTGTGTCGGATGAATAAAAAGGAAAAGAAACAAAAAAAGATTGATGAATGGCAGACCGACGTGCACCTTGATATTCCCGAAGACGAAATATGGACTTATCAGGTTGAAGGTCTTGCGGCTCCGCATATAAATAAGCCCCACAAATACTATCTTCTTAAGAAACTTGTATTTGTTCTGGTTATAATTGTAGCGGTTTCACTTTCTATCTATTTCAGTATTCTGGCACTGCAGAACGATACCTTTGAGTATAATGAAACAAAGCAGGGTATAGAATTTTCAAAATTCAGCAACACAGGTTACCTTTATGAACTTGATATTGATTATGTTTGTGATATTGAGTACATTGCAGGTAATAACGACCCTAACACAAACTTTAAAGTTGTTAAAGATACAACTAAGCCTGTTACGGCAGTAAGACAGTTTACGCTTAACTGTGACGATAAAATAAAAACTATCCGCATCGGTGCAAATGTAGAATTTGTTGATACTAAGGCTTTCTATTCCTGTTGGGCATTACAGAATATTGAGGTTGACGAAAATAACCCTAATTACTGCGACGTGGACGGTGTTCTTTACAATAAAGATAAAACTGAGGTGCTTTGCTACCCCTGTGACCACGACGAGTATTTAAGACAGAAATATGGTTACGAAAGGGAACTTTATAAGGATGAGGTCACACCCGAGTATGAACGTGATATCCAGACATACGTGGTTCCCTCAACGGTAGTTAAGATCGATGAAATGTGCTTCAATTATGCAAACTTAAGGGTGATTTATTTACCCGAGGGCTTGAAAACAATTGAAACATTGGCAATTTTTAAACTTCACGAGAAGATTGACCAGTGGGGCACAACACCCTCGCTTACCAATATTTATACATATAAGAAAGACGACGTTGCCGATACTCATTTTACAGAGGTAAAGGCACTGGGTGAAGTGTATAAATCATTACCCGAGGGTCTTGAATATATCGGCTCCGATGCTTTCAGTTACAATCAGTCGCTTTCATATCTCTACATTCCTGAAAGTGTAACTCATATAGGACATCACGCATTCTGGGATACGGTTTATAAAGACGGAGATAATCTTAAAGGCGTAACCGAGATATATGTTGCCGTGGATGAAGAAACATTCAATAATGACCTTGAGATTGGTGACGATTGGAAACCCAAATATGATTTCTTGTTGTTCAAGAAGGCAGTGGATGTAGTTTACTCTGCCGAAAGGACAACCAAATAAAAACAAAAGGGGGATGTGTATGTTTTGTATTAAATGCGGCGCTCAGTTGCCCGATGACGTTACTGTGTGCAATTCTTGTGGTGCCGATTTAGATGAAGAATTAAAGAATATTCCGTTAACTGAAGAAATTGTTGAAGTTGCAGAGGTGCAATCCACTGAAAATGAATGCTTACATTCCTTTGACAATGTGGATTATGAGGAAGACGTAATTGCTCAAAAACAGTTGAAGAAAGCCCGCCGTCTTGCGGATGCATCTTTAGGAACAGGTATAGCAGCAGTAAGCTTTTTTGTACTCGGTGTAGTGTTGCTGCCCTTGTTCTGGTTTTTGTGGTTCTTCGCATTTATGCTCGGTATAGCGTCTTTCGTACTCTCTTTTTTATCAAAAAGAGCAATGTATGAGTTGATGTATAACGATTTATATGAAGTGCAAATCAAAAAGGTTAAGCTTACATATCGAAAAGGCAAAATCGCCGCAGCAATTGCAATGATTTCTGCAATTGTGGGTGTGGTTGCAATAATATTTACAATTTTCTATTTCGCAACCGAGTTACTTCAAAGTGATTTCACCGAGGCAGTACAGTTGCTTTGGAATTTACTGACAGATGCAGTAAGTAAATTGTTTTAAAATTAAAAGGTTGTCGGGATTTATTCCTGACAACCTTATTTTTTGTTTTAAAACGTAATCTTAATTTCGTTAACACCAATATCGGTTTTGAACTCAATATCATAACCGATATTACCGGGGATTTCCTTGATTTCGTATTTACCGTCACATTCAATCTTTTCGGGCTTTTTGTCCACGTAAACAACAGTGGGCACTTTGAATTTCTTTTCTTGATTGTATTTCAATGTAAAGGTCTGTTTGTCGAAATCATATTTGTATGAAATGATTTCACCTGTAACTGCCTTGGGACGGGGACGGGTAAGCACCTTCATAAAATCCTGTTCAAGAATTTCGTTGAAGTAGCACCAATATGTGTTACTCCATTTATAGCTATCAAATTTATCCTGTAAGAACCTTATGTGGGGGTACCAACCATCACCCTCTGCACAGGAACCCCATTCACCTACAAGACAAGGAACGTTGAGTCTTTCCTGGGTTCTGCGGTGCTGGTCAAAAATTGAACCAACACGGGAATTACTTGCGTATTTATAAGCGGGGGTATCAACCATAAGGTCATAAGCGTGGGGTGCAAATACCTGCTTCGCTTCTCTTTTACCGTTTACAATAGCGGGAGTGTTACAACAGGGGATACCCATATTTGAGTAATAGTTGTTTTCAATAAACACAGCACCGTTGTCAGTGATTTCACGAACAGCCGTTGCCATTTTGCTTACGAAGGGTGAGTAACGCTCTGTGTCAAAACGTTTTACAATATCGTCCGCACCGGATGTGATTTGTCTTAAAACGTCACCTGTGTACTGGTCGAGAACACGGATTTTTTCGGAGCCTAGAGCCTGTTTGATAAGCTCTTTTTTGTCAATTTTACCATCGGTAATTGTTGTTTTAGCTAATCCTAAAATAACTTTTCTGAAAATTCTGCCGCCGTCCGCGCCGGGGAAGGGCTCGTTCATAAAGTCAAAACCAAAAAGAGCGGGTTTGTCTTTTACTTCTTTTACAAGGCACTTCCACATATTTGCAAAGTAGTCCTGTAAACCGATTTTATTGTATTTGGTGTTATTCCAGAAGTTGTCAAATGCTCTGAAACAAGCACCACCGTAGAAATAAGGCTCGGCCCAAACGGCGATTGGTTTTCTGGGTTTGTATTTGTCGGTGAGTGTTGCCCAACGGGGGGCGCCGTCACCATAGCAATATGGTGAATAAACGTCCTGGTGACAGTCAAGGTAAGCGTAAATGCCGTATTCTTCACATTTATCAAGAAATGCGCAAAGGTCGGCAATAAGTTTTTTGTTGTATCTTCCGGGGACAGGCTCCATGGCACCCCATGTAAAACCGAGACGAATCATATCGTAACCCCTTGCTCTGAATTCCTCGAAGGGGAATTTGTCGGGTGCGTAACCGTAAGCGGGGTTTTCTTTATCAAAATCCTTTTTATCAACAACGTTCATACCGCTGAAGATACGCTCTCTGCCGTGTTCATCAACAAATCGCATACCGTCAATTGTGATTTTATCCATTAATATTATCCTCCGTAAATTATTTATTGGTTTTTACAGTGGCTTTTACTGGTTCGGAGTATGTGTCCCAGAATGAACCGGCAATAAGCTCAATATTGTACTGTGTGTCTGCCTTTAAGTCATCAAAATCAATTGAAAGGGTTTCAGGCATATTATAGAAATAATAGTCGCTCCAGATTTTTTTCTGTTTAACGGTTAAGCCGTTGTCGGCTTCTTTGATAACGACCTTGTAGTCGTTAACGTACTCTGCCTTAACCTTAGCCTGAGGGAATGTAACCTTGAAGCCTTTTTCGGTAACGTCACTGACAGTGATTTCGGCGTCTTCAAACCATGGAGCATCGGTTGTTTTGTAACGAGCATCCGTGTATTTGAAAGAGTCAACGTTCCAGGGCTCGTCAATTTCCCAAACAAAGGGGAAGAAGTTGTCTGTAAGTACGTCGTAAGGATAAATTCTTACGGCACCTTCAGCGTTTGCTTCAACGATAAGCATCTGAGCGCAATCCTCTTTCTTCGGGGGATGTGTACCGTAGTGCTTGTCAAATTCGTCTAATTCAAAGTATGAAAGTGAGCCTGTGCCGAGACATGTGAAATGTCTTTGGTGAATTGAACGGGGGTCGTTAATGGGCACGTGTGAGTGGCCTGAGAAGTCTATAACCTGAGGATAATCCATAAGTGTGGTTATAAAGGCTTCATCCGCCCAATATATACTACCGGAAACAGTATCTGTAAGATGGGGATGCTGGAAGAAGAAAATGGGTTTTTTAGGGTCTTTTTCACGGGCAATTTTAAGTTCTTTAGCCGCATATTCAACCTTATCTGGGTCGTATTCGCAACCGTGTGATGATGACATTGTTATAAAGTGGAAACCGTTAACTTCAATGTGGTTATCAACGGGAATACCAAAAACTTCACCGAAAAGTTTGTAAGCTGCCTCAACGCCGTTTCCGTGATATTCGTGACTTGCCATATTGAGCATATACTGTGTTTCAGGTTTAAGGTTATTATCCATGGTAGCCTTAAATTTTCTCATCTGGGTTTCTGTACCAGAGTTTGCAAAGTCACCGTCGGCAAATACCGCGTCAAGTTTTTGGTATGTAGGATGTTCTTCTGATAATCTGTAAGCAATTTTAATTGCTTTTTCCATTCTTTCTTCTTCGATACAATGGTCGTCCTTATAATGAACGTCACTAACAACCATAAATCTCAGTATCGGTTTAAAATCTTTTTGTAACATATAAAAGCCTCCGCTGAAATTCAAAATACATCATTCTAATTTTATCATTACTCTCTGTATAATTCAATTGTAAAATCAAACAATTACAAGTAATAAAATATGTTAAAAAGTTTCATATTTGTATTTATTTTTATTTATTTGTATGTTATAATCATCAAAGTATAAAAAACAAAAAGGAGTTTTTAATATGCAGATTACTAAAGATACAGTTATCGGTAACATTCTTGATGAAGCACCCGATACAGCACCTTTTTTCCTTGAAATGGGTATGCATTGCTTAGGTTGTCCCGCTTCAAGAGGCGAAACAGTTGAAATGGCTTGTATGGTTCATGGTGTTAATGCCGACGATCTTATTGCCAAAATCAACAAATTCCTTGCCGAAAAATGAGTGTAAATCTCACACCAAGGCTTTCTGCTGCCGCATCTCTTGTGAGGGGCGGCGGCATTATTGCGGATATCGGTACTGACCACGGTTATCTGCCTGTTTTCCTTGTTCAATCGGGCAGGGTAAGGGGTGCCGTTGCGGCAGATATAGGTAAGATGCCGTTACAGAATGCCGCTAAAACTGTGGAGAATTACGGCTTGAATGACGTAATTACCTTGCGGTTATCCGACGGACTTCGTGAGTTTACTGAAACCGATGCGGATGAGTTTATCTTCGCAGGTATGGGTGGTACTCTCATAGCCGAGAAATTGGCGGAAACTCCGTGGATAAAAAACAGTGATTTGCACTTTGTTTTCCAACCCCAGTCCAGGGCGGAGGATTTAAGAAATTTCCTTTTTGAAAACGGCTTTTCAATAAACAACGAACTTGCCGTGCACGAGGGCAGACGTGTTTACATAACTTTTGATGCAACCTATACGGGTGAGATCAATTCCTTTACTGAAGCGGATTGTTTTATCGGTAAACTTCCCCATACTGAGGATGCACACAAACACCTGTCCCTTCAACTTACAAGACTTAAAGAAAAGTATAACGCATATTCAAAATGCGGTAAACTCGATGAAGTCCCTGGACTTCTCGATACTATTCAGAAAATTGAAGGTTTCATAAATGCTTAATACAATTGCACAGATAATCGGTTTCGGTGGAGCGGGATTGAACTTCCTGTCTTTTCAACAAAGTAAACGTCGTCGCATAATCGGTGTACAGATAGGTGCTGCCGTGCTTTTTATAATTCATTTCATTCTTTTGGGAATAGATGGTGATGGTGAAGCCTTTTCAGGTGCGGCACTCAATTTCATTGGTCTTTTGCGCTCTATTGTATTTATAAATAACCATAAGAAATGGGCTAAAAGTCCCGTGTGGCTGGTGGTTTTCGTTGCTATAAGTACTGTTGCGGCTGTACTTACGTGGGGGGCTTGGTATTCATTTTTACCCTCTGCGGCAATGATACTTACAACCGTCAGCTATTGGATGAAAAGTGAGACTAAAATTCGTCTTATCACTTTCCCAAGCTCACCCTGTTGGCTTATTTATAACATCATCGTAGGCTCCGTCGCCGGTATCGTTACCGAATGTATAGTTATGATGTCGCTTATTATAGCCATTGTAAGATATGATATTTTAAAAAATAAAAAGGTGGTCAAAAATGAAAATTAAAGAAGTTTATGATTTTCTTGATTTCGTAGCACCCTTTAAAACGTCTGCTGAGTGGGATAATTGCGGTCTCAGTGTAGGCTCACTTAATAATGATTTCACAAAAATTCTTGTGGCTCTTGATGTAACAGACGAGGTTATTGATGAAGCCCTTAAAATAGGTGCAGAGTTGGTTATAACTCATCATCCCTTGATTTTTAACCCTGTTTCACAGGTTGAGGGCGATAGCCTTTTATATAAAGCGGTAAAATCGGGTATCACCTTTATTTCATCCCATACCTGCCTTGATAAAGCAATAGGTGGTGTTAACGATTGTCTTGCACGTAAAGCAGGTATCAGAAACGTTCAACACGAAACTGTTGACGAGTTCTTGAAAATCGGTGAAATTAACCCCTGTACCGTAAAAAAATTTGCAGAGAATATTAAAACCGCTCTCGGTGGTGCAGTAGCATATACAGATAACGGCAAAACAATTAAGAAAGTTGCTTTCTGTTCAGGTGGCGGTGGCGATTTGATAAACGCCGCGGCTGTTATAGGTGCGGATGCCCTTCTTACAGGTGAGGCAAAGCACCACGAGTACCTTGAAGCAAAACGCCTTGGAGTTGCCCTTGTAACTGCGGGTCACCACGAAACCGAGGTTTTTGTTTGCGATTACTTATATGACCTTTTAACAAAACAGTTTGATGATGCGGAAATTGTGGTTTTCAAAGGAAAATCACCCGTGAATTATGTGTGAGTGATATATTATGGCATTGGACGGAATGTATTTAAGCTTTCTTGTTTCGTCGGTAAATGATTTACTGACAGGCGCGAAGGTCGATAAAATTCACCAACCCTCAAAAAATGAGTTGGTGTTCATAATGCGAACCAAGGGCGGTATGCATAAGCTTTATTTTACAGCGGATGCAAACAGTCCTCGCTTTGCTATGGTTGAAAAAACACCCGAAAATCCACAGAATCCGCCAATGCTATGTATGCTTTTCAGAAAACGCCTTGTTGGTGCTACACTTTTAGGTGTTGAGCAAATGGGACTTGACCGAGTGGCTTTCTTTAACTTTGACGCAACCAATGAAATTGGCGATAGGGTAAAGCTTACCCTTGCGGTTGAAATAATGGCACAACATAGTAACCTTATCCTTTTTGATGGTGATAACCGCATTGTGGATGCCCTTAAACGAGTTGACGGCGAAAAGTCATCATACCGCCTTGTTTTACCCGGTGCACAGTATAAATTACCCCCTCAACAGGAGAAACTGGATTTAAGAACTGCTGAACCCACATTTGTGTGTGATAAAATTCTTGAACAGACAAATTCAAAAATTTCTGGTGCGATTCTTAAAACTTTACAGGGTGTGTCACCCTTGCTATCACGCGAAATCGCTTTCAGAGTGTGCGGTGACGATAAGGGAACAGGGGAGTTGAGCTCCGCAGATAAAATGAACCTTCTTTGCGAAATAAGCGCATTAAAAACAATGCTTTGTTCAGTTGCACCCGAACCCACAATGGTTCTTGACGAGTCCGAAAAGCCCCTTGAATTTTCATTTATGCCCATTACACAATATGGGGATAATTTAAAAATAATAAAAAAAGAAAATGTTTTTTCACTCCTTGAGGGTTTTTACTCCGAACGCGACAGGCTTTTGCGTGCCCGTTCAAAAGGTGCCGAACTTTTCAAGATTATCGAGAATGCCATTGAGCGAACCTCACGTAAAATCAATAATCAACAGGAAGACCTGAATAAATGTGCCGATAGGGAAAGTATCCGAATAAACGCAGAGCTTGTAACTGCCGCACAGTATAGATTACAAAAGGGTGCATCTGTTTACGAGGTTGAAAATTATTACGATAACAATAATATTGTTAAAATAGCCGCTGACCCGGCGCTTTCACCCTCACAGAACGCACAGAAGCTTTATAAAGAATATCGCAAAGCCTGTACCGCGGAAAATATGCTCATAAAACTTATTGAAGACGGTAAACAGGATTTAGAATACCTTGAAAGTGTAAGAGATTTGCTTGAACGTTCAACCCTCGAAAGAGAGTTTTCGGAAATTAAAGACGAACTTATTGCCCAAGGCTTTGTTAAACCCAAGAAAACAAGCAAAAAGCAAATGAAGAAACAAGCATTGCCACCCCTTGAGTTTAAAACAAGTCAAGGTCTTACAGTGCTTGTGGGCAGGAATAATATACAGAACGATAAACTGACCTTCAAAATGGGTCGGAAAGGGGATATCTGGCTCCACCCCCAGAAATGCCCCGGTTCTCACGTTTTACTCCTTGCCGAAGGCGGGGAAGTACCCGATGATGCAATAGTTGAAGCCGCCGAAATTGCCGCATATTACAGTTCCGCAAAGGACGGTACAATAGTTACTGTTGACTATACCGATGTAAAAAACATTAAGAAACCCAACGGCTCAAAACCCGGTTTTGTAGTTTACTACACCTACTACTCAGTAAATGTAAAGCCTGAAAACAAAGAGTAAAAGAAAAGGTTCAATCACGATTTGGTGATTGAACCTTTTTATAATTATTTCGCAATTAAATGCACTCTGTATGAAACACCGTCGCCATGGGGTCTGTGGGTGAAGTTAAGACCTGCGTTCATAAGGTATGCACCGCTGTAAACTTCGCCGGTTTCTTCAATTTCGTACATTTTTTCTTTGTCAAGTCCCTTAAGTCTTAACATAAAGAATTCATCATAAACACGTTTGATTTCCACAACAGTTACCAAAGCCTCATTTTTATCCTCGGAAACAAATTCCCACGCAACGTGGAATTCATTTTCAAAGGGTGTTATAAGTCTGTAAAGGTGACCGTAGTGAATAACATCGTAATATTTGTGGTAAAGGGCAATTTGGTCTGTGATTTCAGCTTTTTCCTCTGGTGTAAGCTTGTCGGGGTCAAGCTCGTAACCAAATGAACCCCAAAGAGCTACGTTCATTTTTGTTTCGTAGCCCGTACGTCTGTTTGCAGAAACATGTGCACCCATTGTAGAAGCGGGATAACACATTGAAGTACCGAATTGAATTGTGAGTCTTTCAATGGGATCGGTGTTATCACTTGTCCATATCTGGGGTGAGTAATAAAGCATACCGGGGTCAAAACGACCGCCACCACCTGAACAGTTTTCTAAAAGAATATGGGGGAAATCCGTTGTGAGACGATCCATGATTTCATAAGTTCCTAAAACAAAACGGTGGAAAACCTCGCCCTGTTTTTCTGCGGGAAGTTCTGCGCAGGAAACCTCAGTAAGGTTTCTGTTAAAGTCCCATTTTACATAGTCAATATTGTTGCTTGAAAGCACGTCGTACATCATTTTGTAAACGTAGTCACGAACTTCTTTTCTTGAGTAGTCCATAACGTACTGGTTACGTGCTATGGATTTGTCACGACCCTCGGTGTGTAAGCACCAATCGGGGTGCTCGCGGTAAATATCTGAGTCGGGTGATATCATTTCGGGCTCGTACCATATACCAAACTTAAGTCCGCATTCGTTAACCTCTTTTATGAGTCCTGACAAGCCTTTCTGAAGCTTGTATTCTGCAACATACCAGTCGCCCAATGAACAGTTGTCACCGTCACGTTTTCCAAACCAACCATCGTCCATTACAAGCATTTCGAGTCCGATATCCTTAGCGTGTTTTGCAAATGAAACGAGTTTATTGTGGTCAAAGTTCATACCCGTGCCTTCCCAGTTGTTGATGAGAAGGGGACGTTTTGCCTTTTTCCACTTACCACGCACAAGGTTGTTTGCATATAATCTATGGAAAATACGGCTCATTTCACCGATACCCTCGTTGGTGTATACCATAACTGCCTCGGGTGAGTAGAAGGTTTCACCGGGGTTGAGATGCCAACTGAAGCCTTCGGGATTAATACCCATTACAAGTCTTGTGCAGTTGAAGCCGTCAACCTCAACGTCGATTGAGAAGTTACTGCTGTATACAAGGTTGAAACCGTAGCATTCGCCGTAATCCTCGTTAGCGTTTCTGCTTACAAGTGCGGTGAAGGGATTGTGGTTGTGGCTTGAAGAACCGCGTTTGCTCTTGATTGACTGAATGCCGCGATGAATGTGGTATCTTTCAAGGCTTCTTTCCTTAACCCATCTGCCGTAAAGGTCCATCATTTCATAATCTGAACCGGGTAAATCGACGCAGAGTGAATGTACTGTATCAATATAGAATGCCTTGTCAGAGGTGTTTTCAACCTTAACACTTCTTGTCATAGCGCCATAGTTGTTAAATACTGTGTAAACGAGTGTAACTTTAGCACCTGTAAGCTTGTCTACGGTAACAACTTCAAGTGTGTCTGCCTCATCTTCATTGTTTACATATAAAGCGGGGAGTCCGGGAATGGGCTTTTTACCCTTTGTGATTGTGTGGCTTACGTATCTTAAATCAGTCACCTTATCACCTGCACTGTTTTTAACTGCAAATGCAGAAAGACGGAAATCACCTGCACCGAATGTGGAATATTCAAGAGGAGTTACGTCGGGTGAGAAATTGAAAACTCTAGCACTGGGACTGTCGGGGCAGAACGATGCAAAACCGGGGCGTATCCTTAACTGTTCAACGTCAACGTCGGGTATGGGTGCGCCGTAGTAGTAATGAACAAGGTAATTACCCTCAAAAACTCCGAAAATATAGGTGGATGTTTTTGAGTCGAGTTTAAATATATTTTTATCTTCAATAAATTTTATGGACATAGCTTACACTCCTGTTATTTGTTTAATTCAGCAATCTTTTTAAGTTTGTCGGGAATTTTAATCTGTTGGGGGCAATGCTCCATACAAATACCGCACTCAATACAGTTGTGAGCGCGTTTTTCCTCAGAGATTTCCGCGTAGATTTTCTTCAAGGTATCAATATCGCGTGTTTTGTTGTATTCGTTATATGCTTTAAAACAAGCGGGAATATCAACACCTGCAGGACAGGTCTCAACACAGTATTTGCAGTCTGTACAAGGAATTGCAAAATTGTTTCTGAAAAGGACGTTTGCCTTTTCAATAGCCGCTTTTTCAACATCGGTAAGGGGCTTTGCTTCAGTAAAGGTTTTAATATTATCTGCAACCTGTTCGTAAGTAGACATACCGCTTAGTATCGTTAATACTGCGGGTAATTCAAGGTCGTATCTTAAAGCGTAAGATGCGGCAGAATCGTCACCCAATTCTTCAAAAACCTTACGTGCCTCATCATTTAATGTGTGAAGTGAACCGCCTCTAACAGGCTCCATAATAATGCAAGGAATGTTTCTTTCTTCAAGGGCTTTATAATAGGATTTTGCATCGGTTGCTTCCCAGTCATAGTAGTTAATCTGTAACTGTACAAAGTCCCATTTGTATTTGTCGATTAATTCTAAGAAGAATTCTAAATCGCCGTGGTATGAAAAGCCTAAATGACGGATTTTGCCTTCTTCTTTTTTCTTAGTAAGGTACTCGTAAGAATTATCCTTTTCAAATACTGTCATAATATCACGGTTGACTGCGTGTAAGAGGTAAAAATCAAAGTAATCAACACCACATTTTTCCAACTGCTCGTTGAAAAGTTCGTCCGTGTGTTTGCCCTTGTCTTTTATTGCCCAACCGGGTAACTTTGTGGCAAGACAGTAGGATTCACGGGGATATCGACTGAGAGCCTCTTTGGCAAAACGCTCCGAGTCACCGCCGTGGTAAACATACGCTGTGTCAAAATAGTTAACGCCTGATTTTATAGCCAGGTCGATAAGTCTGAAAGCTTCATCACGATCAATAGTATCGGAATCTTCGCTTATTTTCGGTAAACGCATAAGACCGAAACCGAGTTTCGATATTTTTCTGCCTATGGAATCAAAATCACTGTATTGCATAAAAATTCCTCCCCTGAAAGATATGGAATAATTATACAACACAGTGTCGTTTTTTACAAGGCTATTTTAAAATGTGGTCTCTATGTTTTTTGTGCAGAATTCGGGTGAATATCTGAAATAATCAAGATGTCCCTCTTTAATAAAATATTTGGGCTTTTTGCGAGGATATTCTGCATCAAAGGAATCAACGATTATGAGCTTGAATTTCATTTTTTCGGGAATAATGCTTTTAATGAAAACACTTGCCTGTTGACCTTCATATACGTCGGGGGTGTATTCTGCGAGACCTGATAAATTAGGGGTCAGTTCAACAAAAATACCGTAATTCTCAATGCTTCTTATGATTCCGCTTACGGTTTCACCCGTGTTGAAACTTTGTGCATTTTCTTCCCAGGTACCAAGCAGTTCTTTGTGAGAGAGTGTCACTCTGCCGTAATCGTCAAAACTTTTTATGATGGCTTTTATATTATCACCGGGGGAAAATCTTACACTGGGGTGGGGGATTCTTGAAACTGAAATATTATCAATGGGGAGTAGGGCATTTATACCGCAACCGATATCGCAAAAAACACCGAAGTTTTCAAGGTGCGTAACCTTTGCATCAATAATATCACCCGGGGTAAGTTTTGATAATCTGTTGTCAATAAAATCTGTCTGCACTTTTTTTCTACTGAGAATGGCTATTTTGCCTTTCGGGGTATCTTTTATTTCTTCAATTATAAACTTTACGGGCTTATTTACACGGGCAATTATGGCTATATCACGGGTGGTGCCGTCGCTGATGCCGATTGCACATTCCTCTCGGGGTATTATGCCGCGTATGAATCCAAAATCAATATGTAAATTGTGGTCGCAGTCACAGAAGTTTACCCTTTGTTCCAAGGGTATTTTTTCAAAATGTGCTCTCATAAAATTCTCAAAGGAAGATAGATGTAATTTGTTTTCTTTAGTGTTTATAAGGAATCCTTCCGGGAAATATGACATCATAAAAATTCACCTGTTTTCATTAATTTTTATCTTACTCTTTAATTTTATGTAAAAGTATGTTACAATATTTCATAATTTTATTTTCGGAGGGATTTTTCGTGGATGTTCGTGTAGGCGATATTTTAGAAATGAAAAAACAACACCCTTGCGGTACAAAGCAGTTCTATGTTTTACGTTCGGGTATGGATTTTCGTTTGCGTTGTTGCGGATGTGAACGTGAATTCCTTATTCCCCGTGTTAAGGCGGAAAAAAACATCAAAAAAATAATCAGGGAGAATACCGATGCTTGATAAACTCAAACAGGTTGAAGCTCGTTTTGTTAAGGTGAATGATTTGCTTTGTTTACCTGAAACCGTCTCCGACCAGACTAAATACGCAGAACTTATGCGTGAACTTAAAAATTTAACCCCTGTTGTGGAGACCTTCAGGGAGTATAAAGCCACTGTGGAGAACGGTGAAGCTGCAAAAGAAATGCTTAGTGATTGCTCCGATAAAGAGTTACAGGAAATGCTTGAACTTGAAATCGAAGAAAGTAAAGAGAAAGCAATTGAATTAAACGATAAACTTAAAGTTCTTCTTTTACCCAAGGACCCAAATGATGACAAAAACGTTATCATCGAAATCCGTGCGGGTGCAGGTGGTGAGGAGGCGGCTCTTTTCGCAAACTCCCTTTTCCGTATGTACTCAATGTACTCTGAAAGTCGCGGTTGGCATCCTGAGGTCCTGACAGTTAATGAAACAGGTCTTGGGGGCGTTAAGGAAATCAGTTTTATGATTGAGGGTGACGGTGCTTACTCACGCTTTAAATTTGAAAGTGGTGTGCACCGTGTTCAGCGTGTTCCCGAAACCGAATCAGGCGGCAGAATACACACGTCAACTGTTACTGTTGCGGTTCTTCCTGAAGCAGAGGAAGTAGATATAGATATTGACCCCACAGAATTACAGATTGATACCTTCCGTTCAAGCGGTGCAGGTGGTCAGCACGTTAATAAAACAGAGTCTGCTATTAGAATCACACATCTTCCCACAGGTACTGTTGTTGAATGTCAGGACGAAAGAAGTCAGCATAAAAATCGCGAAAGAGCCATGAAAATTCTTCGTTCAAGACTTCTTGATGCTGAACGTGAAAGACAGAATGCAGAGATTGCCGACGAAAGACGTTCTCAGGTTGGTACAGGCGACAGAAGTGAAAGAATAAGAACCTATAATTTCCCCCAGGGACGCGTGTCCGACCATCGTATAGGACTTACTCTTTACAGAATAGAGGCAATAATGAACGGTGATATTGACGAGATTATCGATGCTCTCATAACCGCCGATACTGCCGAAAAATTAAAATCATCAGAGGAATAATTTTGAAAACCGAATTTGTTAAGATATCCGTTACAGACGGAATTGAAAAATACACAGATGCCGCTAATCTTCTGAAAAATAATCAGGTAGTGGGTATGCCTACAGAAACCGTTTACGGTCTTGCAGGTAATGCATACTCGGATGAAGCGGTAATAAGAATATTTGAAGCTAAGGGCAGACCACAGGATAACCCTCTTATAGTTCATATTTCCGAGTTTTCGGAGATATATGATCTTGTAAGCGAAGTTTCCGAAAACGCAAAGAAACTTGCAGATGCCTTCTGGCCCGGTCCCTTGACTATAATTTTACCCAAGTCTGCAAAAGTACCCCTTTCGGTTACTGCGGGGCTTGATACCGTTGCGGTAAGATGTCCGTCACACACTATTGCCCGAAACCTTATTAAGGCATCGGGTGTACCCCTTGCGGCACCATCCGCAAACCTTTCTGGTAAACCGAGCCCCACAAAGGCAGAACATGTTTTTGACGACCTTAAGGGCAGAATCCCTTACATAATCGACGGTGGCGAGTGTGACGAGGGGGTTGAGTCAACTGTAATTACCCTTGCAACCGCTATACCCAAATTGTTAAGACCCGGTAATGTTACATTGTCACAGCTTAAAGCCGTTATAGGCGATGTTCAGGTTGATGACGCGGTACTTAATCCCTTGAAAAAGGGTGAAAAAGTTTCCTCGCCAGGCATGAAATATAAACACTATTCACCCGTTGCAGATATAGTTCTCGTAAGGGGCGATTACAGTAGCTTTGCTAAATACGTGAATAATTATCAGGGCGAAAAGATTTACGCTATGATTTTTGACAACGAGGGTGATAATCTTAACGTGCCGTATATTAAATATGGTGCAAACGATTACAAGAATCTTTCTCATTCGTTGTTCGATTCATTACGTGAACTCGATAAATTAGGTGCAAATATCTGCTTTGTAAGATATCCCGATGAAAACAATGACGATAATCTTGCCGTTCTTAACAGGCTTTTACGTGCGGCTGGCTTCAAGGTGATAGATGTATGAAAAAACTCGTAGGCCTTACAGGCAAAACAGGTGCGGGTAAATCTACCGTCAGTGCATATCTTGCTGAAAAAGGTGCATATATCATAGATGGGGATATTGTTGCCCGTAACGTGCTTGGAACTGAGCCAGACCTTATATCCCGATTAGAAAATGCCTTCGGTGAAATTTTAAATCCCGATGGCACTCTTAACAGAAAGAAACTTGCGGCGGCAGCTTTTTCATCCAAGGAAAACACACGTAAACTCAATTCCATTATGCATCCCGCAATCAATAATGTAATTCATCGCGAGGCAGATGCTGCTTTTAAAAATCACTCTGTGGTGGTAGTTGATGCGGCAGCAATTATTGAATCGGGGTTTGCAGATGAATGTGACTTGATGGTTGTGGTTACCGCACCTGTGGAAATACGCAAAGAGCGTATTTTGAAAAGGGACTCCATAAGCGAAAAAGATGCCGATATCCGTATTAATGCTCAGAAAGACGATGAGTTTTATAACTCAAGGGCGGACTACGTTATAAAAAACTATGCACCTTTTGTTCTGAGCGAGGAACTTTCTGTTCTTGAAAAGGAGCTTTTTGACTTTTGAAGAAACCAAATGGTAATTATATTAAACTATTGTTAGCCTTATTGATATTATCAATAGTATCAGCTATAATAATAGTCAACTCAGTGAGTCTGATATTACAAACAATTTATCCGAAAGAATATTCGGACATAATCGAAACTTATGCCGATGAATATGATGTTGACAAAGCCCTGCTTTACGCACTTGTTGAGTGCGAAAGCGGTTTTGATAAAAATGCCGTTTCGTCCGTAGGCGCCAAGGGTCTTACACAGATCACACCCGAAACGTTTAAGTGGCTTCAAAGTAAAACAGGTGAGAGTTATACCGACGATGCCCTTTTTGAACCTGATATTTCTGTTAAATATGGTGCATTTTTCATCAGTATGTTGTTGGAAGAGTTCGGTGATACAAAAACCGCACTTGCCGCATACCATGCAGGTCGGGGACAGGTAAATGAATGGTTAGAAAACCCTGAATATTCCAAGGATTCCCAAAAACTTGATAATATACCCTTTGAGGATACGTCCAAGTATGCCGAAAAGGTTATGAAAGTAAAAGATTTATATTGTAAAATCTATAAAATGGAGGTCGAGCAAAATGCCGACAGTTGAAGAACTTAAAAATGCACTTTTTTATAAACCCAAACACGCGGCAGACCTTGTTTCTGTTGAAGAAGTAGCAAAGGCAGACGAATTCTGCGAAGGCTACAAAAAATTCCTTGATGAGGCAAAAACAGAACGTGAAGCAACCGAGAGAGTAAAAAATGATGCAATTAAACTCGGTTTTGAAGAGTTTGTTGCGGGTAAACAGTACAAAGCAGGGGATAAGATTTATTTTGTAAATCGAGGTAAATCAATTATCCTCGCAGTTATTGGCGAAAAAAGCCTCGCTGAAGGTGTTAAGATTGCGGCGGCTCATATCGATTCACCCCGTCTTGACCTTAAACCCAATCCTCTTTATGAAACAGATGATTTGGCACTTTTTAAAACTCACTATTACGGTGGTATCAAAAAGTATCAGTGGGTTGCTATTCCACTTGCACTTCACGGTGTTATAATTAAGGCAGATGGCTCAAAGGTTAATGTTACAATTGGCGAACAAGAGGGTGAACCCAAGTTCGTGATTTCTGATATTCTTCCTCACCTTGGTGCAGAACAGGGTAAACGTACTCTTTCTGAAGGCATTCAGGGTGAAGAACTTAACGTTATTGTGGGTAGCAGACCATTTAAGAGTGACGAGGGCAGTGAGCTTGTAAAACTCAATATCCTTAAACTCCTTAACGAAAAATACGGTATCAAAGAGAAGGATTTCCTCAGTGCAGAACTTGAGGTCGTTCCTGCTTTCAAGGCTGATGATATAGGCTTCGACAGAGGACTTATAGGCTCTTACGGTCATGATGACAGGGTTTGTGCTTATCCTGCGGCTATGGCAGCATTTAACGTGGAAAAACCTCAGTATACCGCTATTACAGTTCTTACAGATAAAGAAGAAACAGGCTCCGATGGTAATACAGGTCTTCAGTCTGA
>JAZQZU010000006.1:0-26883 GCA_045634165.1 Acutalibacteraceae bacterium
AATATTAAACTGTAAATTTATGTTTTAAAGAAACGAGTGTGATACTATGCATTGGTCAGAAATGATTGCGGATCGTATTATAAGACGCAACCCTGACAAAGAAGAATATGTGTGTGCGGCTGGTATCAGCCCCTCCGGCTCTATTCATATAGGTAACTTCCGCGATATTGCAACAAGCTACTTTGTTGTTCGCGCACTTATCAAACAAGCGAAGAAGGCTAAGCTTCTTTTCTCATGGGACGAATTCGACCGTATGAGAAAGGTTCCTGTTAACGTTGCGGCTATTGACGATGATATGGAAAAATACATCGGTTGCCCCTATGTTGACGTAAGAAACCCCTTTGACACAGAAGAAAAAACTTATGCCGAATACTTTGAACACGAATTCGAGCGTTCAATTGTAAAATTCGGTATCGATATGGATTACCGTCATCAGGCAGAAATGTACAGAAGCGGTAAATACACCGAACACATTCTTCACTCACTTAAAAAACGTGGCGAGATTTTTGACATTCTTGCTTCTCACCGTACACAACCCGTTCAAGAAGGTGAAAGAGAAAATTACTACCCCGTAAGCATTTATTGCTCAGAATGTGGCAAGGATACAACAAAAATCGTTTCTCTTTCCGACGACTGCACAAAGGCTGAATATACCTGCGCCTGTGGTCACAAAGGCTCTTTTGATTTCACAACTGACTTCAACTGCAAGCTTGCTTGGAAAATTGACTGGCCCATGCGTTGGATGTACGAGGGCGTTGACTTCGAACCCGGCGGAAAGGACCACGCAAGTCCCCACGGTAGCTACGACACAAGTAAAGATATCGCAAAGAAAATCTTTGGTTATGAACCTCCCCTTTTCCAGGGCTATGAGTTCATCGGTATCAAGGGCACAACAGGTAAAATGTCAGGTTCGTCAGGTCTTAACCTTACACCCGAAACACTCCTTAAGATTTACGACCCCGAGGTTATTCTCTGGCTCTATTCAAAAACCGAACCTCTCAAGGCATTCGACTTCTGCTTTGACGATGGTATCTTAAGACAGTACTTTGAATTTGACAAAATGTACAACGCTGTTAAGGACGGTACTGCAAACGAAGCACAGAAGGATATTATGTACAACACCACAGTTGGCGACAGAGTGCTCGACACAGTTCCCATGAGCTTACTTGTTCAGCTCGGTAGTGTTGTTGACTTCAACGTTCCCATGCTTGAAACCGTTTTCGAAAAAATCGGTACACCATACAAGCACGAACAGTTCGGTGCAAGACTTGAAAAAGCTAAATACTGGCTTGAAAACTGTGCACCCGACCAGGTAAACAGACTCAGAACATACAGAAACTGGGAAATTTACAAAACACTTGACGAAACCCAGAAATCAGAAGTTAAGGCTCTTTTCGAGTTCATTTCAAAGGGCGGTTACGACCTTGATGAACTTAACAAGAAGCTTTACGCTATTCCGAAGGAAGTTAACGGCGGCGAACTTGACGAAAAGGCACTTAAGGCTTTACAGGGTACATTCTTCAAGAATATTTACAAATTGCTTATTGATAAAGAAAAAGGCCCCCGTCTTTACCTTTTCCTTTATGCAATTGACCCCCAGAAATACGTTGGTCTTCTTGACTTCTCTTATGAGAAAACTGCAGAAGAAGCAAAAGCTGAGGAAGATGCAAAGGCTCAGGTAGAAGAAGTAAACGAAGATAAACACGTTTACGGCGAAGCTGATGCTTTTGTTCCCTTCAAAGAAGAACAGGTTTCAATTGATTACTTCGACAAGCTCGACTTAAGAGTTTGTGAAATCGTAAAAGCTCAGGAAATCAGAAAATCCCACAGTTGCCTTAAACTTACTCTTGACGACGGTAGCGGTGAAAACAGAGTTATCGTTTCATCCATCAAGAGCGAATATACTTGCGAACAGCTTATCGGTAAGAAGATTATTGTTGTTGCAAACCTTGAACCTGCAAGATTCTCAGGTGTACAGAGCAACGGTATGCTTCTTGCTGCAACAAACGGCGCTTGCGGATGTCAGGTTGTATTCCTTCCCGATTGCGTTCCCGCAGGTACACAGATTAAATAAGAGGCAAAAAGTAAATTTATGATAAGATTTATTGATGTTACTGAAAAAACATTCAATATGGTCTTTGACAAAATGACAACGGCGTTCCCTTATGAGGAGCGCCGTGACTATTCTGACCAGAAAGAATGTTTAAAAAACCAGCATTTTGAATTTCTCGAGATTTATGACGGTGATACTGCTGTAGGCTTTACCGCCCTGTGGATTTTTGATAATTTTATTTTTATTGAGCATATTGCCATTGACGAGGATAAACGTGGTGGCGGTTACGGTTCAAAAGCAATCGAACTCTTAAAAGAAAAACACCAAAAGCCCTTAATTCTTGAAGCGGAAGCACCGATCACAGAGCAACAAATAAAAAGAATTAAATTCTATGACCGCCTTGGTTTTAATGTCAATGTTTTTGACTACACCCAACCCTCCTACCACGGTAGCGAAGGCGTACCTTTACTTGTTTTAAGTTACCCGAATATGCTCAGTGATAATGAGTTTAATGAGTTTTTAAAAGAAACGAGAAGAGAAGTTTATAGAATTCTTCCATCAAACTGATAGCTAAAAGAAAGAGAACTACCCACCACCGCTAACGCGGTTCCCCTCCCTATCCGGTAAAGCGGACAGGAATGATAGGCTCCGCGTCGCTTCTACTTTATTTTGTATTTTAAAACCCCCATCTGCAAAAGCAGATGGGGGTTTTATTAAGCAAATAAGTTTTAATGATTTGTGAGATTTTGATGAAAACGCAGATTTAGTAAATGCCGGCGTACAAGGGTACGTCAAATGAGCTAAATCAAGTTATTCGCAAAATGTCCAAATCATTTACCTACACAGAAGTTCTTGAACACTTCCGTAACTACCGTTTCCGTTGCCTTTTCACCTGTCAATACAGACAAGTTTTCAATAGCACAGTCGATACAGACATTTATAGCATCGGGGGTGATGCCCATTGCAAGCCCTTCAAGGGCTTCGCGGATATTATCCGCCGCTTTCATAACGCAATTACGTTGACGCTCCGTTGTAATAAGGGGTGCAGAAGGGTCAAACCCTGCAGTACCCACTACATTTTCAACCGCATTTGTAAGTTCCTCAAGCCCCTGTCGGTTTTTAGCGGACATTTCAACAATGGGAGCGGTTGTATGTTTTTTCAGTTCATCTACTGAAAGTTTAACGTCACCGTCAGTTTTATTGATAATCACCACGGTATTTTTCTTGTTGCACATTTGAAGAAGTGCTTCATCGTCTTCAGAAAGTTCATTCTGTGCATCAAGCACCATAAGAACAAGACTTGCTCTGTCAAAGCGTTCTTTTGCTCTTTCAACACCGATTTTCTCAATTATATCGTCGGTGTTTTCTCTTATACCCGCCGTATCTGCAAGGCGGAGTGTAATATTACCAACCTTAACCGTTTCTTCGAGCACATCACGTGTTGTACCTGCAACGGAGGTTACAATGGCACGTTCGCTACCTGCAAGAGCATTAAGGAGAGTTGATTTTCCTACGTTAGGCTTACCCACAATTGCGGTGTCAATTCCCTCAAGAACCGCCTTACCTGCATCGAAACCCGAAAGAAGTTTTTCAAGTCTTTCGCTCACATCCGTAAGGGTTGCGTTCATTTCATCGTCCGAAAGCTCGGGAATTTCATCATCAGGGTAATCAACCCAAGCCGCCATAAACGCGGCAGTAAGCGCCAATTTATCACGGCATTCGGTAATTTCACGGCTCAAAGCACCATCAAGAGCATTAAGAGTTGCTGCTCTTGCTTCTTCACCCGATGCAGAAATCAAGGACATAACTGCCTCTGCCTCGGACAAATCCATTTTACCGTTAAGGAAGGCTCTTTTTGTAAATTCGCCACCCTCCGCAGGCTCTGCACCTGCATTAAGCACTGCACGAAGAACCCTTTTTAATATAAAAAGTCCGCCGTGGCAACTGATTTCAACAACGTCCTCACCTGTGTAGCTCCTCGGTGCTCTGAAAACAAGAGCAACCGCATCATCAAGCATAGTTTCACCATCGTGTACTTTACCGTAAAGGGCTCTGTACCCGGGAGTGTCACAAATCTTTTTTCCCGAAACAGCAGAAAAAACGCTGTCCGCAACGGTCAGCGCATTTTCACCGGATATTTTAATTGTTCCTAAACCTGCTGCCGCCTGAGCGGTAGCAATAGCAGCAATAGTTGACAAAAAATCACCTGTAACTAAAAATTAATTTTTTCCCGTTGAGCCGAAGCCACCTGCACCGCGCTCAGTTTCGTCAAGGTCTGAAACCTCTTCTACAGGCATCATTGATACGGGCATAATAACCATCTGGGCTACTCTTTCACCGGGTTGAATGGTATAAGGAGTGCTAATCTGATTTATAACACCAACCATAATCTCACCGCGGTAGTCACTGTCTATAACACCAACGGAGTTAAGAAGTCCTATGCCGTGTTTTACGGCAATACCGCTACGAGGAAAAACAAAAGCTCCATATTCCGCCGAAGGAAGGGCTATAGCAATACCCGTGGGAATTACGGCAGTAGCTCCGCCCTCAAGGGTTATTGGTTCATCTATTGAAGCGCAAAGGTCAAGACCCGCACTACCTGAGGTAGCCCTGTTGGGAACTTTTGCACCCTCGCGAAGTTTTTTTATCTTTAAAAATTCCATATTATCACCAGAGTCTGCCGATATTATTTTCTTCGGCATTATTTACGGCTTTGATTCTTTCAAGCTCACGTTTGTAGAAATCTCTTTCACTCTTTGCCTGAGCCGCATCCTCAAGATATGCTTTAAGCTGTGAACGTAAAGTATCTGCATTACCACTGTTTTTATATGCCTCATCTGCGTACTGTAATGCAACAAGAATAGCCGCCTGTGTTGTGGAAACACGGCTACCCCTGAGAATTGTTGTCATTTTAGCATCAACCTCGTGAGCCAAATCCTGCATATAATCGGTGGATTCGTCAGAAACTATACGATATTCTTCACCGGCGATATGTAATTTATGTACTTTCTTTTCCATGGTAACCATCCTTAAAAAAATTCATAAGGTGATTATACCCTGTTTTGACTTTTTTCGCAACACTACATATTGTAAAAATTCATTTTGTATACACAATTTATCAGTTGATATTTGTTATAGTTATTGATATAATTTATTTACTAAATGTGTGGAAGGTGACGTTATGGAAAACACTACTTCTGACAACATAATAAATCAGGCAAACACCACCCCTGTGGGCGATGAAAACTCTTATACTCAAAGCCCTGCACAACCGGTGCAACCAATAGTACAGACTACGCCTCAACCTACACCTACGCAGCAGGCGTTTTATAATAATTATTCAAAACAACCCGGCGCCGTTGCTTACAACGTGCCATCTTATACTCCGTCGACTGAGCAAGCCCCCATTTACAGAAGCGCGCCCGTCACAAATAATCAGTCGCCGTCGGCAATTTACAATAATACTCAATCGGGCAATGCTCCCCAGTATCACTACGGTAACCCCACCGCAGGGGGCATTCTTAACAACTCATATTTACAGGAGCAGCAAGCAAGGAAACTTCAGGAGAAAAAGGATTCCAAAACCTTGCGCACCCTCGGCAATTTAGCAGGTTTTGCTCTTGTTGTATGCTTTTTGCGCACAAATTTCGAAGGTGCGATTATAACATTGATATGGACCTTAATTACAAGTATCGGTAAAGGCGACCTTATGAGTGCCATGTCATACAGTTTTGGTGAATTGGTTTTTCTTAATTTAATTCTCTCTGTATTCCTTATCGGCGGTACTTTCTTCGGTCTTCATCTTATACTGAAAAGGATTACCGACAAAACAACCAAAGAGAAAAAATACAAATCCACCATAAAACTTGGCGCACCCCAAAAGCCCTTTAAGTCAATTCTTCTTATCTTTATCGGCTTCGGCGGTTGTATGGGAGCAAACTATATAGTTTCCCTTATTTCAGCACTTTTTACCGAAATAGGCATTGATACGGGGTATACATCCTTTGATAACCCTAACGGTATAGCGGATATTGTTCTTTTGTTCATTGGTCTTGCTATTATCCCCCCTCTTTTAGAGGAGTTTTCAATGCGTGGCGTTTTAATGACCTCAATGCAGAGATACGGCAACACCTTTGCAATATTTGCTTCCGCATTCATTTTCGGTTTATTCCATGGTAATTTCACGCAAATTCCCTTTGCCTTTATATGCGGTCTTTTCTTTGCTTACATTACCATTGCTACGGATAGTTTGTGGCCTGCCATTATTGTTCACGCAATGAATAACGGTATGTCCTGTGTTTCCATAGTACTTACCAAATATTTCGATGACAATGTAGCAAACACCTTTTACTACATTGCAGCCTTCGGTGGTATCTCTTTAAGTATCGTAGCGCTTGTTATCTACATTATTGTTTACAAAAAAGACTTTATTTTGAAAAAGCCCTCAAAAATCCCCAATTTCTCATCTGCAAAGAAATTCAGAAAGTTTATGAGTTCACCCGGTATGATTATTGCTACCGTTCTTTACACTATACAAGCAATTTCACTTGTTTTTGCATCATCATTCACAAACATATTAACCGACGTTTTAGGATAAAATGAAAGAATATTTTATGCAAGAGGCTCTGCGTCTTGGGATGCTTTCCGCCGAAGAAGGTGAAGTCCCCGTTGGCGCAGTAGTCACAATAGGAAATAAAATTATCGGCAGAGGTAGAAACCGTCGCGAAAAGGTAAAAAATGCCCTGCACCACGCAGAAATTGAAGCCATAAACGAGGCTTGTGCCCGACTCGGGGGTTGGCGACTCTGGGAATGTGAAATGTACGTTACCCTTGAACCCTGTCCCATGTGTGCCGGTGCAATTATTAATTCTCGTATCAAAAAAGTTACTTTCGGTGCGTGGGATAAAAAGAATGGTGCCTGTGGCTCCGTAACAAATCTTTTTACAAGCGGATTCAGTTTCGCACCCCTTTATGAAGGGGGATTTATGGAAAATGAATGTGCCAATTTACTTTCCGTATTTTTTAAAAATATCCGAAAAAAATCACAGAATAATAGAACAGAAAAGGAAAATAATACTATGGAAAAAATTGCAAGTTTTACCGTTGACCATACAAAATTAGCAAGAGGTATGTACATATCCAGAATCGACGGGGACGTCGTTACTTACGATATCAGAACAAGACGCCCCAACGTTGAAGAGGTTATGGAAAACGGTGCAATTCACACCCTTGAACATCTTTTTGCAACGTTTGTAAGAAACAGCGAATTCAAAGATAACATCATTTACTTCGGACCCATGGGTTGCAGAACAGGTTTTTATTTTTTAACCACAGGTATGACTCACGGAGAAGCACTTAAATTAACACAGGATGCCCTCGCTTTCATTGAAACCTTCGAGGGTGACGTTCCCGGTGTAAGTGCCGTTGAATGCGGTAACTACCGCGACCACGACTTAGAAGGCGCAAAAAAAGAAGCAGCAGACCAGAAAGAAGTTCTCAAAAACTGGACCACCGCAGATATGATTTATTAAAAAAGAAGCCACAAGGCTTCTTTTTTTTAATGCAAAATTGAGGGGCTAATGCCGATATGAAAAGGTGCAAGTGGCAAGTTTTTCATATCGGCACGAAGTGCCCCGAAACTCCTAACTTCTCACTAAAAAATCCCCCTCAACCGAGGGGGATTTCTTATTTAGTTTCTTGTGCTTTTTTCTTTTCTAATTTTTTCTTACGGGCTTTGTAAGCGTTAAGCTCTGCAACACATTCATCGGGAAGGTCACAGTCACCCACAGAAAGAACTGTCTTGTTATAAAGACCCTTGAAATTTGAACCGCCTGTTGTAAGGATTTTCTTCTTCTTTGCGTACTTTGCAAAAGCAACCTTTTCCTCATCAGTAAGTTCAGGTGAATAAACCTCAATACCGTCAAGACCTGCTTCAACAAGCTCGTCAATAAGTTTATCGTTTTTGCAACGCTGAGGATTTGCAAGAACCGCAATACCACCCGCATCGTGAATCTGCTTAAGTATATCAAAAATATCTTCGTACTGGGGAACGTGATTAATATTACCTTCGGATTCAGATGAGAAAAGCTCTTTATAAAGGTCACCGTAAATTCTGTCTGCAAAGCCGTTTTCAATAAGCGCCTGCATAATGTGAACCTTAAAAATATTAGTTGAACCCGTAGCACATTTAACAACGAACTCAGGTGTAATAGGATAACGCTGAGCAGTTTTGAGCATCATAAGATGGGTTGATTTTTTTCTGATTAAAGAACTGCGGCGGCAAAGACCCTCAAGTCTGTCGGGAAAATCAGGCTTATAGCAAAGCATATGTATTTCCTGACCTGTGGTTTTATCGGTACCCGAAAGCTCAACGCCGGCAATAACCGTAACACCGTGTCTTTCACCTATCACCTTGCCCCTTACTGTTCCGGCGAGGCAATCGTGGTCAGTAATTGCTATTGTTGTAACGCCGCGTTTTTTAGCAAGTAAAATTAAATCCTCGATGCCCAAGGAACCGTTAGATAAACGGGTATGGCAATGTAAATCCGCTGACAAAATAATCCATCCTTTCACCATTCCTCATAAGAGGATTTTTCCATATCTACCCAAACCTTAATATCTGGGGAAAAACTGTATTTTATCGAACAATTGTAGGAAATTGTCAAAAAATAGCAGAAACACCCCTAATATATTACATTAACAATATTTTACTATTTCCTCCCCAAAAAATCAAGCGGTTTTTTCTATTTTTGAAAGAAAATTTGTTTTGCTTTTTTATATACTATATGTTATTATTTATCTGTATGAATAACAGTCATTTAACAAGGAGTACTATGAGCAATTTAGTTTATGTGGCCCTTAGCGGTGGTGTTGATTCTGCCGCCGCAGCAACACTTCTTAAAGACCGTGGGTACGAAGTCCGCGGCGTCACCTTACGCCTTAAACCCGGTGACCTTGCAGATGGCGATATTTCCGATGCCAAGAAGGTTGCGGATAAACTGGGAATTCCTCTTGATATTATTGACGAGCGCGAAAGTTTTAAAACCGTTACGGATTATTTCTGCAACGCCTATCTTCAGGGTCTTACTCCCAACCCCTGTGTTTTCTGTAACCCCAACATAAAAATCGGCAAACTTGTTGAATATGCTCTTAAGAATGGTGCCGACTACGTGGCAACGGGGCACTACTCGGATATTGTAGAAATTGACGACAAATATTATATTAAGAAAAATCCCACGGGCAAGGACCAGAGTTATTTCCTTTGTCGGTTAAATCAACATCTTCTTTCACACCTGATGTTTCCCTTAAGTGATTTGACCAAGGACGAAATACGCGCCCTTGCAGAAAGTCGCGGTATTGAGGTTGCTCATAAAAAGGACAGTCAGGAAGTCTGCTTCATACCCGATAACGACTACATCTCATTTATTGAAAAAGAGTTTATGCCAAAGGCGCTACCCGGTGATTTTGTTTCCACCGACGGTAAAAAACTAGGCACTCACCAAGGAATATATAAGTACACCATAGGTCAACGCAAAGGCTTAGGCGCTTTCGGTAAACCTATGTACGTTATATCAATAAACCCCGAAAACAATACGGTCACCATCGGTGATAATCACGAGCTTTTCACTCAGAAAATTTATATAAATGATTTAAGTTTTCTTTCAGGGGAAGCCCCCGAGGGTGATTTCCCCTGTTTCGTGAAAATCCGTTGTGCGGCAAGACCTGCCGAGGCGGTTATGAAGATTACTGAAAATGGTGCTTTTATTGAGTTTACCGAACCTCAGAGGGCAGCGGCACCGGGACAAACTGCCGCAATTTACACAGATGACATACTAATAGGAGGCGGAATAATATGCAATCCTTGAAAAAACTTTATAAAGTAGGTATCGGACCTTCAAGTTCACACACAATGGGTCCCCAATATGCCGCAGAGTATATTAACGACACCTACCCCGAGGCCGATTTTGTTAAAGTTATTCTTTATGGTTCTTTAGCTCTTACAGGCGAGGGACACGGCACGGACAAGGCTTTAGCATCCACCCTTAAAGCAGACAATGAAATTATTTTAAACATCGAAGAGAAAGACCTTCCCCACCCCAACACACTGGACTTTATAGTTTTAAAGCAGGGTGAAGAAATTGCAAAGGTACGCGCTATGAGTATCGGCGGTGGTGAAATCCGCATTGAAGGTGTACCCGCAGTTACCGCACCCGAGGTATACCCTCAGAAAAACTTTGAAGAAATCAAGGATTATTGCCTTATGCATCACTTAAGATTAAGTGACTATGCGGCAAAATTCGAAGGTGAAGAAATATTCCCCTTCCTTAAAACAATATGGGAGAGAATGAAGCTTACCATCCGCGAAGGACTTTACCATGAAGGTATTTTACCCGGTGGCTTAGAGGTTGAAAGAAAGGCTAAATATCTTTACGCTCAACGTCATATGGACGAAACTCCCGAAACCCGTGAAAACAGACTTGTTTGTGCTTATGCTTATGCGGCAAGTGAACAAAATGCAGGTGGCGGAATGATTACAACTGCACCCACTTGCGGTGCATCGGGCGTTCTTCCTGCAGTTCTTTACTATATGCAGGAGAAAAAAGGTTTTACTGATTTTGAAATTGCAAAAGCACTTGCGGCAGCAGGAATTGTGGGCAACGTGGTTAAACAGAACGCATCCATAAGCGGTGCAGAGGCAGGTTGTCAGGCAGAGATCGGTACCGCTTGTTCAATGGCGGCAGCAGCCCTTGCTGAGCTTCACTTTATGGACCTTGACCAGATTGAGTATGCGGCAGAGAATGCTATGGAGCATTATTTAGGTCTTACCTGCGACCCTGTTTGCGGACTTGTACAGATTCCCTGTATCGAAAGAAACGCCGTTGCGGCTATGAGAGCTATAAATGCACTTTCCCTCGCAAACTTCCTTACTGCCACAAGAAAGGTTAAGTTTGACACGGTTGTTGACACAATGTATCAGACGGGCAAGGATTTAATGCACAAATATCGCGAAACAAGTGAAGGCGGTCTTGCGGCAAATTACGAAGCATAATAATTTGTTAACATTTGTCTTTTATAATCCAATATGTTATCATAACACTCTGTCAGGAGATGATTTTTTATGGCTAAAGAGAAAAAACCAAAAGAAATTAACACCCATCCTAATAAAATAGGTGCTAAGGATGTTGCTGGTTATACCATTGCGGAAGCCGCAAATATGTTTAACCTTACTTATATCACAAGTTTCCTTAAGGTTTTTATGACCGACGTTTTAAAAATTGCTCCCAAGCGCGTTGGTTATATGTTTATTGTTACAAGACTCTGGGACGTTATTAACGACCCTCTCTGGGGCGCTATTGTTGCTAAAAGAAAACCCGGCAAAGACGGTAAATTCTTACAATACTTAAGAATAGTGGCAGTACCCTTGGGTATTTCAACAGTTATCTGTTTCCTACCCTATTCTGACCCCAACTCGATTTTTTATAATCAGACCCTTGCAAATAACCCAACCCTTCTTTTTGCGGTATGCATAGTAACCTACCTTATTTACTGTACAATGTACACCGCCATGAATATTCCGTTCGGTTCTCTCGCTTCGGTTATTACCGACGACCCCAAGGGCAGAACGCTCCTTTCTACCTCCCGTTCTTTGGGCTCAGGTGTTGGTGGCGCGGTTGTTTCACTTATCGCACCCTTTATCATTTATGTCGGAACAGGCGTTATGGACCCTGTTACAGGTAAAGAACAAGAGGTTGCAGACGGCAATCGTATGTTCATTTATGCTCTTTTAATGGGTATAATGTCAATTGCATTCTACCTTATCGGTCACCGTAATCTTAAGGAACGTGTCCCCGCATTCGATGAAGAAAAAGTGGATTTCAAGAAAACCTATCTTGGTCTTTTCAAATCCCGCCCCTTTGTAATGATTGCCATTTCAGGTGTTCTTATCAGCGGTCAGTTGCAGTTCAACTCCTTTAATACATACCTTTACAAAAACTATTTCACTGAAACAAGCCTTGGTGTTTTAGGTACTGTATGTACATACCTTCCCATGGCAGCACTGATGTTATTCACACCCAAATTAGCCGCTAAATTCGGTAAAAAAGAACTTTGCGGTAATATGTCCATCATCTCCGCAGTTGCTTCCGTATTCCTTGCAGTTACCGCCAACAGCGAAACATTTATTAACTTCATCAATCCCGCAACAGGTGCACCCGGTACAGGTATTTACCCCGCTTGGTTATTTATGGCTTGTTTGCTCCTTATCGGTTTCGGTTATACATTCGTAAGCCTTACCTGTTGGGCTGTTGTTATGGACGTTATCGACTATCAGGAATGGAAGACAGGCGTAAGAAACGAAAGCGCAGTTTACTCCGCATATACCTTCGGCAGACAGTTGGGTCAGGCTATTGCAGACGCAGGCGGACTTTTCCTCTTACAGTGGGCAAAATACGACAGTGCTACTGCAGGTAACGGCTTTATTACCGCTAATGACACAAGTAACAAAATCATGTTTATCTGCACAATTATCCCCGCAGTTGTTTACACAGGCGTATGGCTTATCTTTAAATTCGGCTATCCTCTTACCAAAGAAAAGCTTGAACCCATTTACAAAGACCTCCGTGAAAAACACGAAATGGAAGAAGCAGTTAATGTATAAAACTTTAAAAACATCGCATCCGATGATGCGATGTTTTTTATTGTTTTCTCTTGTTTTAAAGTTCTTTTTCTGCTATACTTAAATATGTATATTTAAATTAAAATTCGGAAGTGCGAATATGAAGAAAAAAAACAATTCTATATATAAAAGAGTTCTTTCTTTGGCTCTTGCTGTGTGTTGTCTTGTATCGGTTTTTGCCCTTTCATCCTGTAGCATTTTAGAAAAAGATGCGGCTCTCACCATAAACAACACCAATATCAGTAACGATGTTTTCACCTATTTCCTTGACCTTGCCATGGTAGAGGAAGGCACAAAAGCATCCTACGAAACCCTTGTTAATAAGGCATCCGCATTAGCAGGTACTTATTACAAAACAAACTCCCTTTTCCATACCTACGAATTATCTCTTCCGACTGCCCAGAAGGCTGAAGTCTCCGAAAAGGTAAACGCGGTATGGGGCATTTACGGTGATTATTACACAAATATCGGTGTTTCAAAGGAAACCCTTACAAAAGTTTACACCGCTGATGCTTATCGTGACGCTTTACTCGTACATTATTACGGTGAGGGTGGTATTGAGGAAATTCCTCAGAGCAGACTTTACGCGAACTTCAAAAGCAATTATCTTGTTTTTCAGGTAATTACAGGTTATTTCACTGAAACCGACACCGCAGGTAACACCATAAGATTAAACAAGAACGACACAGAAACCCTTGTTCTTAAATTTCAAAATATGTCTGCAATGGTAAATGCGGGTGAGCAGACTATGGAAGAAGCCGCCGATTACCTTACTGAAAGCGGATACCCCGGTTCCGTACAGACCGTTGTTCTTCACAAGGATGATAACTCTTCGTATCCCGATGGTTTTTTCGCAAAAGTTCAGAGCATCGACTCACGTTATGCTGCTATCATCGCCTCAAATGACTACATCTTCCTTGTATTAAAAGGCGAGGCAGACGTTAACAGCTCCTTTTACACTGAAAAGAAAACAGAAATAATCAAAAATCTTGTGGGCAACAGTATTGACGAAACTATTGAAGCCGCCTACGAACTTGACACTAAAGTTTCACACTCCACCGCAAAAGGTTATTACACATTGATTATTGAAGAAAAGGGTGCGTAATATGAATTCTGTTATTGAAAATATATTATCCCGACAAACTATCCGTGAGTACACAGACGAGCAAGTGCCCGATGAATTACTTGACGTAATTCTCAAATGTGCCATTCGTGCTCCAAGTGGAAGAAATACTCAACCCTGTCATTTAAGGGTTCTCCAAAATCGCGAAAAACTCGAGAAAATGAACAAGGATTTCAAGGACATTGTAGGATGGGATACCCCCGCATATACAGGTTGGGATATCCGCCCCGTTTACCATAACGCGCCAACGTTCATCTTTATATTTGCTAAAGATAAGTCCGATATGGCGGCAGGTCTTATGGCGGAAAACATTGCTCTTGCCGCACACTCTTTAGGGCTCGGCTCTTGTATGATAGGCTCCTTGGGTGGTCTTTTTGACAACCCCGAGGGCGCAAAGAAATGGAAAGAAATTCTTGATATCCCCGAAGATTGGCAATTCCTTTTAGGTATGACATTGGGATATCCCAACGAAAAACCACCCTTTAAAGACAGAGAAGATGGTCACATTAAATTTATTGATTAGAGTAGATTAAGTATGAATTATTTTGCAGGAAATTATGACGTTGCGGTTATAGGTGCAGGTCACGCAGGTATTGAAGCAGCTCTTGCCAGTGCCCGACTTGGTGCTTCAACGGTTGTTTTCACCGTTAATCTTGACTGGATAGGCAATATGGCGTGTAACCCCTCCATCGGTGGTACGTCAAAAGGTCACCTTGTGCGTGAAATAGACGCTTTGGGCGGCGAGATGGGTAAAGCCGCAGACAAAACACTTATACAAAGCCGCATTCTCAATTTAGGTAAAGGTCCCGCGGTACACTCCTTGCGAGCGCAGATTGACCGCCGTGAATATACCCAATATATGAAGCATTGTCTTGAAATGCAGAACAATCTTGATATGAAACAGGCAGAAATCGTTTCACTTAAGAAAAACGATGACGGTTTGTGGGAGTTCACAACAATGCTTGAAGCAACCTACACCGCAAAATGCGTTGTTATTGCAACAGGCACATTCCTTAAAGGCAAGGTTTTTGTAGGTGACGTTTCTTACGAAAGCGGTCCCGATGGTATGTTCCCCTCCAATAAGCTTTCCGACTCACTTAATGAACTGGCTGTCCCCTTAAGACGATTCAAAACGGGTACACCCCCAAGAGTAAATAAGCGTAGCGTTGATTACACGGGACTGGAAGAACAGGTTGGTGACGAAGAAATCACACCATTCTCATTTGAAACTCCCGAGGGCTCTCTCGAGAACAAGGCTATCTGCCATATTACATACACCAACGCGGATACAAAACAGGTTATACTCGATAACCTTCATCGCTCCCCTCTTTACTCCAAAAAAATTGAGGGCGTTGGTCCCCGATACTGCCCCAGCATTGAAGATAAGATTGTTCGTTTTGCAGAAAAAGGCAGACACCAGGTATTTATTGAACCCTGTGGTCTTGATACGGAAGAACTTTACTTACAAGGTCTTTCATCATCACTTCCTGAGGACGTTCAGTTAAAAATACTCAAAAGCATAAAGGGTCTTGAAAACGTAAAGGTTATGCGTAACGCTTACGCTATTGAATATGACTGCGTTGACCCTCTAGCATTAAAATCAACTCTTGAATTTACAAATCTTGAAGGACTTTACGGTGCAGGTCAGTTCAACGGCTCATCGGGTTACGAAGAAGCCGCCGCACAGGGTCTTATTGCAGGTATCAATGCCGCAAGGAAAGTACAAGGCAAAGAACCCTTCACCCTCGACCGAAGCACATCATATATCGGTACACTTATTGACGACCTTGTTACAAAAGGTTGCAAAGACCCCTACAGAATGATGACTTCACGTAGCGAATATAGACTTATTCTCCGTGAGGACAACGCAGACTTACGTCTTACTGAAATGGGTTATGAGCTCGGACTTATAAGTCAGGAGCGTTACGACAAGCTTCAGGAGAAAAAACGTCTTATTGAAGAAGAAACCGAAAGAGTTTCAAGGGTTACCATTCCTCCCTCAGCGGAACTTTCAGAGGTCTTAGAGGAAGCCGGTACTGCACCTACAATTACAGGTTGCAGACTTTCGGAACTTATAAAAAGACCCCAGCTGTCATACAAATTACTGACACCCTTTGACAAAAAACGCCCTGATTTACCCCGCGAGGTATTTGAACAGGTTGAAATTAACCTTAAATACGCAGGTTACATAAAACGTCAGTTGGCCCAGGTTGAGGAATTAAAACGACTTGAAGTTAAAAAAATACCTCAGGACATTGATTACGATAAACTTACAAATCTTCGCCTTGAGGCTATTGAAAAATTAAAGAAAATCCGCCCCGAGACCATTGGTCAGGCGTCAAGAATCAGCGGTGTTTCCCCTGCTGACATAGCGGTGCTTCTTATCCATTTAAAATCAAACTAAAGGAGAATTTTTATGATACCCAGAAACGAACATCCCAACCCGGGGTTTTACCGTGATAACTATATTAACCTTAACGGCGAATGGGATTTTGACTTTGACTTCGGCAACTCAGGCGAAGAAAAGAAACTTTATAAAAACGATTGCAAACTTTCAAAAAAAATAATAGTTCCTTTCTGTGTCGAAAGTGAACTTTCAGGCATCGGCTACAAGGATTTTATTCCTGCCGTTTGGTACAAAAAGACCGTTAATTTAACAAAAGAACAAATCAATATGGGTAAAGCCTTTATTATCTTCGGCGCGGTTGATTTCCACGCAAGAGTTTTTGTTAACGGCGAGTTTGCAGGTGAGCATTTCGGCGGTTACACCTCTTTCAGAATTGATGCCACAAAACACGTAGTTGAGGGCGACAACATAATCACGGTTTATGTTCAGGATGACACACGTTCCCCCTTACAGGCACGCGGAAAACAGAGCGAACTTCTTTACTCCCACGACTGCGACTACACAAGAACAACAGGTATCTGGCAGACCGTTTATATGGAATTCTGCCCCGTAAACTATATTAAGAATTTCAGAGTTTATCCCAACATTGACACTGCAACTCTTACAATTTCTGCAGAAATTGTAGGCGACGGCGAATTTTGTGCTACCGCTTATTGGAATGAAAAAGAAGTTGGTAAAATCTGCACTAAAACTTCGGGTCAAACAGTAACCGCAACACTTCCCCTTTCCGAAAAACACCTTTGGGAAGTTGGTAAAGGTGGTCTTTATGGTCTTAAACTTAACTTCGGTGGCGACGAGGTTACAAGCTACTTCGGTCTTCGTGAAGTTAAACTCACACCCGACAAGGGAATTACCATTAACGGAAAAGCCGTTTTCCAAAGACTTATCCTCGACCAGGGCTTCTACCCCGACGGTATTTACACCGCACCCTCTAAAGAAGCGCTTAAAAACGATATCCTTCTTTCTATGAAAGCAGGTTTCAACGGCGCAAGACTTCACCAGAAGATTTTCGAACCCCTTTTCTTACACTATTGTGATGAATTAGGTTACATCGTATGGGGCGAACACGGTAACTGGGGTGCAGACCACACTAACTTTGAATCCTTACGTTACTTCTTACTTGAAATTGAAGAAGAAATTGAAAGAGATTTCAACCACCCTGCTTTAGTAGGTTGGTGTCCTTACAACGAAACTTGGGATGTTAACGGAAAACAACAGGATGACGATGTTATTCGCATTGTTTACCGCACCGTTAAAAACCTTGACAAAACACGTCCTTGTATTGACACAAGCGGTAATTTCCACGTTGAAACAGACATTTTCGATATCCATAACTACGACCAGGATTACAAAAAATTCCGTGCAGATTACGATAAACTCATAAACGAAAATATTCTTTTTGACCATCAGGGACATCGTCAGGATTGGAATGGTGAACCTGTATTTATGAGTGAATACGGCGGTATAAGAGTCGAACTCAGAAACGCAGAAGAAAACGACAGAGAGAAAGCCTGGGGCTACGGCAACGCCGCTACTTCACTTGAAGAATTTTACGAAAGATACGACGGTCTTACCACCGCTATGATTGATAACCCCAAAATGATAGGCTTCTGCTACACTCAGCTTACAGACGTTGAGCAGGAACTTAACGGTATCTACCGCTACGACAGAAGTGAAAAATTCGATTCTGAAATCCTTTATAAAATCAACACAAAGAAAGCCGCTATTGAAGAATAAGAAATTACACCAGACATTCCCAAAAAGAATGTCTGGTGTTTTTCATATTTCCTCTGTTTCTGAAACACAAATTTCCTCAACTTCAATTTGTGCTCGTTTTAATCTTTCCATCATTTCTTCGCGAGTTTCACAGTTAATTGCATCAGTAATTGCGTTAAATAATTTATAATACATTCTTTTATACATTCTGACACCTCCTTTTATCCCGTATCGGGATATTTTAATTATACCGATACAGTATAATTAAGTCAAGGTGATGTTATGCGATTAAAAGAACTCCGCAAAAAGAACAATATTACTCAATTAAAATTGGCAATGGATTTGGGTCTTAACCAAAACACTATAAGTCGATACGAAACAGGCGAACACGAAGCAGATTACAAAACCCTTATTCTCATTGCCGATTATTTTGATGTTTCGATTGATTATTTGTTGGAACGAACAAACAACCCCAAAAGAAATTAACACCTGACACTCTCTTTATGGAATGTCAGGTGTTAATTTTTATCTTACTATCTTTTCGCCGTCAAATACGATAATACCGTGACCACTACCGGTTTTACCCTTGTTTGTTACAACGTGCTCTTTAAATGCACGGCGTAAGGAGTTGTCTGCAGGCCATTTCTTGGGACTGCCGAAGCCTGCCTTACCGAAAATACGCCAAGCGTCGGTAAATACGGGCTTATCACCCTGCTTAATTAATTCAAAGTCATCAATGAATTTAAGGATATTTGATTTTGCGGGTAAGAATTCCTTGTAGCCATCCCAAAGAAGCCATGAACCACACTCAAAAATCATCAAGCCGTCATCTCTGCGGTAATCCTTAAAGAATTCGTAAGCCTTTTTGTAAGAGTCAAGACGAACTTCATCAGTAAGAGGCACACCTGATGAGGGAATGTGGAAGCCGAGGGTTTTGTCGCCACGTTTGATTGTAACACCTGCGGAGGTTGTATACTCATCGCAAACTCCGAAGGTTGAGTGCTCATACTGGAATCTACCAAGACAAAAACGGTCAAGAGAGAAGAAATCTGTGTTCCAGCCTGCTACAAATGTACCATAAACCTCTTTACAGTCAACACATTCATCGAATTTGTATTTCAAGTCCATAATTGTGTCGCGGAAAAGCTCCTCGCTAAGACCTGCTTCTTTATATCTTTCGTGCATAATTTCAGCAAAAATAACAAGAATAACAAAGTCAAAGGTGTAGTGCTTAACGCCATGTCTCATAGCAACAAATTTTGTTTTTGTGAAAAGCTCGCCGAAGCTGTGTGCTTTGGGGTACATATACTCTTTAACCAAAGAATCAACCCTTGCGCTGAAACTTTTACTTTTGTCGATTTTTGCAGCTGTTGCGCAAAAAACCTCAACTGCTTCCTGAGGAAGGTCAAGTATTGTCAATATCTCTTTAAAATGCTCGTTTAAATATGCCATTTTTCTCTCTCCTTAGTTTCTTAAGCTATTAAGCGGAGCAGGAATTCTGCCTCCACGATTTATAAAATCAAAGCTACCTTCAGAATGCACCGGCATAACAGGTGCAGTACCTAAAAGTCCGCCCATTTCAATGGAGTCACCCACGTTTTTGCCGGGTGCGGGAATAATTCTGACTGCGGTTGTTTTAGTGTTTATCATACCAATTGCGGCCTCGTCTGCGATAATTGCAGCAATTGTTTCGGCGGAAGTGTCGCCCGGTACTGCAATCATATCAAGACCAACTGAGCAAACGCAGGTCATAGCTTCAAGCTTATCAAGAGTAAGCACGCCCTTTTCTGCGGCGGCAATCATACCCTCGTCCTCTGATACAGGAATAAATGCACCTGAAAGACCACCAACGCTTGAAGAAGCCATAACACCACCTTTTTTAACTGCATCGTTGAGCATTGCAAGAGCCGCAGTAGTACCATGAGTACCACAAACACTTACGCCTATTTCTTCAAGAATTCTTGCTACCGAGTCACCTCTTGCGGGAGTGGGCGCAAGGCTCAAGTCAACTATACCAAATTCTGCTCCAAGGCGTTTTGACGCCTCACAAGCAATAAGCTGACCCATTCTTGTGATTTTAAATGCTGTTTTCTTAATGGTTTCGGCTACAACGTCAAAGGGCTCGCCCTTAACGCTCTTGAGTGCGTTGTATACAACACCCGGGCCCGAAACACCAACGTTAATAGCGCATTCGGGTTCGCCCACACCGTGGAAAGCACCTGCCATAAAGGGGTTATCCTCAACTGCGTTGCAGAAAACAACAAGCTTTGCACAACCGAAACCGTCCCTGTCAGCAGTACGCAGAGCAGTGTTTTTAATTGTTTCACCCATAAGCTTAACGGCATCCATATTAATACCCGCTTTGGTTGAACCAACGTTTACGGATGAGCAAACAAAATCGGTTGTTGCAAGGGCTTCGGGAATTGAATTTATAAGACGACGGTCACCAATGGTAAAGCCCTTTTGTACAAGAGCAGAAAAACCGCCAATAAAGTTTACACCGCAAGTTTTAGCCGCATCGTCCATAGCCTTTGCAAAGATTGTATAATCTTCTGTTTCACAGCTTTCCGCCGCAATAGCAATGGGAGTTACAGAAATACGCTTATTAATAATGGGGATACCCATTTCTTTCTCAATATCTTCACCTGTTTTAACAAGATTTTCGGCATATTTCGTGATTTTATCATACATCTTGGTGGCACATACCTTAGGGTCGGGATGTGCACAATTACGCAAAGAAATACCCATTGTTATGGTGCGTATATCAAGATGCTGGTCATCTATCATATTGAGAGTTTCAAGAATTTCGTGTTGGTTAAGCATACTCCACCTCAGATTCTGTGCATTGCGTCAAAAATATCTTCACGCTGAATACGGATGTTAACACCCAAACGCTGACCCTCCGCATCAAGAGCATCAACTATCTCAGAATAACTGACGTTTGCTTCTTTAACGTCAACGAGCATATTCATAGTAAACATATTCTGCATAACGGTCTGGCTGATATCGAGTATATTTACGTTAATTTTCTGTAAAACTACGCAAACACCCGCCATAATACCTACTTTATCTTTACCTACAACGGTAATAATCGCATTCATAATATATCTACCTTTCTTACCGATATTTAAAATATTTTAACATACTGAAAATAATAATACAATATATAATAAAAAAATACTTCGGTGCAAAACACACCGAAGTATTATATTAATTCAATTATTTAATAGTTTCCCAGATATATTTGAAAATACTGAGTGAAGCAAGGAATCTTACGATTGTGTCGGGGACGATGCTTGCGAGCCAACCGAAGTCACTTGCATCCTCTTTGTATTCGTGCTCGGGAGCACCTTCATATTCAAGGAGCATTGCCTGAGTATAAACGATACCGCCTTCACCGAAAACTTCGGCTCTTACGTAAGCACCAACCTCGCCTTCGCAATCATCAAGGTCAATTTCGTCACCATAGGCAATTGTCTTACCATTAGAAATCCAACGGATGCAAAGGTCATCTTCAACATCGAGCTTGATTGTATCTGCATTGTCATCAACGATAATCTCATTAATCATCGGAGCATCAACATCAAGGGGAGCTTCGTATTTTGCATTGTAGTCCTCTGCCTGTCTTGCGAGAATATCTTCGCCGATGGCAGCTGCATCTGCATCGCCACTTTCAATGAGATACATTGCAATTTCATTAAGTTCTTCATTGTTACCAATACACTTACTTGCTGCGAAGAACTCACCAGATTTCATACAGTTATAAAGATTATCGACTGTATTTTCAGGCATAACCATCATTGTGTAGCCTGTGTAAGCGGCTGTTGTTCTGTGAGCGTCACTTGTGGCAATTGCAGTAACGTTTCTACCCTGAGGAGCAAGATCCATAAGCATAATATCCCAGAGTTTTCTGTCGAAACGAGTTCTTGAGTCACCCTTGGAGTTAATATCGATACCTATGCAAGAGGGGTATTTGAGAAGAAGGCTCTCAAATTTATCAATGTAATAAGAATAACTGTCGTCATAAGCGTCGCAAGTATAGTCTTCATCACGAGCGTTTGTATATTCACCGGGATGGTTAATAACTGAAAGGCCGCCTAATTCGTCAACAGCTTTGATAGGTGTTTCGTAATCGCTTGTACCACCAACTACAGCGTGACCATAATCAACAAACCATGTGTTTACATGGGCATTGTTAAGTGATGTAGGATTCTGCTCGTTCGCATAAGGAACACGGAGCATATACTGTCCGGTTGTACCATCCTCATAAGTCTGGTAGTAGTAATCACCGCCATTTTCGGTAACAAGGTCATATCTGTCACCATCGAAGGTCAATCCGCCGCCTTCTTCAAGGGCAACCAATTCTCTTGTGCCGTCCTTAATGCCAAGGAAAACCTGAATAGCGGGAATAACATCCTGATGAGTCCAACTGTAACTTGTTGTACCGTGGTCTGAAACCGCATAGATATCGAAACCGTAATCATAGTTGGTTTCAATCATATCCTTAAGAGTGTCGTCACCGTCTGATGCAGTTGTGTGTGTGTGAAGGTCTGCTTTGTACTGATTCCAAGACCAATCTACATTTGCGTAAGGGTTAGTAATTTTGTAATCAACATCCGAACCTGCAGCAAAACCGATAGTTCCGAATGCACCTGAAAGAATAGCAATTACGCAGATAATTGCTATAAACTTTTGGGTTTTTCTCATAGAAAATCCACCTTTCTGAAAATGCAAAATTAATTTCTGCAATGATACACAATACATTTTAATACAATTACCAAATTATTTCAATTAACAACTTGAATAAAAAAAACTCACCAAATATGTACAATATAAAAAAATCCCGCGACTTTCATCGCGGGATTTAATGTTATTACTTAAGCTTTAACTGTTGCAAGAAGGTCCATAAATTCGCTTACAAATGTTGAACCTGCAGTCTTGCTGAGGATGTTAATTTCTTCGTTTTCGCTGAGAAGTGAGTGATACTCGTTATCTCTGAGAACATAACCTGCCTGGTCGTTGCAAAGACCATGAACCATTACGTATTCACAACCTGTGCAATCTGCAAGTGCGGGTAAATCCCACTCACCTTTACCCCAGGAAGCATCGCCTGACTGAGGACCTCCGAAGACAAGAAGGGGATCAAATTCACCGGGGCAAAGGAATACGCCAACCTTATTGCCGAGTTCCATATAACCGATTTCAGTAATCATTCTGTAGCCTTCACCATTCTTAACGATAACTGCATTAAGAACATCTTCACGAGCTGCAAGAGTAAGAATTCCGTTGTCAACATCAAGTGCAACTTCCTGCATCATAATGTTGAGTACGGGGGCAAGAAGTTCCTCTGTTTCAATAGCCATAACTTTCTTTGCAAGGATATAACCATATTCTTTCATATAGTCAATACCGTTCTTGCTTTCGTCTTCGTTTGCTCTGTCCCAAAGGTCTGTCGCATCACCGATTGTGTCAGCAGTAACTGCATCGATACAACCATTGGGGCAAGAAATTGTAACGTCGCCATTGTGTTCAACATTTGCTATTGAACGACATTCTTTACAAAGATAAATATTTCTTGAAGTGATAGCAAGTTCTGCACCCTGAACAAACACTACATTTGCACCTGCTTCTTCACGGATGGTCTTTTCAATGTAGTAGGGGTAGTCAGCTGTAAGCTCGTCAGGACCTGCACCGATACTTGTACAGTGGATACCAGCCTCAAGAATCCATGTTTCTGTTGTGCCATCTTCGGGAACGAAACGAAGTCTTTGGATTTCGGAGTCAATAGCCTGGGGGTCACGCTTATCCTTGATGTAATCTGAAATATCAGCTGCACCGTAGTAAAGGTCACCGGCTTTCATGTTAACAACCGCACGTTTCATAGCGTAAACAGTTTTTGTGAAAAGATTTTCCATGAACTGCTGATTCTTCTGAACCTTCTGTTCGTCAAGAAGACCTCCGAGTGCAGCGTTACCTGTATTCATAATAAGAGCCTGTGCAAGGGGCACGTTCATACCGAGTGTATCGATACAGGAGTGCTGATGAAGAACAGAAACGTTGATTGCAACGATGTTGTATTTTTCAGCAAAATCAGCCATTCTTGAACGGATTTCCATAACGTCACCGCGAGAAAGACCGAAACCGTCGATAACTGCCTGAACAACGATACCGCTATTACCGTCGCTGATAGCATAAACGCGAACACGCTGGTCGTCAATAACCTCTGTAGGAACACGTCCAACGATGGGTTCAAGTGAACCTGCAAGGAAATAGTCGCCGTCCATGGGGTCAATTCCTTCAAGAAGTGATGCTCCTGCGTAGCCAACTTTCCACTGAGCGCCTTTTGCTACTTCGCGGTCAAATTCGTCTTCGCCTTTAAAGAAGTACTCTGCTTCGTAATTCTCTGCATCGCTCCAACTATCCTCATATCCGGGCCAATACTTATTAAGATAAGTAAGAACAAATGACAAGAGTTTTTCAATTAACATTTCAAAAACATTTTCAACACTTGTTTCGGGAAGTGTGATTTCTGCCGCTGAGACAGGAATCGCAACTGCTGAAAACATAAGGATGAGAGACAGTACAACTGCCAATACCTTTTTAGACATAGGGATTCCTCCTTTTAATTATACAGGTTAATTATATTACCTTTTCCCTAAATAATCAACATTAATTTGTGCGGCTCAGTTTTCTTTGGTATTTTTGACCAATTCATCTTCAATAATTTTGTTTATGTTGTTCGTTCCTGTGTGGCGATAGGGCTTGATTCTTAAGAAAATGTACATCACAACGGCACCAATAGTATTACAGATGGTGTCTTCCATAGTGTCCATCAGAGCAAAACGTGATTCTAAACGCGCCTCGTCGAGGGGAATAAGCATAAACACCTTGTCTAATCCGCCCGCTTCATCAATAGCCTTCTGTAAATCCCAATGCTGAGCATCACCGCCGAACCACTGGTCAAAACTGAATTCAAATATCTCCCAACCTGAGGCGAAAGTAAATGCAAGACCCATAGCCGCAATTGCCGCAATACCAGGAGGGCAGATTGTTTTGTCACGAAGCTGCATTGCACAGATACATTCATAAGCAACGTATACACCCACACCGCAACCGAATGCGTGTAAAACCTTGTCATAGCCGGGTATTGAATAATAGAAATTCAAGAACGCACCGCCGAATGATGCAAGGAAGAATGCAAGTATTGATAAATTCTGAAATTTGTGAGAAAACCTTCTCATAAAGGTTTTTCCAGGAAACATCTGGCATATTTCATAAGCGAACATACCTACAAGGTTAGCCACCATCTGTGCAGGTTGATAGGAATCCATTTTGAAAATACTGTAACCGATACCGCCTATCATCAACACCCTGAGAGTCCACCAGTAAATAAGTTCAATTTTACTGACACCTTTATAAACGCGCTTAAAATAATTTTTAATCATACCGCACCGCCTAAACTTAATTTTTGCAATAAAATGATATTTTTGGGTAATTTTTATTGCTATCATCATTACTTTAACACACACATGTTATGATTTTTTTAAATTTATATTGAAAAAACAAATTTCTAAATGTATAATGTAAAAGGTTATGGATATTTTCCGACACATTTTTACAAACGGGAGGTTTTCGCAATGGCTAAGCGAGAGGGCTACATATCTTGGGACGAGTTCTTTATGGGCGCGGCTATGCTGTGTGCCAAGCGCAGTAAGGACCCTAACACTCAGGTGGGCGCTTGTATCGTCAACAACGAAAACAGAATTTTGTCCGTAGGTTACAATGGTTTCCCCTCAGGTTGCGATGATGATTGCTTCCCCTGGGAACGCAGTGCCGAGGATTCCTACGACACCAAATATCCCTACGTGTGTCACGCGGAGCTTAACGCTATTCTCAACTGCCGTGGCACAAGTCTTGCAGGAAGTCGCATTTATGTGGCACTTTTTCCCTGTAACGAATGTGCGAAAGCTATTATCCAGAGCGGGATTTCCGAGGTCATTTACCTTTCGGATAAATATGCCGACACTTCTTCCACAAGAGCATCCAAGCGTATGTTTGACGCGGCAGGTGTAAAATACAAACACCTTGTCCCCGAAAGCAAGGAAATTGTTCTCGATTTAAGGGAAGAAAACGTATAATTTAGTTCAAAAAAATTAAAAATATAGGAGTGTTTAATATGCCTTTAGTTAACGCAAAAGACATGCTCACAAAAGCAAAAGCAGGCCACTACGCAGTTGGTCAGTTCAACATCAACAACCTTGAGTGGACAAAATCCATTCTTCTTACTGCACAGGAAATGAATTCACCCGTTATCCTTGGTGTTTCCGAGGGTGCAGGTAAATATATGTGCGGTTTCAAGACTGTTGCTTCTATGGTTAAAGCAATGATCGAAGACCTCAACATTACTGTTCCCGTTGCTCTTCACCTTGACCACGGTTCATACGAAGGTGCAAAGGCTTGCATCGAGGCAGGCTTCTCTTCAATTATGTTTGATGGTTCTCACTACCCCATCGACGAAAATATCGCAAAAACAAAAGAACTCGTTGCTACTTGCGAAGAATTAGGTCTTTCACTTGAAGCAGAAGTTGGTTCTATCGGCGGTGAAGAAGACGGCGTTATCGGTGCAGGCGAATGTGCAGACCCCGACGAATGCAAAATGATTGCCGACCTCGGCGTTACAATGCTCGCAGCACGTATCGGTAACATCCACGGTAAATATCCCGAAAACTGGGCAGGTCTTTCATTTGACACTCTTGCAGCAGTTCAGGAAAAGACAGGCACAATGCCCCTCGTTCTTCACGGCGGCACAGGTATCCCTGCTGATATGATTAAAAAGGCTATCTCTCTCGGTGTTTCAAAAATCAATGTTAACACAGAGTGCCAGCTTGCATTCCAGGAAGCAACAAGAA
>JAZQZU010000007.1:0-3136 GCA_045634165.1 Acutalibacteraceae bacterium
ATTCTCATATTCGGTCATAACGCCGAAACGCCATGTAAGAACTTCATCTTTGCCAAACTCTTTTACAAGGGCTTCGCCCATTGCGTAGATGTAATTATAATAAACATCATAGTCATCGGGGGGATAGGGATTCATACCAAAGCCGTGTTCGGTGGTGGCTTTTTCAGAAAATTTGGTGGGTACGTTACCCAATTTCAACATAGGTTTTGCGCCTAAATTCAAAACACCCCTACAGTTATCAATCAACAATGTAAAATCGTAATCATCCAGAACGTTTCTATTGTTTGGGTCCTTAAAAAGGTCACGTGCCTCGGTACCGCCCGTGCACTGCATAAACTGAATGTACTCAACAAACTCCAAAATATCATTTTCCTGATTTCTTTGTGCATTGGTAAAAGGGTTACCCTCAATTGACCAGACATTTACATTATTAACAACGTTGTGTAATTCTTCGCCTTGTTTTGAAGCATCAATTGTAAAAGTGTATTTATTAAAAATACCGCTTGCAAGAAGTGCAAAAACGCCGCCCAAAACAATAGCCACCGCTAAAACTACACACAAGATTTTTTTTATTTTCTTCATCGAGAAGCCCCCTTTTTCTTTTTGGAAACCTTTGTTTGTTCATAAGGGTCTACAACCCACGCAACTAATTTATAATAGTTCACAACTGATAGCACAATCACAGGAACAAAAACAACAACAGCAACAAAAACCATTGCGATAGTCATATCAGCACCAAGTTTTTCCGATATGTTTGCGCCTACGAATATCCCCTCGATTAAAAGGGCTATAAAGTTTATAACAGGTACTGCAAATCGTATTTTTTTAGCAAAGCCCTTTGCTTTTTCCAAATCGCAAACAAAAGCCAACACAATAAAAAACAACAACACGTCTACTAATACCGAAAAACTGAAGGAGTGTTCCGTTACACCATATACAATTGTGGAAAAAATCTCGCTGACAACAAGTCCCGATACGGCACCAAGAAACAATTTGTCATACCGCTTTTTAAATAGAACTATACTAATAAATAAAGCTGCTGACCCCGACACAAGATATCTTGCTATGTTCAAAAACTCAATGGGATTTTGGGTCAACACAAAATGTTCAAAAAGTTGGGTTCCCACACTCAAAAAGCTACTCAAACCCGACAAAAGAAACATTATGGCACAAAATTTAGGACAGCGTATTTCTCTTTTCTTCATAAAATGCCCCTTTCGTAAAACTTTTGTTTTCATTTAATTCGATAGTACCACGAAAAATTTTGTTTTTCAATATAAAAATTAATCTTCACGAATAAAATATACGGATAACATATATTAAGGATTGAAAAAATATGGACTTTTTATCACTAACACCTTCCGACATTTTATCGGTTATTCTGACTGTTGCGGTTATATTTGTTAACGGGCTTACGGATGCACCTAACGCCGTAGCAACCTGTATCACCACACGGTGTATGAGTATGAAAAGTGCGGTAATTATGTCCGCATTTTTAAATTTTGTCGGGGTTTTTGTAATGACAACAATAAATCCCGCAATTACCGAAACCATATCAAACATGGTGTTTTTCGGTGATAATGAAACCGCCGCATCCGTTGCCCTTTGCGCCGCCTTGTTTTCCATTGTTTTGTGGGCAGTTCTTGCCTGGTATTTCGGCATACCCACAAGCGAAAGCCACGCACTTATTGCCGCACTTTCAGGTAGTGCCATAGCCATAAACGGTGGTATCGGCGGTATTAATGGAGATGAATGGATAAAGGCTTTTTACGGTCTTTTTACATCTTGTTTAGGAGGTTTTTTGTCAGGCTTTTTAATATGTAAAATTGTTCTTGTTATTTTCAAAAATGTAAAAAGAAGTAAATGTGATTTGTTTTTTAAATACGCCCAGATTTTTGCCGCAGGTGCTATGAGCTTTATGCACGGAGCTCAGGATGGTCAAAAATTCATTGGTGTGTTGCTACTGTGTACAGGTACTATTGATGAAACTACAAGCATATCCCCTTTTATAATATTACTTTGCTCGGGTGTTATGGCTTTAGGTACTCTTTCGGGTGGTAAAAAAATAATAAAGGCTGTTGGTATGGATATGGTAAAATTAGAAAAATATCAGGGCTTTTCCGCAGACCTAGCCGCCGCACTCTCATTACTTTTAAGCACCATTTTCGGCTTTCCCGTTTCCACAACCCACGCCAAAACCACCGCAATGATGGGCGCGGGTGCCGCCCGAAGCAAACGCTCCATTAACCCTGTTGTTATAAAAGATATTGTTATGACCTGGATTTTAACCTTCCCCGGGTGCGGCATTTTAGGATTCATTGTAACTAAGATATTTTTAAGGATATTATGAAAAATGGCAGATACACAAAAAGTGTATCTGCCGAATTAATTATAATTTAATTTTAGAGTTAATATCCTTCATAACCTCGGGTGTTACTTTGATAACCTCACGGTCGTAGGAAAGAAGTCCGTTACATTCGTCTTCAACGTCGCTTACCTCAGTATAAATAATTGCCGATAAGCCCTTATCCTTAATACAACGAAGGATTCTGTTTTCATAAAGGTTGCGGATTGCTTCGTCGAATTTCTCCTGGTCGTAGTATTTACGGTAACCAAAGAATTTCTTTTTATTGTAGCAGTGACCCTTTGCCTGAATTGAATAACCACCAAACTCTGTAAGACCAATGGGACGTTTATCGTCCTTGTTATATTTGGGGAATGAGAAGGGTGTGAAGTAAATATGGAAGCTGTTTACGTCACCTGCACCCTGGTCAGTCCAACCGCTTGCGTGGTCAATAAGTCTTGTGGGGTCTTTTTCACGGTAGAATTCACATGCAGCAGCACTTTCAAACTGACCCCAGGACTCGTTAAAGGGTGTCCACAATGCCAATGAGGGTACATTGTAAAGAAGGTCAATCATTGCCGCAGAATCGTCGAAATATTCATCTCTGCCTGCGGGGTCTTTACGAGCAAAGAAACCGTAATGGTTTTTGCCGTCAGAAACTCTGCCCACGTGCTTGTTGTTGAAAAGCATACCCAAGAAGGGCAATGTACCGATAGCAAGGAAATTGTATGCGCCACCGCCGTTAATCATATCCTGCCATACAATCATACCCAATCTGTCGCAATGGTAATA
>JAZQZU010000008.1:0-2992 GCA_045634165.1 Acutalibacteraceae bacterium
GGTAGAGCGCCACCTTGCCAAGGTGGAGGTAGCGAGTTCGAGCCTCGTCATCCGCTCCATATACGCGCCGGTAGCTCAGTTGGATAGAGTGTCTGGCTACGAACCAGAAGGTCAGGGGTTCGAGTCCCTTCCGGCGCGCCAAAGTAAAGTAATCACTTCGGTGATTACTTTATTTTTTTGTGCCAAAAAGCATATCGGACTCGAACCCCCACTCGCCGAAGGCGAACACAATCGGGTGTTGCGCAGCAACGATGGGCAGAGCCCATCGAGTCCCTTCCGGCGCGCCATAATAAGCAGTACAACATCAGTTGCGCTGCTTATTATTTTGTTCTGAAAGAAATCATCGGGGCTCGAACCCCCTCTCGCCGAAGGCGAACATAATCGGATTAATGTGAATGTTTCTTATTTTCGAAAAAGCTTATTCAAAACAGTATATTCCCTAAGATAAAGGCTCTCGTGATCGGGTGTCTTTTCTTTATAGTGGGAGAAAATCTCAATAGCTTTATCAATCTCCACCCATTCAGGGGTTACACCGTGGTCAATTTCCGTGGGGGTAAGTGCCTGTTTACCAGTCCCCTTAACTTCACAAAGGAAGTAATTGGCAATAAATAATTCATCAAACACATATTCATATATTTCAAAAAGATGTTCGCCCACCGAAACATCAAGTCCCGCCTCCTCCATAAGTTCACGACGGCAACACTCTGTAAGACTCTCGCCCTGTTCCAGCCCTCCACCGGGTGACATATATACATCCTTGTTCAATTCGTGTATGAGCAAAACCTTACCATCATTCACAACTATACCGCGACAGGACGTACGACTTTTTCTTATGGGCTCTTTAAATGTTGAACTGTATTGATTAATTGTTTCTGCCATATTATAATACAACTTCCTTTTATATTTTTAAAAATTTTATCATAAAAACTCTATTCTTTCAACCAACAAATCAAAAAACAGTTCTTTATTTTGATACCCCATTTTCACTCCTTTACCTATTGACAACCCACAACTTTTCTTTTATAATTTAACAGTTGAATTTTTAATTCATATTTCGGGGTGTAGCGCAGTTGGTAGCGCGCTTGGTTTGGGACCAAGATGTCGGGGGTTCGAATCCCTTCACTCCGACCACCTAAGTACAACTTAGGTAATACAGCCGAAATCCCTTGAACGCGGGGTTTCGGTCTTTTTTATGCCCACAAGCACTCTGAAAATGAGTACTTTTTTGTTTTTAAGAGTACCGGTGTAATTGTAATCGTTACCCGGAGTATAGCAATCGTTACTCGGAGTTTGTAATCGTTACCCGAGGTATAAATAAAAGTGTACGGAGTATAAAAACCACCACCCCTGACGACGTGCAACAGCATCTTCACTGTTGCTTTTTTTGTACGGGTGATATAATTGTTTTAGCAAATAAGACTTTGTCGGAGGTTATTACAATGGCTAAAGAAAAAAGATTTGAAAAAGTTTACAGTCAAGGAGCAGGTTCTGTCGAAATTTGGGTTGACAAAGAAACGGGCGTTAATTATTTATATCATGCAAGTGGCTATGCCGGTGGATTGACAGTTTTGATGGACAAAGACGGAAAACCAATAGTTACCCCTATTGAACAATAACAAATTCTAATTTATCACCGCCCTTGTCCCCAAGCAACAGTATTTTCACTGTTGCTTTTTGTTTTGTGGATGGTATAATTATTTTTACAAAGGAGTGGTTCCCTATGAAAAAATTCCAGATAATTATTTCTCTTCTTTTAATAGTGGTAATTCTTGTTTTTTCACATTTTTCTCCACTTTTTTTGAATAGTAATTCGGCAATGAAGCCGTATACAAATGATTATACGATTCCCGACAGCATCCCCAAATATAAAGTAATTTCTACGGCCGAAAAAGCCGATTGGAAAGCCAACTGGATTTGGGATAAGGAAACCCTGACGGAAGAAAATGTATGGATGTGCTTTAATAAAAAGGTCAGCCTTGAAAGAAAGCCAGAAGAACTTATTGCTAACATTTCTGCCGACTCAAAATATTGGCTTTACATAAACGGAGAAATCCTTGTTTTTGAGGGAAGCGTAAAACGAGGCCCCGATGAAAACAGTGGCTATTATGACAGTATAGATATTGCACCTTTCCTCAAAGAGGGCGAAAACTCAATTTGTGCTTTGGTGTGGTTTTGGGGTGATGAAAAAAACTATTCCTATAATAGCAGTGGTCAGGGTGGATTCCTTTTTGAAGCCAAGAATTCGGATATCACCATAAATTCCGACAAAAGTTGGAAGGCAAAAAGAAACGTGGCTTTCGTTGACAGCGTTTTTCATCAACCTAATTACAGACTTGCCGAACACAGTATTTATTATGATGCAAGGGAAGATTTGGGCGATTGGCTCAATATAGGTTATGACTTTTCTTCTTGGGAAAATGCAACCGAATATGGTGTCGGTGGCGAGGGTGCTTACGGCAAACTTTATCCCAGAGGAATACCTTTGTTGAAGGATTATGGTCTTAAAGATTACGAGAATTCAAAAAATTATAAAAACTATACCGTAAGCAATCTTTTCGGCGAAAAAATCACCGTAGATATTCCCTATAACGCACAGGTTACTCCCTATCTTAAAATCATAGCACCTAAAGGCAAAAAGATTCGCATAACAACGGAAAACACTTTAATCGGTGCAGTTTCAACTACCTATATAACTAAAGATGGAGAACAGGAGTTTGAGGCATTAGGCTGGGTTAACGGAGAGCATATTACTTATGACATACCAAACGGCATTACAGTTGTTTCTCTCAAGTACCGTGAAACGGGATATGACAGTTCGTTCTGTGGTGACTTCACTTGTGATGATGAATTCCTGAATTCTCTGTGGCAAAAATCTCTGCGTACCCTCTATGTTACTATGCGTGACAATTTTATGGATTGTCCTGATAGAGAAAGAGCCCAGTGGTGGGGCGACGTTACAAGTGAAATGATTATGACAATGTACTCTATGGAC
>JAZQZU010000009.1:0-14024 GCA_045634165.1 Acutalibacteraceae bacterium
AAAAAATCATGGGACCTAATCCGTTAAAATTAGAAGAAGAACTGATGATTGACAATAGAATTAAAACAGGTGCTATTGTTATGGATTTAGGTAGCGGACAAGGAATCACATCTGTATTTTTAGCAAAAGAATATGGATTTATGGTTTATGCAACCGACCTTTGGAGTGAAAGGGAAGAAAATCAAAAATTCTTTACCGAAATGAGATTAACAGAGGAAGAAATTATTGCCGTAAAAGCAGATGCTACGGATTTAAAATATGAAAAAGAATTCTTCGATGCAGTTGTTAGTACAGATTCCTATAATTATTTTGGAAGAGATGCCGACTATTTAGATGAAAAACTTCTGCCCTTTGTAAAGCAAGGCGGTTATATTTATATAGTTGTTCCGGGAATGAAAAAAGACTGCCACGATAATATTCCGGAAGAATTATTATTATCTTGGACTCCTGAACAATTAGATTATATCCACGATATAGAATATTGGAAAAATATCATATCAAAATCCAGGAACAGTGAGATTGTTTCTATTTACGAAATGGAAAGCAATGAAGAATGTTGGAACGATTGGATACAGTGCAACAATGAATATGCTATAAATGACAGAAAGGCCATTGAAGCAGGAGCATGTAAATATTTGAACTTTATTGCCATTGTTTTAAAGAAAAAATAAGAAACAGAGCGTGGTGAGAATATTGGCAACAGCGTATAAATATATTACACTTCGGGAAACGCCCGAACTGATGCTTAGCGCAGCGGAGTGGTTCAGCAGTAAATGGTCGGCACCCACCGAAGCGTATATTGAATGTATGACCTCATACTTGCAAAAAGAAACCGAATACGGATGGTTTCTTTGTTTGCACGAAGGTCAGATTGTCGGCGGTTTGGGTGTTATAGAAAACGATTTTCACTCGCGACCTGACCTTTTTCCAAACATTTGCGCCGTTTTTACAGAAGAAAAACACCGCAGACAAGGAATTGCAGGACGTTTACTTAATATGGCAGTTGAAGACTTGAAATTAGCCGGCATTTCCCCTGTATATTTGGTTACAGACCACACAGGCTTTTATGAAAGATACGGTTGGGAATTTTTCTGTATGGTGCAGTGTGACGGCGAGACCGATATGTCAAGAATGTATATCCATAAATAACGAAAATAGGAATTCCCCACTTTGCTAACCGCACCACAGGCAGCTATCAAGGACTAATTCCTAATAAAACAACAAAATCTGCTTTCTTCGGAAGGCAGATTTTTTGGGGCTTATCGTCATATGTGAAACCTATCGTCTCTGCATTTTGCATATAATAGTTAGTTTTAATTTGTTGATTTTTTACAAAACATAGAATTATTTTAAAAGTGTTGATTTTTCTTGAAAACTGTTAATTTAAGGCATATAATCAAGCAGTAATTTTAATAGAAAATGGTGTAATTATGGAAAAGTCAAAACAATCAATTTTCAAACCAAAGCTTATTACCTCCCTTAAGGGCTATAGCGGTGCCCAGTTTGGCAAGGATCTGACATCGGGTATTATTGTTGCCATTATCGCGTTGCCTCTTTCAATTGCTCTTGCCCTTGCATCGGGTGTTACTCCCGAACAGGGTCTTTATACGGCAATAATTGCAGGTTTTGTTATTTCAATGCTCGGCGGTAGCCGTGTTCAAATTGCAGGACCTACAGCGGCATTTGCTACAATTGTTGCGGGTATTGTTGCAAAAAATGGATTCTCGGGACTTGTTCTTGCGACACTTATTGCAGGTATATTACTTGTGCTTATGGGTGTATTTAAGCTTGGTAGCCTTATAAAATTTATACCCTATACAATTACAACGGGCTTTACAACAGGTATAGCTGTTACCCTGATTATAGGTCAGATTAAAGATTTCTTCGGTCTTACTTTTGTAAATTCGCCCATTGAAACAGTTGAAAAAATCGAAGAAGTTGTACATCAGTTTCATACATTTAATTATGAGGCGCTTATCATCGGTGCAGTTTCCCTCGCGGTGCTCATAATCTTCCCAAAGTTTATCAAAAAAATACCACCTTCAATTTTCGCAATAGTTATTTCTGCGGTGCTTGTTAAGGTGTTTGATATGAATGTAAACACCATTGGTTCGCTTTACACTATTTCTTCAAACCTTCCCGTTCCCTCAATTCCCGAATTCTCACTCGATACAGTAAAAGCAATTATACCCGATGCCTTTACAATTGCGGTTCTTGCGGCGGTTGAGTCACTTCTTTCCTGCGTTGTTGCAGACGGTATGACAGGTAGCCGACACAATTCAAACACCGAGCTTATTGCTCAGGGTGCAGGTAATATAGCATCGGCACTTTTTGGTGGAATTCCCGCAACGGGCGCAATTGCAAGAACTGCTGCAAACATTAAAAACGGTGGTAGAACACCTGTTGCAGGTATGGTTCACGCAGTTGTACTTCTTCTCGTGCTTGTTGTTCTTATGCCTTTGGCAGGGTATATTCCCATGCCCACCATTGCCGCAATACTCTTTGTTGTTGCTTACAATATGAGTGAGTGGCGCGAGTTTGTGTCAATTGTTAAAAAATCACCTAAGAGTGATACACTCATTCTTCTTGTTACATTTATTCTTACTGTTGTATTTGACCTTGTTGTTGCAATAGTAGTGGGTGTTATTCTTGCAACGGTTATGTTTATGAAACGTATGAGCGACGTTACTGATGCCCACGGTTGGAAAGAAATTGACGAAAATACTGACGAGGAAAATATCAGGCTAAAAAAAGTTCCTGAAAATGCTATGGTATTTGAAATTACAGGTCCTATTTTCTTCGGTGCATCAACCAAAATTACCGACGTTATCAAAACTGCAAACAAGCAGGTGATTATTCTTAGAATGCGTAGTGTACCCGCCATTGATGCAACGGGTCTTCACAGCCTTGAAACAATTATAAAATTGTGCGAAAAACAGGATAAAAAACTCATCTTTTCACATGTGAATGAACAACCCCTGAAAACCCTTGAAAAAGCGGGACTTATTGATAAAATAATCCTCGCGGATAATATTGATGCCGCTTTGGAGACGGCGCAGAAATGTTAACAACGGCTCTTAATAATTAAATTTTAGAAATCTGTTACCTTACGGGAGTGTGAATCGCATTTCCACGGGGTAGCGGATTTTTGCGTTAATTTGCAATAATTTATGTTTATTTATTGCAAATTTTTGCGATGTATTGTAAAATTAATGAATATTTATAAATTCAGGGGGATATTATGGAAACAATTATTAATGCTGTTCTCGGCTTTTTTACAGACACGCTTAATACTGTTGCGTGGATGTATATTTTATTGCCCTGTGTTGCCATAGGCGGTATTATATTTACCGTTCGCAATAGAGGTATTCAGTTCACTAAATTTGGCTATGCTATGAAAAATACGGTTGGTAAAGTATTTAACAAGCAGACCGCAAAAGCCGGTTCGGTTACACCTTTTCAGGCGGTAACAACTGCGCTTGCCCCAACTGTTGGTACAGGTAATATTATCGGTACCAGTCAGGCTATTGCTATGGGCGGTTACGGAGCACTTTTCTGGCTTTGGATTGCCGCACTTTTAGGTATGATTATCAAATACTGTGAGGTTACACTTTCGGTTAAATTCAGAGAGAAAAATAAAAATGGGGACTGGGTCGGCGGTCCTATGTACTACATAACAAACGGTATGGGTAAAAAATGGAAGTGGCTTGCAATTCTGTTTGCGATTTTCGCAATCCTTGCTTCCTTTGGTATCGGTAACCTTTCTCAGGCAAACAGTATATCCTCATCAGTTAATAATGCCATTGTTTCATTTATTCCGTCGGCTGCAGATAATGCCGGTGTAATAAGCCTTGTTGTGGGTATTGTTCTTGCGATTATTTTAGCTCTTTCTCTTTTGGGTGGTATAAAGCGAATTGGTAAGGTAACAGAACTTCTTATTCCCTTTATGAGTGTTTTCTACATTATTTGTACGGTTATTGTAATCGGTAAAAATATCGGTAATGTAGGTGAGGCTTTCAAAAACATATTTATCGGAGCATTTACACCCCAGGCTGTTTGCGGTGCCGCATGTGGTATTGCTATTAAAGAGGCTCTTGTATGGGGTTTGAAAAGAAGTGCATTTTCTAACGAAGCCGGTCTTGGTTCAGCAGGTATTGCTCACGCAGCCGCAGACACCAAAGACCCTGTAAGTCAAGGCCTTTACGGTATTTTTGAAGTGTTTGCAGATACACTTGTTATCTGTACACTTACAGGTCTTACAATTATCGTAAGCGGTATTAACATTGATTTCGGCAAATCTGTAAGCTCCGAACTTATAACTGCGGCGTTTGCAACCGTGTTTGGTGGTAAATTTGCATCATTGTTTGTTGCCATAGCACTTTTCCTGTTTGCTTTCTCAACAATTCTCGGTTGGGCTCTTTACGGTACACGTTGCATAGAATACCTTGTAGGTATAAAAACCTCCAAAGTTTATCAGGTAATTTTCTCTATAATGGTTGTAGTTGGCACAACAACATCACTTGAGGTTGTGTGGAACCTTGCAGATACCTTTAACGGTCTTATGGCAATACCCAACTTCGTCGCCCTGTTTGCATTATCGGGTGTGGTTGCAAAACTTACCAAAGAGCATTTTACGAAGAATTCACGTAAACTAAAAAAATAAAACCAAAAATCTGCTATCCCAAGGGACGGCAGATTTTTATTTGCTTGCAGTCATATTGTGAATATGATAAAATCAAAAAGAGGGAGGTTGTTAATATGGTAGAGTGGATTATCGAAAAATTAGGGCTCGTTTACAGAGAGGCGTGGGCTTTGACTGAGGCAGCCGAATATTTTAAGGGTATTTTTAAAGATTTTTCATTTAAGGGTGCTTTTGCCGGTGGCGTTGCCGTAGTGGAACTTATGAGTATGCTAATTTTTGGCACACCTGTTTCTCCTCGTGGTCAGGAGCTGGATTTAACAGGCTACGAATTAGTATTTTATGACGAATTTGAGGGTGATACCCTTGATACAGATTTATGGTATTACCGTGGTTCGGGTGCGGACCGTGGTGGTTACACCGCACCGAGTCAGGTTTCATTCAGGGACGGTAATGTGGTTCTTACCGGTGAATATCTTGAAGACGGCGAGTTTGGTGCAGGTTGGTACGGCGGGGAAATTGCCCTTCACGAATGGTATAAAAACGGATATTTTGAAATCCGTTGTATATGTAGTGAGGGAGACGCTTTCTGGAGTGCTTTTTGGCTTCAGGCAGAGCATCCGTATGAAGCGGAGTATTCCAAAGGCGGTATTGGTGGCGCAGAACTTGATATTTTTGAGTGCTTTGATGACGATTGCATAACCTCAACCATACATTGTGCAGGTGTTGACGGTGAACAGGAGGGCTTCCAATCTGCAATATTAGGGGATTTTAAGGTCCCCGAGCCTTGGAAGGAATATAATACATACGGACTTGAATGGACCGAGGACGAGTATATTTTCTACATAAACGGCATTGAAACAACACGCTCAACCTTCGGTAATGGTGTAAGCGAAGAAAAACTTCAGCCAATTGTAAGCCTTTGTACACCTGACAGCGACAAATTAGACCCTCTCGATGATGACTATAAGTGCGAATTTATAGTGGATTATGTAAAAATTTATCAGAAATAATTGTGGGTATATATGAAGAAAAGAACTTTTTATACTGAATTGGCCTATATTTTGGGGCTTGTTATAATGGCATTCGGTGCGGCTTTTACTGAAAAAGCAGATTTTGGTATGTCAATGGTTGTGGCACCTGCGTACATTCTGCATCTTAAAATATCAACATTTCTGCCTTGGTTTTCCTTCGGTGTTTCCGAGTATGTTTTTCAGGGATTTCTGGTATTGTTAACTGCATTAATTATGCGTAAATTCAAATTGTCGTATTTATTTTCTTTTGTTACGGCGGTACTTTACGGCACGTTGCTTGACCTGGCAATGAATATTGTGGCATATTTGCCCGATAGCTCGTTTGTAATACGAATTATATGGTTCGTAATTGGCACCATTTTTTGCGCGGTTGCGGTATCCTTATTTTTCCATACATATATTTCGCCCGAGGCTTACGAGCTTATTGTAAAAGAAATATCCCAAAAATTTAATTGCAAAATAACAAAAGTTAAGACAGGGTATGATTGTATAAGTGTGGTAATTGGTGTTGCAATGTCCTTTGCATTTTTCGGATTCGGTGTTTTTGAGGGTGTGAAGCTTGGCACCATTATCTGCGCACTTGTAAACGGATTTTTAATTGGCAGAATCACACGTGTTTTAGAGCATATTTTTGTGTTTAAAAATAAGTTTAAGTTGGAAAAATATTTTATATAGAACATTGAACTTAGTGGTGTAAGTTTTATTGACGGTGTGAGCGAGATATGCTATCATATTAAATAGTAGCACACAGCCGTAATACGGCATTGTGCCGCTAAAATAAAAATGGAGGAAAATAAAATGAAAAAGGTAATTTCACTTCTTTTAGTTGCTATGCTCGTTGTTTCATTTGCAGCTTGTGGTGCAGGTGACAGCGGAGATAAGGGTGAGTCAACAATCGCTTCACCCGTTGAGCTTCTTAACGCAGTATGGGCTACTTACGAAGATGCAGAAAAGTTCCCCGGCGCAGGTGGCGACGAAGCTAACCAGAATATGGAAGGTCCCGGTGCTTATGGTCTTGAGGATGCAGAGGGCTTTACTGCAATCACACATTTCCCTGCAGATTCTATTGCTAAAATTGATACTGCTGCAACTCTTATGCATATGATGAACGCCAACACTATGACTGCTGCTGCATATCACGTGGTTGAGGGTACAGATATGGCTGCCCTTGCAGACGAAGTTAAAGCAAGTGTTATGGCTACACAGTGGATGTGCGGTTTCCCCGAGAAACTCGTTATCGTTACAGTAGAAGATTATATGGTTTCATACTTCGGTAACGGCGAAATTGTTGACACTTTCACAGGCAAGCTTACTGCAGTTTATGCTTCTGCAGAAGTTGTAGTTGACGAAGCTATTGTAGCTTAAAATTTAACAATTAAAAATCGGAGTGGAGTAAACGATGTTATTTTCCGGTGTTCCTTTCTTATTTTACTTTTTACCCATTGTACTGTTACTGTACTTTGTGGTGCCGAAAAAACTGAAAAACACGGTTTTACTCCTCTCCAGTCTTTTCTTTTACGGCTGGGGTGAGCCAAAGTTCCTCATCTTTATGCTGATATCCATAATACAGGGTTATGTATTTGGGTTACTTATAGAAAAGTATAACGGCATGAAGCGATCAAAAGTTTTTTTGGTCGCTTCTGTGATTTTAAGCTTAGGTATACTGGGTTATTACAAGTATGCCGACTTCTTTATAGAAAATATCAATGCCTTGACGGGTGCCTCCATACCTTTGTTAAGGATTGCTTTACCCATTGGTATTTCTTTTTACACTTTCCAGATAATCAGTTACGTTATAGACGTTTACCGCAAAGATGTTGCGGCACAAAGAAATTTAATAAATCTTGGGGCATATATTGCCATGTTTCCCCAACTCATTGCAGGTCCTATTGTAAGGTATTCGGATATTGCAAAGCAACTTGAAAACCGCACTCACACCTTACAGAAAACTGCCCTTGGCGTAAGGCGATTTGTAGTGGGTTTAAGTAAAAAAATACTCCTTGCCAACGTTCTTGGTGAGGTTGTAGCGGTGTTCAAGGATTCGGACGATAAATCGGTTCTTTTCTACTGGATATACGCGGTTGCGTATGTGCTCCACGTATATTTTGACTTCTCGGGCTATAGTGATATGGCAATAGGTCTTGGCAAAATATTCGGTTTTGATTTGTGTGAAAACTTCAATTATCCCTATATTTCAGGTAGCATTTCCGAATTCTGGCGCAGATGGCATATTTCCTTGGGTAGTTGGTTCAGGGATTACCTCTATTTCCCCCTGGGCGGAAACAGAGTATCAAAACCCCGGTTTTTCTTTAACCTTTTTGTGGTGTGGATGGCTACGGGCTTCTGGCACGGTGCAGAATGGACCTTTATTTGTTGGGGCTTGTATTTCGCGGTACTTTTGATTTTCGAAAAGACTGTGTTATTGAAACTTCTTAACAAAACCCATATCTTAAAGCATATATACGTTTTGCTTTTTGTTACTATAAGCTTCGTTTTATTTGATAGTCCTTCGGTGAAAGATGCAATAGTAAGCGTGGGTGCAATGTTTGGTGCAGGGGACTATCCCGCTATTTCTGCGGAGGCGATTTATTATCTTAAGAGCATCGCGGTTCTTCTTGTGGTGTCCTGTATAGGCGCAACACCTCTGCCCTCAAAGATATTCGGTAAAATATCGGATAACAGAATTGGCGAAAAGGTTCTTGTTGTTATTGAACCAGCGGTTATCGTGGCACTTCTTGCGGTATGTACCGCGTTCCTTATAGACGGCTCATTTAACCCGTTCTTGTATTTCAGATTTTAATCAGGTGAGGAGGACAAAAATGAAAAAGATAAAAAATATTCTTGTTGTTCTTCTTGCACTTGTTTTTGTATTCGGGTTTACCGTGGGCGGTATCCTGTTACCTGACAAAGAAATTTCAGAAACCGAACGCAGAAAGCTTGGGAAATTTCCTGTAATAACCATAAATTCAGTTTTATCGGGTAAGTTTATGACGGATTTTGAGTCCTATTCCCTTGACCATTTCCCCTTAAGGGATGGTTTCAGAGGATTTAAAAGCTTTTTTACCCGTAACGTAATGTTACAAAAAGACAACAACGGCTATTATTCCTATGACGGATATATCATAAAATCCTCATATCCTCTTGATGAGGATTCAGTTTCTTATGCTACAAGCAGATTTGAATTTATATACGAAACTTATCTTAAAGATACGGACTCGAAGATTTATCTGACTATTGTTCCTGATAAAAACTGCTTTGTACCCGAAAGCGAAGGGTATCTTGCTATGGATTACACTGCCTTTTCTCAGATGGTGGCAGGTGATATGGAGTACGCGGAGTATATTGATATTTTTCCGCTTCTTGAACTTTCGGATTATTACGCAACGGACACCCATTGGCGACAAGAGGAAATCATAGACGTTGCACAATATATCTCACAAAATATGGGGGTTCCTCTTAAAGCAGAGTATATTACACAAAATGTTGAAACACCTTTTTATGGTGTGTATCATGGTCAGTCTGCATTGAATGTTGAACCCGATACAATGTATTACCTTGAAGCGGATTATTTTAAAGGTTGTACGGCTAAGGATATTGAAACAAACTCTCTTTTCCCCATATACGATATGAAAAAGTTGGATAGTGATAGCCCCACGGTTATTCCTGACCCGTATGAGATGTTTTTGTCGGGTCCCAACAGAGCTATTGTTGAATTGGAAAATCCCAATGCAACCACAGATAAAGAACTTATAATTTTCAGGGATTCTTATGCAAACGCCATTGCGCCAATGTTCCTTGAGGGCTATAAGAAGGTAACTCTTATTGACTTGAGAAGAGTAGTACCTCAATATCTGGGTCAGTTTGTGGAGTTTAATAATCAGGACGTTCTGTTTATGCAAAGCACACTTGTTTTAAATGATTCAAGTGAAATAAAATAAAATCAAAATATGTTTTTTACAAAAAGGGGGAAGGTCAATGAAATGTCCCAATTGCAACGGGGAAATAGGCAGATTCGAACTTGCGCCCAACTGTAAGCATTGCGGAGTAAATATTTTTTACAGTCAACAAAAAGAATTACTCGCCCGTGATGCTAAAAAATGCGAGCTGGAATATGCTACCGCCCGTATAATTATAAGTAAATTAAAGGCCAATTTCATAAAAGGTCCTTTGCAGATTTTAAGGATTGTGGCAATGCTTTTGGTAATCGGTAGCATTTTTGTACCATTCCTTACAGTTTCTGCAAATCTCAGTGTAATTAACTCAAAATTCACCTTTAGCGCCTTAGGTATTTACAATGCTTTTTCCGACGGAACATTACTTTTATTACTTGATTTAGCGGAATATACACCCATTGAAGCAGGACTTTGCCTTGGCTTTTTAGGGCTTATGGTACTTATTGTACTTATGGGACTTGGGATGTTTATAGCATTGATTTTATCCTTTATGAATATAAGGAAAGGTGCTAAGGTAATGCGTGTTTTTGCCCTGTTGGGTGTTGTTCTGTGCATTGCCTGTGCAGTTTTAAATTTTGTAATTCCCTCGGTTTTCAGTGGCTTTTTAGTAGCAAAATCAGGTGTTGGTGCAATAATCTGTTGTTCAGTTTTTGTTATGATTTTTGTGCTTAATCATCTTGTTGTTAAAAAGAATATTACTGCCGAGATAGATGAACTCGATATAAAAAGAGTTGAGATGCGTAAAAGAGTTAAATCAGGTGAAGTGAATATTGATGATTTACCCCTTCCCGTTTTCGCATCAGCTGAAAAAGAGGAGAAAGGCGGTGACCTTTCTTGAGTAAAAAAGAAACAAGTAAGAAAAAGCAATTTATTTTGTTTGGTATATGCAGTCTACTTGCAATGGCTGTGTGTATGGCAACCCTCGTCGTTACGGTTAAAAATATCGAAAGTAACGGTTCGGGTGCAGTGATTTCCACTGTTAACGTAGAGAGCAAAACAAAACTTACCGAGGATAATCTTACTGATTATATTTACAATTTAACAAATGAAGCTATAGGTAATGATTTTATAAAAGTAAACTCATTTACCGACGTAAACGTTGATGACGGAAGTATTGTTGTTTCGGATAAAGACGGCAAAGTTAACCCTAAAGACAAAAACATATTCTCCTATGCTAAAAATTATTTTGTTCCCTTAGCGGATGAACTTTATGGTGATGATATAACAGGTGTTTTCGGTGAAAATACCGGTAAAAAGATACTTGTTGAGTTTACGTCTACAAAAGATTTAAAGAGCAAATTTACAGTAGGTGCCGTTGATGAAAATGGTGAAAAGCTTCTTAATGAGGACGGTACGGTTGTTGACGGAGATTTTTACTACGTAGAATTTGAACTTGACGGAAAATCCGTAGTGAATGAAACAGAAAAAGCCACTTTTGGTGTACAGGATTTAACCAAAGGGGTTAATTCGATTAATGAAAAAATATCAACAGGTTGTGAGATTATATCTGTTGACGTAACGCCCGATAATTTCTATATCAAAGCAAAGGTTAACAGAATTACCGATAAAATCGAGTATATTGAAGTTCAAAGAAATTACAATGTAAATGCTGATTTTAATTTTGTGGGAAATCTTGAAGTTTTCGGACAGAAGGAAATTCAGTTTACATATTCTGTTACCCAGAGATATGAGTATTTTTATGCGGGTATTGACCTTCTTGAAGAAGAAAGAATAGTTAATGAAAAGGGAGAAATTTCCTTGACTGTAAATGCTCAGATTGAGGACTACAGTGATTATACAGTCCGTTTTATTTCATCGGACGAAAGTATAGCGACAGTTGATGAAATGGGTTACGTAACAGGCGTTAAGTATAGCGATACCCCCGTAACAATAACTGTTGAGTTGGAATATCTCGGTAAGACATTTACCGATCAATGTACTGTATACGTAAATAACAGTGAAAATACTGAGGAGGTGGCACAATGAGTGAAAATGAAGCAATGACTTCCACACAGGTTGCCACAACCGACGAAAATATCCGTTATTACGAGGGTCATAACTACGTAGGTGTTAAGGAAACGGTTTCGTATCTTCTTAACGACTGGTCGAATTCCTTTAATATCAACTCCTTTTCCGAGCGATATATATGGGACGTAGTTAATATTGACTTTACCGTAAGTGCGGTTATGAATCTTGTAACTGCTGCGTGGGATATAGTTAACGATACTTTTGTATCGGTTATCGTTGACAGTACGCGTACTAGAATCGGTAAATTCAGGCCCTACCTTGTGGGTATGCAGATACCCCTTACCATTATGGGTGTGTTTACCTGGCTTTTGCCATTGTTCTTCGGTACAACGGGCGGCACATATTTACCCAAACTTATTTACTATTATATTTTTGCAATTATCAATGAAACCGCGGGTACGTTTACCAACGTAGCAAAAAGCGGTTATATGTCCACTATTACCCCGAATCCCAACGAGCGTATCCGTCTTATAACCCTCGCGGAGCTTCTTACTGGTTTTATGGGTGAGGATTTACCCCGTTATATTATGGGTGTGTTAATAGACCTTGTAAACAACAAGGTGGTTTCTTGGAAATTAAGTTCCGTATTTATGGTAATGGGTGGCGGTACGGCACTTATTTCATCTCTCTGTACATTCTGGTTCTTTATGCAGTCAAAGGAGCGTGTGCCCCAGTCCATTGAAAAACCCAGCATCGGGCAGGGGATGAAAGCCATTGTGTCAAACTACCCCGTGCTTCTGATGTGTACGTCTGAATTCTTGGGCAATTTTTCAATCAGTAAAAGCGAAACTAACTACTTTATAGACGTTTTAGGTAATTATTCACTGATTACATTATTGAATTTGCCGTCCTCTGCAAACGGAAGTCTGAGCTACGCTTTTGTAGGACCCTTGAGAAAGAGGTTTTCATCAAAATCCCTGTGGATTTTTAACGACGTTTATAACAGCGCCATATCAATTGCCCTGTTCCTTTTCGGTATGACGGACAATAAAAAAATGTTCAAACGGACTGTGCCCATGTGTATAGCCTTTGGTCTTAAGGAATGGTTCGTGAAATGGTCCTGGGGTATTTCCAAGGTTATTAACGCGGATCTATGGAACGAGGCTATGGACTATTGCGAGTGGAAAAACGGCTATCGTATGGAAGCCACTACAGGTGTTGCAAAAGGTCTTATTCTAAAAATACAAAGCGCCCTTTTAGGTTCTGTTACAAGCCTTATTATGAAAAAAATCGGTTATGTGCAGGGTCTTGAAATCGGTGCACAGAATGATACAACAAAATTCTGGGAATTTGCCCTTTGTACAATAGTGCCCACGATTACGGGTATTCTCAGAATTGTACCCAAATTCCTGTGGCCCATTTCACGTCAAAAACGTGAGTGGATGTATGCAGAACTAAGCCAAAAACGTCAGGAAAACGTTATGGGTTACGTGGATGATTTTAAATCCTGATTTTGTGGTTTAACGTAGCGATTTTTTTAGTGATATTTGTTTAAAAAAATAATTTTTTTTTGTACTGGTTTCATATTTACCAATATTGAAATATGTGGTAATATGAAGCCAGTATTTTAATCTTGGGAGGTTTAGGTTATGGATAAAATTAAATTTGGTATATTTGGTCTTGGTCGCGGCAGCGGTTTTTACGATGGTGTTGCGGCAAACAACGGTGAAGTTGTTGCGGTTTGTGACTTTGACGAAGAAAAACTTAAAAAAGCAAAAGAGGAACACGAAGGTGTTACCACTTACACAGATTTCGATGAATTTATAAATCATGAGGGTCTTGAAGCGGTTTTCCTTTGCAACTATTTCCACGAGCATACACCCTATGCTATAAAAGCGTTGGAGAAGAATATTCACGTTTTAAGTGAATGTACATCCAACATCTCAATGGGTGAGGGTGTTCAGCTTGTAAGAGCTTGTGAAAAAAGCAAGGCATATTATATGATTGCAGAAAACTATCCCTTTATGAAATTCAACCAGGAAATGCGTAAGGTTTACCGTTCAGGTGTTCTTGGTAAGGCATTGTTCTGCGAGGGTGAATATAACCATCCTATCATTTCTCAGAAGGAAATCGCCCATTATTGTCCTACATCAAAGCATTGGAGATACCATATTCCAAGAATTTACTATATAACCCACTCTTTAGGTCCACTTATGTATATTACAGGAGCATTGCCCAAAAGAGTTACTGCAATGCCCGTTTTTGGTCCTCTTAACGAAGAAAACGGTGGTGGCAATCTTTATTGGCGTTTGCCTGACAGAAGTGCAGTTGTAACCTGTCTTAACGACGACGATTCTGTTTTCCGTGTAACAGGTTGGTCACACTTTGGCGGCCACGCTAATACATATCGTGTTTGCGGTGAGCTTGGTC
>JAZQZU010000010.1:0-10639 GCA_045634165.1 Acutalibacteraceae bacterium
AAAAAAACTTGTTTCGCAGTATGATAATACTGTAAAATACCTGTTTTCTTTGCCTGATGGTGAATATCTTGAATGTGTGGTTATGGATTATAAATATGGCCACACAATATGCGTTTCTACGCAGGTTGGTTGCAAAATGGGTTGCGCCTTTTGTGCTTCGGGTATCGGTGGGTTTAAACGCCAACTTAAGCCCTCGGAAATTTTAGGGCAGATTTACACCGCACAAAGGGATTTATCTTTGCGTATTTCACGTATAGTCCTTATGGGTATGGGTGAACCTCTTGATAACTACGACAATGTTATGAGGTTTTTAGAGCTTGTAAGTGATGAACGTGGTCTTAATATAGGTATGCGACACATATCATTATCTACAAGTGGCATTGTTCCGCGTATCTATGATTTATTAAACGAGCGTTTGCAGTTAACTTTGTCAGTATCTTTACACGCTCCTAACAATGAAATTCGTTCAAAAATAATGCCTGTAAATAGAAGCTGGGATATTGACGAGCTTCTTAAGGCTTGTAAAATATATGCAGATACAACGTCAAGACGTATTTCCTTCGAGTATGCTATGATGAAGGGTGTAAATGATACACCTGAGTGTGCGAGAGAGCTTTCCCAACGTCTTAAAGGCATACTTTGTCATATAAACCTTATCCCTGCCAACGAAGTACCCGAAAAAGGACACGAGCGTAGTTCTGATTCAAGTATTGTTTTATTTAAATCTATTCTTGAAAAAGAAGGCCACGCAGTTACAGTGAGACGTACTCTTGGTTCGGATATTAATGCTTCTTGCGGTCAGTTGCGCCGTGAGAAAATAAAGGAAAAAAATTAATAATTAATTTATAAAGAGAGGTGAAACACCGTGAAAATTTCAGCAAAAACCGATATAGGCGCTTTTAGAAATTCTAATCAGGACGACTATCTTGCAGGGCTTTTTGAAGGTGGAGATGCCTGGGCAGTCGTATGTGATGGTATGGGCGGTGTTTCAGGCGGTCAGGTTGCAAGTAAAATCTGCGTTGAAAGGGTAGCTGAGGCTATTAAACGTGGTTATCGTGAAAATATGACCATTAAAACTGCACAGAATTTACTTAATTCTGCTATATGTGCCGCTAACTCTGCAGTATTTGCCGAAGCTCAGAATAACCGTGAACTCAGCGGAATGGGTACAACGGTTGTTGCGGTTATGGTAATTAAAGGTATGGCGGTTATTGCTCACGTGGGTGATAGCAGAGCCTATATATTCGACAAAGCCATGGAGCTAGTCACAAAAGACCATTCCTTGGTTCAGTATCTTTACGATACAGGCAAAATCACCGAGGCGGAAGCCAAAATCCATCCCGATAGAAACATTATAACCCGTGCAGTTGGTATTCTCAGTTTTGTTGACGTGGATTTTGATTTGGTTGAAGTTGGTAATAATAGAAGCATTCTCATCTGCACGGACGGCTTAAGTGGTTCACTTGAAGCTGACGAAATGCTTTGCATAATAAAAGAAAACGCTGATTCTTCAGCCGAAAAACTTGTTGAAAAGGCAATTGAAGCAGGTAGTCGCGACAATATTACAGCGGTACTGTTGTTTGCCGACAGTCAAGGAGAGTAAGTATGGAAAATTATGTGGGTAAAAGATTAGACGGAAGATACGAAATACATGATGTTATCGGTGTTGGCGGTATGGCAATTGTTTATAAAGCCTACGATAATATAGATGACAGAATTGTTGCAGTTAAAGTTCTTAAGGACGAGTATCTTGCAAACGAAGAATTCCGTCGCAGATTTAAAAACGAATCTAAAGCAATTGCGGTTCTTTCCCATCCTAACATTGTAAAGGTTTTTGATGTTAGCTTTGGTGACAGATTACAGTATATTGTTATGGAATATATTGAAGGTATCACCCTTAAAGAGTATATTGAAGAACGTGGAGTTATTGATTGGAAAGAAGCTTTGTTCTTTATGAATCAGATTCTTAAAGCTCTTCAACACGCCCATGACAAGGGCATTGTTCATAGAGATATCAAGCCTCAGAACATTATGCTCCTTGAAGACGGCACTATTAAAGTTGCTGATTTCGGTATTGCTCGTTTCAGTCACGGTGAAACCAAAACAATGACAGAAAAAGCCATTGGCTCTGTTCACTATATCAGTCCTGAACAAGCTAAAGGTGAGCCAACCGATGAAAAAGCGGATATCTATTCCATAGGTGTACTTCTTTATGAAATGTTGACGGGTAAATTGCCTTTTGAAGCAGATAGCGCAGTTTCTGTTGCACTTATGCAGGTTAACAAAAATGCTGTGCCTCCGCGAAAAATAAATCCTAATATCCCCATAGGTTTTGAGCAGATTACTATGAAGGCTATGCAGAAGAATCCTCGTGACAGATATTGCTCTGCCGCTGAGTTTTTAATGGATGTTGAGGATTTACGTCGTAATCCTGATATCAAGTTCGATTACAGAACGTATTTTGTGGATGATGGACCCACTCGTTTTGTAGATAAAGTCGGCGTTGATGTTGGTGCAACTCAGGTTATAAAAACTGTTCCCCCCTCAACAGATGCGCGAATGAAACTTGATGAATATAACTCAGGGGATTACGAGGCAGTTCAGGATGTAATACAGGAAAAGCGCGTAAACACAAAAGTAATAGGCGTTGTTGCGGGTATAGGCTTTGCACTTCTTGTATTTATTATTGTGCTTATCGCAACATTCCTCAAAGATGGTGTTCCTCCTCTTTTTGGTGGTAATAAAATAGAGGTTGATAACTTCATCGGTATGAATTATATTGATGAAATAGAAAGCAACGAAGATTTTAATGAGCGTTTCGACTTTGAAATTTCTTACGAGCCTTTTAGTGATGGTAAAGAAGGCTGCATTTTCAAACAAGACCCCGAAGCAGGTACAGAAGTACCCAAAGGCTATACAATAAGGTTATACATTGCGAAATCAGGCGAAGGACAGATAGTACCTGATTTTTCAGGTGATAATTATCAGGAGGCAGTAAACACCCTCGAGTCTATGGGCTTTAAAGTAGACCTTGAGCCTGTTAATAATGATAAGTATGATATAGGTGAAGTTATTAAAACTAAACCCGCCGCAGGTTCTAGTATCTTTGCAGGCAGCGATGTTACAGTTTATTATTCTGCTAATGAGGATGCAGGTAAACTTTTCAAAATGCCCGATGTCTCAGGTAAAACCTTGAAAGAAGCTAAAAAACTTCTTGAAAAACAGGGCCTGATTGTAAGTAAAACTGAAGTTGTTGATTCAACTATTGAAAAAGACAGAGTTGTCATGCAGTCACCCGCAGTAGGCTCACCCGTTAAAGAGGGAGATAAAGTTATTTTAACCCTTAGTTCAGGTGAGGTTGAATTTAAAAAGACAATTGATATTCCTCAAAAAGTAGGTAATGTTAATGTTAAATTGTATGTTGATAACAAAGTTATGGCAGATAATAATATTGACACTTCTGCAATAAATAAATATACAATTGAAACTAAAGGCGATTCACCCTCATCAGCAATCAAGGTTTATATAAATGATATGCCTTATTATGAGTGTACAGTTAATTATACAAGGGAGCCTGTCTCAGCTACAAATGAGCGTTATTATTCAGTTCCTTTCTATATTGATGTAAAAGGACTTGATAAAGCTACTGCACAGGAGAAACTTGAACAGGCAGGTTATACCAATATAACCATTATTGAGTTGCCCAGCGATGAAATGGAAGGTACTGTTATTGAACAGAATCCTTCACAATCCAATGCCACTAATTTGGATAAAGCATCTGCTATTATTCTTTATGTAGCAGGACCGCAGGAACAAATTGAGGAGACAGAACAAAATACCGATATTCCACAGGGACAGTAAGTATGGAAAAAGTTTAAAACGGCGTTATTATTAAAGGTATGGGCGGCTTCTATTATGTAGAGCCCTCCGGCGAAGTTTATGAATGTAAGGCACGTGGTGCGTTCAGAAAGAAAAAAATTACTCCCCTTGCAGGGGATAATGTAACGATTACCGTGCGTGAAGGCAAGGAAAACACAATTGATGAAATAGGGGAAAGAAAGAACTTTCTTTTAAGACCCCCTGTTGCCAATATTGATACTTTAATTATTGTATCATCTGTAAAGGAGCCTGTACCAAGCCTTCTTGTTATTGATAAAATGACGGCAATTGCCGTTGATAAGGGCATTAAGCCATGTGTTGTTTTTTCTAAAAGCGACTTAGGCGATACAACTGAATTTGAAGCAGTGTACCGTAAGGCGGGAATTGAAGTTGCTTCTATTTGTTGTAAAACAGGTGAGGGTATTGATAAGGTCAAGGAAATGATTGGCGAGGGTATAACTGTTTTTACAGGTAATACAGGCGTCGGTAAATCCTCACTTCTCAATTGTATTGATGAAAGATTTTCACTTGCTACAGGTGAAATCAGCGATAAATTAGGTAGAGGACGACATACCACAAGAGAGGTCACTCTTTATCATATAGGAAAAGGACTGGTTGCGGATACCCCCGGTTTTTCCTCCTTGGATATTGAGCAGACAAGTGACGTTATTGTTAAAGAAAATCTACCTTTCTGTTTCCCCGAGTTTGAGGAATACTTAGGTAAATGCAAATTTACCTCTTGTTCTCATACTGTTGAAAAGGGGTGTCTTATTCTTGACGCTCTTAAGAATGGCGACATTGATAAAAATCGTCACGAAAGCTACGTTTCAATGTACAACGATGTAAAAGACTTAAAAGAATGGCAATTGGGAGTGTAAATAAGGGATTTATTAGGTTTAAATTTGCTATTTTCCGTTAATACTTTATGAAAAAGCATCGTAGGCGGCAGCCTTACGATGCTTTTGTCATTTCGTCTGAACGAAAATCATCTAAATTTAAACCGCGTAGCACCTTAAATCTTTTAAATTTGGATGCAGAGCGAGACATAAATGCGAGGGCACCCTGACGGGTTCCCTCACATTTTAACGAAGCTATGCGCCAAAGTTATTGATTTAAGGCTATTAAATCCCTTGTTTACACTCCCTAAGTAACACTTTTTTATCATCCTCATATTATGTAGTAAACATAAAGGAGTGGTGATTTATGAAAGTTGTAGTTTACCAGAGCCCTAAGTTTTTACGTAGTGTTTTAAAGTTTATGTTCGGAATTAAAGATTAAAGAAACTCCGTAAGGCTCAGCCTTACGGAGTTTTACTTATTAAAATTTGGTTATTGTTCCTGCGTTATATTCCCATCTTTCAAATCCTGCATCGAAAGCGGGTGAATTCTCTGCAAGTGTAAAGTCGCGGTTTTCGGCATCTTTGAAAAGGGGATCTGCAAAAACACCATTCTTGTAGTAATCTCTGCCACGCATAGCCAATATATTTTCGCTATCAAAAATGTTTGTGGAACTGCCGGAGAAAACTGTTTTACCAAAGGTGTTATAGTCCCAGTATAAGTTACTGTCATCCTTGAACCAATCAAGACTTATAGTTTCCCAATACATAGGTGTGTCGTCACCAACAAGTATATTGTTATAAAGGTAAAGTGAATTGTGGTCTTCGTTTCTTGTTATTCTGAACTGACCATCTCCGCCAAAAGCAAAGATATTATTTCTTATCATATTGTCTTTGCCGTAGTGTTGGTGGAAAGTCTGTGACGAACAGTCATATACAAGGTTTTTCTCAACAAGTATTTCGGACGAACCTTCGTCAAGATAAATACCCCAACCGCCATAACCGTATCTTCCTTCGTCGCAACCTACGTTATAGATAATGTTTTCAGAAATAACTGTATCGGGTTGTATACCGAGTGTGTAAATAGCGCCCATATCAGAAAGCCAACCATTACCGATATTATAAATAAGGTTGTTACTGATATTGATGTTGTTGGTAGGATTATCTGTGTAACCCCAGTTCCAACCGACGGAGATACCTGTGTACCAACCATCGTGAATTTCATTATGTGTCAGGTCACAGTCAATTGCGTGAGTAAGAAGAATTCCTATGGCATTGTTGAAAATTCTGCCGTAATTACCGATGTGACAGTCTGTAACATCAATATTCTGTGTAGTGGCAGGAACAACAAATTCACCGTTGATGAATATTGCATTAGCACCGATTTCATTGAATAAACAACTTGTTATACAACAATCTTTTGAAGCTTTTTCAAACTTGATGGCAGTGTATGAAATATTCTCGAAAGTACAATTAGTAAAGTTAATACTTTCGCAAGTATCAATGAGTATTGCTGCAGGGACTTCGAATGCTGCCTGAGGATGAATAGCACCGTAATCTATATTCTTATATAATGGATGGTTTTCGTCAAAAACTTTTCCGGAATGACTGTTTTCTGTTCCAACATGATCCCAGTCAGTATTTTCAAAGTTAATGCCTTGGAAAGAGATGTTTTTAGCATTATTTATTGATATGAGTTGCTCTGTTACACCCGCATAAAGAACTGTATTATCTACCGTGTCGCCCTCTTGGGGGATGTAATAAAGTTTTTGTTCACCGCGGTCAAGATACCATTCGCCGGGTAGTGAAAGTGCCTCTTTAACATTTTCGAAAATATAGTTATCATCAACTCTTACGGTCATTGAAGTTGGCTTTCTGGTTTCTATTCTACCGCTCTCGGTGTTAACTGAGTGTACGGGTAGAAGTTCGTCGCACCAGAAATGCATAAGTCTTATATCAATATCCTGAGGGTTGGTGAAATTGAGAAGATCCGAAGTATTTGCATAAAATACAAGTGAGTGTGTGAAGTAATCAGGGTCTGTTTCAGGAATAACGGCTTCATCAGTTTTGGGGTCCTTTACCTTGAAGAAATCTTCCTTGGGGTAATTTGAACGCGAAAGACGTGTACCATCTTTAAAAAGAGAACGGAAATAATCGTCCTCGCTATTAATGGGTATGGGAGTGACAAAAGCTTTAACGCCGTTAATTTTAGTTTCTTTCCAATTACCTTTGATTTCCTTGGAACCGGTGAAAACAACTTCTTCATCGGGATATGAGCGGTAAAGGACGTTGCATTTATCAGTTTCATCAAAAGAAACTGTGTCTGGGAAGGTATAAGTGCCTTCTCTGAACCATACAGTAATATGTACATCCTCGGTGAGGTTAAGTGATTTTAATTTTTCTTTAGCACCTTTTAAGGTTTTTAAAGGCATTTCCAATGTGCCTTCTGCGTTATCGTCACCATTGACCGAAACTACCAAATCATATTCGCCCAATTTAAACTCACCTTCATCAAAAGGCTTTTTCTCTGCCTTTTTATCGCTATTATTAAATACAGGTGTTCTTTCATCGGGGTAGTTTGCAATAAATGCAACCGTACCTGCTGTTATTGTAAGGACGAGCAGGATTGAAACGATGGTTATAACTAGTTTTTTTGCTTTCTTTTTATCGATTTTCTTTTTCATACTCTCACCCTAAATTATAATTTAATTCTTTCGCCTGTGTGGGCGTTAACGATACCTTTGTGAACACCGATGTATGTGTTTGAGATGTATTTATCAAGATGCAGACTTCCGAAGAACCATCGACTGAATTCACTGCATTTTGAAAGTTCGTCAAAATAGGCGTTAAGAGTGGTAACACGAACAGAATCACTTTCACCAAGAGTTAGGAAACTCTTTATTGTGGAGGAGGGCTCGTGGGTAAGAATAACGTCTATTTTGCAATCATGTTCTTCAAGGTTTGTTGCACCTTCAAGAAGTTCTTCCTTAGAGGGGATTTCGTATTTCAACCAGGGGTTGTCCTCAATACGTGATTCAAGGTCAGGACTTTCACCGCCGCCCATTGTGAAAATCTTTAATCCATCAATGGTAAAAATCTGACCGCGCATAAGATGGTAGATATTGTCAGATATCTGATGAACTTTGCCGCCATTCCAGTTAGTAGTAGGGTAGGCGTTAAGAAGTTCAAAGTTTTCGTGAGTACCATCAATAAAACATATATTATATTTTCTTTTAGAAAGGGATTTTAATATTTTCTGTTCCCCCTTGGATCTGTCCCAGATGAAGCCGAAATCACCGCACACAATAAGGGTGTCGCCTTCATTAAGGCCTTTCAGAACACTTTTGGAAAGTCTCTTGGGGTCACCATGTGTATCACCGGTTACAAAAACCATAAATTTATTCTCCTTTTTTATAAAAATAGTATTTAATTCTGTCGAAAAAAATGATATACTGTATCTAAATAATACTTTATTATATTTTATAACATTTAACGGTGATTGTCTATGAAAAAATTACTGATTTTAATATTTTGTTTAATATTTGCTTTACCCATATCTGTTATTGGTCTTGCTGTGGAGGATGAAAATTCCGTCAAGACAAAAAACGGTTATTACGATATTGATGCGCCCGAGTATGAAACTGATATCGCCTTGCTTGTAAACGCGGATAGCGATACTGTTATTTACAGTAAAAATGCCGATATGATTACTGCACCTGCTTCACTTGCAAAAATAACAACCGCCCTTGTGGCTCTTTCTAAATGTGATGATTTACAAACGGTTATTACCTGCTCGGAAAAAGCAATTGATAGTCTTTTAGGTACAGGTAGCTCTATGGCGGGTCTTATAGCAGGGGAGCAGGTTACACTCGAAATGCTTCTTTATTGCTTGATGCTTAAGAGTGGTAACGATGCCGCTATGGTAATTGCCGAGTATTTTGGTAATGGTAATGTTGATGCCTTTGTGGCTGAGATGAATGCTTACGTTAAAGAGTTGGGTTGTAAAAATACATATTTTGCCAATCCCCACGGACTTGATGATGAAACCATCAAAGGTTTTGATAGTGACAAGCAAAACCGCACTACCGCAAGTGATATGTATTTAATATCCAAAAAAGCTCTCGCCAATGACCATATAAAACAGATATCATCAAAATACGGTAAAACAATGCCTGCGACTAACAAAAGTGATGAGCGTGACCTTTATAACACAAACCCTTTGCTTAATGATTTTTCATACTACTTTTATGACGGTGCTATAGGATTAAAAACAGGTACTACCGAAAAAGCAGGGTGTTGCCTTATTTCAAGCGCCGAAATGGATGGTTATACCTTTATTTCTATCGCTATGAAGGGCAATGATCAGTATGTAGCTGACGGGGAACGTAGAAACACCGCTTATTTAATGTGCCGATATATGCTCAGATGGGCTTTCTCCAACGTGAAATTAAAAGAACTTGCCGATACATCATACAATGTCGGTGAAGTTAAAGTAAAATACGGTAGAGGAAACGACTATGTTGCCTTGGTACCCAAAGAAAATATAAGTGCCGTAGTCCATAAGGATATCGACATTGATAATATGAAAATAGAGTATGCCCAGGGCTTCCCTGAGGAAGTTGATGCACCTGTTAAAAAGGGTGACGTAATCGGTAAGGCAGATGTTGTGTACGAAGGGGTACATATAGCATCCGTAACTCTTGTGGCTCAGGATGATGTTAAAAAGAATTATCTTTGGGCAATGTTCAACTGGCTTGAAAAGATTATGAGCTCAAAAGCTTTTATAATTACAGTGATTATAATTGTGGTGATTGCGCTTGTTCTTTTCTTCGGCACCAAGAACGAACGCGAAAGAAGAAAACGTCGCAAGAGCCGTATCGATGTGGTGAAGGATTATAGCAAACTTGCCAAATAAAAAGAATATAAATTGTACACTTTTTTGAATTTGCCGCAAGAGAAAACACTATGAAAAAACGAGAAAAAACGAGAAAACGAGAGATAGTGTCTGATATATAAAAATCTTGTAAAAAAAGTGTTGACATTCCCGTATTGCTATGATAATATATCAAGGCAATGCGGGGTTTTTATGCCCCGAAACTATATCGGAGGTAACTGTTATGTCTACTTATATGCCTAAAGGCAAAACTGAGCGCCAGTGGTATGTACTCGACGCAGAAGGCAGAACTCTCGGCGAAGTTGCTGTTGAAGCTGCTGTTCTTCTTCGTGGTAAGCACAAACCCACATTCGCTCCTCACGCTGATTGCGGCGATAGCGTTATCATCATCAACGCTGCAAAAGTAGTTCTCACAGGTAACAAACTTGAGGACAAATATTATCACCATCACACAGGCTACGTTGGTAACATGAAATCTGTTAAATACGGTATTCTTATGAAAGAAAAACCCGAATTTGCAGTTCAGAAAGCCGTTAAGGGTATGCTCCCCGATAACACTCTCGGTAGAGCAGCTATGGCTCGTCTTCGTGTTTATGCAGGTGCAGAGCACGAACAGGCAGCTCAAAAGCCTATCGTTAGAGAATTTTAAGGGAGGAGGCAATAATTATGTACGAAAGTAAAGCATATTTCTACGGAACAGGTAGAAGAAAAAAATCAGTTGCTCGTGTTCGTGTTTACCCAGGTACTGGTAAGGTAACAATCAACGACAGAGATATCGACGATTACTTTGGTCTTGAAACACTCAAGCTTATCGTTCGTCAGCCTCTCGCTCTTACAGAGGGCCTTGAAAAGTATGACGTTGTTTGCCGTGTAAATGGTGGTGGCGTTACAGGTCAGGCTGGTGCTATCCGTCATGGTATTGCTCGTGCTCTTCTTCAGTCAGAAGATGATGTTCGTCCAATCCTCAAAAAAGCAGGTCTTCTTACTCGTGACCCAAGAATGAAAGAAAGAAAGAAATACGGTCTCAAAGG
>JAZQZU010000011.1:0-9063 GCA_045634165.1 Acutalibacteraceae bacterium
TTGATGAATGTTGAGTAGTTGATACCATTCATTTTGCAAGCAGCAGAGATTCTTGTAATCCAAAGACGACGGAAATCTCTCTTTTTCTGTTTACGGCCGATATATGCATAGTTGCCGCTCTTCATAACTGCCTGTTTAGCAGTTTTGAAAAGTTTGCTCTTTGAGCCATAGTAGCCCTTAGCAAGTCTGAGAACTTTATTTCTTCTTTTGCGAGTCATGATCGCACCTTTGATACGTGCCATTATAAGTTACCTCCAGTTACCATTAATTATTTATAGGGAATAAGACGTTTAATCTGCTTCTGATTTGTAACGTCTGCAACATTTGTCTTACGAAGACCTCTTTTACGTTTTGTTGTCTTCTTGGTAAGGATGTGTGACTTGTTGGCATGGCCGCGGATAGGCTTACCGTTTTTAGACATTTTGAAACGTTTTTTAGCACCTGAATGTGTTTTAATTTTGGGCATGATAAATCCTCCTTAATTTTGCAATTACTTAGATGACTTGGGAACAAGGAACATAAGCATTGAACGACCTTCGAGTTTTGCTGCTTTTTCAACTGAGCCTGTTTCGGAACAAGCCTCTGCGAAACGCTGCATAACATCCAAACCGAGTTCGGTATGAGCCATTTCTCTGCCTCTGAAACGAATAGACACTTTAACCTTGTTGCCGTCACGCAAGAAGCGTAATGCATGGTTTACTTTAGTGTTGAAGTCGCCTGTGTCGATATTCAAAGATAAACGAACCTCTTTGATTTCCATAACCTTCTGGTTCTTTTTAGCTTCCTTTTCACGCTTAGCCTGTTCGAAACGGAACTTACCGTAGTCCATAATTTTACATACGGGCGGGTTAGCGCCGGGAGCAATTTTAACAAGGTCGAGATTGCTTTTTTCCGCTAATGAAAGAGCCTCTTTTGCTGACATAATGCCAACCTGCTCACCTGTTGCAGAAATAACTCTGACTTCTTTATCTCTGATTTCCTCGTTGATCTGATTTTCCTTGCTGATACCTAAGCACCTCCAAAAAATATTAAAAGCTTGAACGGAAAATTCCGTTGAAGCCTAATAGCGCACTTGTGCGCCTGAAAACCTTAAGCTATTGACCAAACAATAACGCTCGTTTGGTGAGAACGGAACAGTTCTGCTTTATTGCTCAAATATAATAACAGTATTAATGTGGTTTGTCAAGTGTTTTTTATCTTTTTATTCCACAATATCGGTTTCGCTCTCAGTAGTGGTGTCATCAACCGGAGTTTCGGTAGATTCCTCGGTTTCTGTAGGAGCTTCGGTAGTAGTGATAGCCTGAGTTGTAGGCGTATACTCACCATAGTAATACAGAACAATTTTATCCGTTGCCGAAAGTCTGCCGTCAGAAGGTATTTCCTTCCAGTCAGAAGTCTCGTCATCCACGTAAACCACACGGTTAACCTTGTTGGATTCCGACTCACTTGTAGCGACACTGCTCATTTCCGTGTCAACATACTTAAAGCCCGCATCTTTTAAGGTTTCGATAGCATCTTCCAAAGAATCACCTTCAACAGAAGGAACCTTAAGACCGTCGCTCACCTTAAGAACGATAGTCTTAGGATTCAAAGAGTTAACTTCCACACCAGGATTTATACTCTGAGAAACTATCTTACCACGTTCTTTTTCGCTATCGATGTACTCGGTTTTGATATTGAGAACCTTTTTATATTCATCACTGTCTTTGATATCATCGTAAAACTTGCCGACAAATTTCGGAACATTTACACTTACAAAACCGACCTCAGTCTGTTCTTTAGTCTGCTCAGTCTGTTCTGAAAATTCGGTAGTGGATGTTTCCTCAACCGTACCGTCATCGGCACAACCTTTGAAGCCTACAAGGATACCAATAAGCACCGCAAGGCATACAACCGCACTTACAACGAATGCAATTATCGCACCCTTTTTGTGATTATGTTCCTCGGGAATTTCAGATTCCTCGTCATCAATATCCATAAGAGGAGGCACTGAAGAAGGTGTAGCCGGATTGTAAGCATCTTCATCCTTTTCCTCGTACATTGAGGAATAAGCCGCCGATGCAACCCCTGCCGCCGCAGGAGAAGCAGAAAGCTCATCCCTGAGCTGGTCAACGTTCGCAGTTCTGTCCTGAGGAAGAATCTGCAATGCGTTAACAAGGGCATTGATAACATAAGCCGGTAATTGCTCGGCAAATTTACCGGGAATCATTAATTTATCGTTAGTAAGTCTTGAAGCGGCACTGATGGGCGTACTGCCTATAAGTGTTCTGTAAAGTACAGCAGCAAATGCGTAAACATCGGTATATGTACCGATACTTCCGCTAAGACCATACTGTTCAACTGCCGCATATCCTTCAAAAAGCTCGCTTTCCATAACACCTTTTTCGCAACGGATATCGGCTGCACAGTAACCTGTTATTCTGACTTTGCCATTAGCATCAATAACAAGGTTTGTGGGCGAAATACCACCGTGTACAATACCAGCGGAATGAAGCTCACCCAATGCAGAAATAACGGGCATAAATAACACCCTTGCCTCGTCCCAGGAAATATAACCTTGTTCCTTGGTTAAGAGATATTCACGCAAAGTTTTGCCTTCGCCTAAAAATTCGCTTACGGCGTAAACAGTACCTAAATCTTCAAAAATATGTGTTGCAGGAGTCAACGCGGTAAACCCTCTGAGTGCAGCAAGCTTTTTCCAAAGTTTTAAGAACGCATCCTTGGCATCTATAAACTCGGAAGCCTTACCAACATTCACAAGGCAATAATTACCCTCGCCCCTTGAAAGTAGTCCCTTGGGGTAAAGTTCTCGTATACTAACCGGCTTTTTCCCCTCAAGGTCAAAGGCATTGTAGGTATTACCCTCGGCATTTTCGGAAATGAGTTTGCCTATAAGATAACGACCGCCAACCACCGTTTTCAAAGGAAGATACGGGTCATTCTGAGGTTTACCACTCTCGTTACGACAATAAGGACAAACCGTATTGTTGCCGATTTTTCTCATACAACGTAAACACAATTTTTCCTTTTCCATGGTTCAATCCTTTTAAAATTTAATCGTTAAAATTGGGTTTTGCAGGACCATTGCTCTGAGCAAGAGCATCTCTTACGCTCTGACGAAGTTTTCTGATATCGTTAACGCTCTTTGTAAGAGTTTCGTCTGTATCTCTGATGATTGTTTCAACGTAAACACTTGCGTTTCTGCGAATATCATTTGACCATTTTTCTGCTCTGTCAGTAATATCACGTGCGTTTGCTTTAGCCTCTGAACGAACTGCAGCAGCATCGTCTCTTGCCTGCTGAAGAATTCCGTCTGCAGCAGCCTTTGCCTCTTTTGTAATCTGATGTTCTTCAATCATCAAATCCGCTCTCTGACGAGCTTTGTCAATAATGCTTTCTGCCTGTGCGTCAGCATCATTAAGGATGTCACGTCTTTCCTGTGCAATTTTCTTAGCCTGAGTAATTTCGATGGGCATATTCAAACGAATATCCTCAACAAGTCTTGAAAGTTCTTCCTCATCAATAAGGAGTTTTGAGGAAAAAGGCATAGATTTAGCTTCAGCTATAAGTCTGTCAATGCTTTCGAGTGATGTTTCAATGTTACTCATAATAATTCTTTCCTTTCGTTTAGAGTGGGTCTAGCGTATCCTAATCGGATTTTGGGATAGTATTTTCCACTCATATTTTGTTAAAATACTCGTAAATCCGTTAGGATTTACTGCGTTTTTGCCTCATCTTAGTAAAAAATACTTAATCACAAAATTCTTCGTCCTTAATTGAATGAGGTTTCGTGGAATTCTGGTCGTATTTGACTGCAGATAGGCTGACGCCTTTCAAAGGCAAATCAGACAAAGGTACCGAAACATCATCATTTAAGGCTGTTTCGGATACGTTTGACCCAATCCATCCAGAGCAGTTTATTTTCTGCTAAGTCTTTTGATTATATCGCCACAGATTTCTTCGGGAACAAACTGGGTAATATCCCCGCCTAATCTGCAAACTTCTTTTACTACGCTTGAGCTTAAAAACATATGCTCTGCGTTTGATACCATAAAAATGGTTTCCATTTCAGGGTTAAGTCGTTGGTTTGTAAGTGCCTGACGGAATTCGTCGTCATAGTCAGATATAGCCCTTAAGCCTTTGACTACCGCAGATGCCCCCTTTTCACGCACGTAATCTGCAAGAAGCCCCGCATAAGTATCAACGCTTACGTTAGGTAAATCCTTGGTGCAACGCTTGATAAATTCAACTCGTTCCTCTGTAGTAAAGCTACCCACATCCTTGTTGAAGTTACGCATTACAACAACTATAACCTTTTCGAATAATTTTGATGAACGTGTAATTATATCAAGATGGCCGATAGTCAACGGGTCAAAACTACCGGGACACACTACTGTCTTGCCCATATTAAACCACCTTTCTGTAAACTGTAAGAGCAATTTTGCTGTATTTATAACGTTTTGAAGTAAAGCCTTCAATCTCCTCGGGCAAAATCTCTTCCGCAGCAGTTTCGCAGACTATTATACCTGCATCTGCCATATGAAGCCTTACGCGTTCAATGGCATCCTCCATCAGGCCTGCTCTGTAAGGCGGGTCAAGAAAAGCGATGTCGTACCTTTCCGAGGTTCTGTCGAGATAATCAAGTGAATTACCGAGAACTGTTTTTGCACAGTTTCTAAAGCCTGTGTTTTCAAGGTTTTCTTCCGTAACCTTTATGGAAGCCTTTGAAATATCCGTAAACACAGCAAACTCCGCACCACGACTTAAAGCCTCAATACCCAACTGACCGCAACCGCAGAACATATCAAGCACCTTGGCACCCTCAACGTCAAACTGAATTATATTAAAAATTGACTCTTTGACCTTATCTGTGGTGGGTCTTACACTGTCGCCCTCAAGGGTTCTGAGTTTTCTGCCCCTTGCAGAGCCTGTTATAACACGCATAAGTCAGCATCCTTTCTGAAAAATGGCATAAATCCACCAATAAACATATCATCAGTTTATTATTACATTTATATGGTTTTTTGTCAAGTTTTTATTATTGTTGAAAAGAAACATAAATCGTGCTACAATTTATAAAAATTACAGATTGGATAAAAATTTATGTCAAAAATTGAACTTACCAATATGATTATGATACAAAACCCCGAAACAAAAGAGGTTCTGGTACAAAGACGTAAAAAATACTGGTGCGGTATAACCTTCCCCGGCGGACACCTTGAAAACAGCGAAAGCTTTTATGACAGTGCTGTAAGGGAAGTGAAAGAGGAAACGGGACTTACGGTCAAAAATCTTAAACCCTGCGGTCTTGTTCATTGGTTCAACACCGAAACTGCCGACAGATACATTGTTCATTTTTATAAGACGAATGAATATCAGGGCGAATTAATTAAGGAAACCGACGAGGGCGAAGTGTTCTTCACACCCATTGAAAGCATTAAAGAAATGCCCCTTTCACCTAATTTTGACAAATATCTTAAGGTGTTTTTAAACGATGAACTTTCTGAAATATATTGTGAATGGAACGAAAAAATGAAAGAAAATTGCAACGGCGAACCTCAATGGGATTTTCAGTACAGATAACAAAACGGAGTAGGCTAAAAAGCTTACTCCATTAATTTATTCACCCTTAAAGGCTTTTATAATCTCAACTGCGTTTGCCTCGGTAATGCCGGGAACACTCATTAAAGTTTCCTTATCGGCTTTGCCGATTGCTTCAAGATTTTTGAATTTCAACATAAGATTTTTGGCTTTTTTATCACCGATACCCTTAATGCTTGTAAGTGTGGCATTGAGAGTGGATTTCTTGTGCTTTTTGTGGTGATAAGCCACGGCGAAACGGTGAACCTCGTCCTGAATGTTTGTAACGAGGGTAAATGCCTTTTTACGGGCGTTAAAATCGATTCTGCCGTTAGATGTGGATATAGCTGAGGTTCGATGCTTACTATTCTTAACCATACCAAACAAGGGCACTTCTATGCCGTATTGAGCCATTACGGGTAAAACTGCATTAACCTGCCCTTTACCACCGTCAAGAAGAATTAAATCAGGAAGCCTTGCAAAACCTACGCTTAAGCCTTCACTTTGCCCCTTGTGATATTCTTCAAAACGTCGGGAAAGCACCTCTGCCATAGAGCCGTAGTCATCCTGACCCGTAAAACTCTTAATAGCAAAACGCCTGTACGCACTTTTTAAAGGCTTGCCGTCCTTAAAAACAACCATACCCGCCACATTGTCGCTGCCGCTGGTGTGAGAAATATCGTAAGCCTCAATATATTCGGGAGTCTTTGAAAGACCCAGTACCATTGCCAATTCCTCGAGAGCCTCGCGGTTCCTGTCGTTGACACGATATTTTTCAGAAAGCTTCTGCATTGCGTTGGATTTACACATATCCACAAGCTTTGCCTGAGTTCCCTTTTGAGGAATTACGATGCTCACATTAGTACCGCGTTTTTCAGAAAGCCATTTTTCAATATCTACTTTACCCTCAACCTCGCCGTCAATTTCAATACGGGGTGGAATATTTCGATTCATTGAATAATATGAAATTATAAGTTGGGCTCTCATAGAACTGAGGTCGTCACTTTCGTCCATAAAGAAATGCTCACTGTCCGCAAGAGCGTTATTTTCAAACCTTAAAACCGCAAAACAAGCCTTGCCATCCATAGCACAAAGGGCGAAAACATCCTGCTCCTTGTAGGTAGAAAAAACGACCTTCTGACTGTTTCCGACCTTTTCAATACTTTTAATGGTATCCCTTATTTTAGCTGCTTTTTCAAACTCAAGACTTTCAGCGGCTTCTTCCATCTGAGCCGTAAGTTTTTTTATGGTTTTGTTGCCACCGTATTTAAGGAAATCTAAAGCACCATCAACGTTTTCCAGATATTGACCAAGGCTTATTTTACCCGAACATGGTGCACAGCAAATACCGAGATGATAGTTAAGACAGGGTCTTTCTTTGCCTATATCACGAGGAAAAACCTTGTTACAAGTGGGCAATTTATAAATCTTTTTAGCCTGTTCAACGGCTTTTGTAACCGAATATCCCGCAGTATATGGTCCCAGATAATCAGCACTGTCATCATCCTTTTGCAAAACCGCGTAAATATTCCGCCAACCCTTTGTGATTTTAATATAACTGAAGCCCTTGCTATCCTTTAAAAGGATATTATATTTGGGCATATTCTGTTTTATAAGGCTACATTCAAGCACCAACGCCTCAAACTCACTGTCGGTGAGTATATAGTCAAAATCCTCCACATTCTCGACCATTCTACGCACCTTAGTAAGGTGATTTTCCTGAGAGCCAAAGTACTGACTTACCCTGTTTTTAAGGGCTTTCGCCTTGCCGATATAAATAATCTTGCCCTCTTTATCCTTCATAATATAAACACCGGGGGTCAAGGGTAACTTATTGGCTTTATCCTTTAATCTGCGAAGTTTTTCCTGCATACACTCACCTTCTTTCGATAATTAATTTTAGCATAAAGAGAGATTATAGTCAAATTAGTTCTCCTGTTTATAATGGGCTTTGCCCCTTAATTTTGCATTTTGAATTCTGCATTTTGCATTTAAAAAATCCCCTCGCGTGAGCGAGAGGATTTTTTATATTATTCCATAGGAATTTCAATTGCGTTAAATGCATCTTCGGGAACGGCTGTAGGAACAACCTCCACATCGCTGTAGCACTTCATACCTGTACCTGAGGGAAGAAGTTTACCGATAATAACATTTTCCTTAAGACCAAGAAGCGGGTCAACCTTGCCCTTAATTGCGGCATCAGTAAGAACCTTTGTTGTTTCCTGGAAGGATGCGGCTGAAAGGAATGACTCAGTTGCAAGAGAAGCCTTTGTAATACCGAGAAGAACGGGTGAAGCTGTTGCAGGTACAAAGGGCATACCCTCTGCTTCGCAACGTGCTTTTGCTGCTTCATTTGCAAGGTGAAGTTCACGTTTTTCAACAGATGTACCCTGAAGAAGAGTTGTAGAACCTGAATCTTCAACCTTAACCTTACGCATCATCTGACGAACGATAACCTCAATGTGCTTATCGTTGATGTCAACACCCTGCATACGGTATGTCATCTGAACTTCCTTAATAAGGTAATTGTGAACTGCATCTACACCGAGAACTGCAAGAACGTCGTGGGGGTTAACCGCACCTTCTGTAAGATGCTGACCCTTAACAACACGAGCGCCTTCCTGAATCTCCTGACAAAGTCTTGCATCAAAGGGAATAAGATATTTCTTAACATCGTCTTCACCTGTGATAACAACGTATTTACTCTTCTTGATATCTTCAAATGAAACCTTACCGTCGATTTCACTGAGCATTGCAAGAGTTTTTGGTTTTCTACCTTCGAAGAGTTCTTCAACTCTGGGAAGACCCTGTGTAATATCGGCCTGAGAAGCAACACCACCGGTGTGGAATGTTCTCATGGTAAGCTGTGTACCGGGTTCACCGATGGACTGAGCAGCGATGATACCTACTGCTTCACCAACTGTTACGGGACCTGCAGTTGCAAGGTTTGAACCATAACACTTGATACATACGCCGTGGTCACATTCACAAGTAAGGAGTGAACGGATTTTGATTTTTCTATCTTCTGCATTGGGACGAGCGTTAACCATATCTGCAATTTTCTTTGCAAGGATATCGTCAATCATTGTGTCTGTATCGCAAACGATTTCGCCGTTTTCGTCGCAGAAGTTTTCAAGAAGGTAACGGCCTGTAAGACGTTCGCTCAAAGGCTCGATAATATCGTTACCGTCTGTGATATCGTAAACTTCAAGACCATCGTGACAATGGCAATCTTCCTCACGAATAATAACTTCCTGTGAAACGTCAACAAGACGTCTTGTAAGGTAACCTGAGTCAGCGGTACGAAGAGCGGTATCGGCAAGACCTTTACGCGCACCACGAGATGAAATGAAGTATTCGATAATATTAAGACCTTCACGGTAGTTAGCTCTGATGGGGATTTCGATAGTTTTACCTGCGGTGTTGGCAATAAGACCACGCATACCTGCAAGCTGACGAAGCTGAGAGTCGGAACCACGGGCA
>JAZQZU010000012.1:0-4423 GCA_045634165.1 Acutalibacteraceae bacterium
CCTTCGCAGGTAAAGAGGGTAAATTCGTTACATCAAGAAATATTCGTGCAAGACTCTTTAAAGAGGTTGAAACAAACGTAAGTATGCGTGTTGAAGAAACTGAAACCACCGACTCATTTAAGGTTAGTGGCAGGGGTGAGCTTCATCTTTCAATCCTTATTGAAACAATGCGCCGCCAGGGTTATGAATTCCAGGTTTCAAGACCTCAGGTTATTTATAAAAACGGCCCTAATGGTGAGCTTTTAGAGCCTATGGAGCTTCTTATTGTTGAAGTGCCCGAAAGCTATGTAGGTCCCGTTATGGAAAAAATTGGTTCACGTAAAGGTGAACTTGAAAATATGGATGTTCGTGATGGTGGTTCAACTCATATTGAGTTCAAGATTCCCGCACGAGGTCTTATCGGCTATCGTTCTGAGTTTATGACCGATACCAATGGTAACGGCATTATGAACAACCTTTTTGCAGGTTACGAACCCTATAAGGGCGATATTCAGATGCGTGAACGTGGTTCAATCGTAGTTCATGAAACAGGTGAAACCACAGGCTACGGTCTGTTTAATACTCAGGACAGAGGACGACTTTTTGTAGGTCCCGGTGTCCCTGTTTATGAGGGTATGATAGTCGGCGAATGTGCAAAGAATGAGGATATTGTTTGTAACGTTTGTAAAAAGAAACAGATGACAAACACACGTGCCTCAGGTAGTGACGATGCATTACGTCTTGTACCTCCCACAACTCTTTCCCTTGAACAGTCAATGGAGTTTATCGGTGACGACGAGCTTGTTGAAATCACTCCCGAAAGCATCCGTCTGAGAAAGAGAATTCTTTCAAAAGAAAAACGAATGAAACAACAGTTCGGACATAAATAATTATTCAGACCACCGACAGACGTCGGTGGTCTTTTTTCGTTAAGTGAAATTTCGCAAAAAAAATATTGAAGAAAAGTAAGATTTATGATAGTATTACTGTGAATGGCAATTAAAATGGCGGAGGTTGTCTTAGTATGAAAAAAGGTTTAAAACGCATTTTAGTTTTGTTAATTTGCGTGGTTTTACTTGCGGTAAGTTTTTTATCCCCTGTGGCTACCGCAGCTTCGGGTATTTATGAACTTACCTTTGATAATCTGTTCATATTTGAACAGTGGGCAAATCACCCGAACTTAAAGGTGCACGATGGTGCCGGTTCTTACAATGGCACATTGACTACGGATGTCAATAATGGTAGTTTTGTGCTTACGAACAATACCACTAATACAGAGGTTTTCACAGCATTTTCCATGAGCTCTGTTGGTGCATTTTATTCAATGCCCGTTGAAGCAAATACAGAATATGTGTTTTCTTATGTAGCTAACGGAACAACAACTAATTTTGAAACATTTGTGTTCTATTTTGATACTAACGGTAATTACGTTTCATTTGAAACTGCATTGGCTTATCAGTACGGAATTAATGAGTGGACTTTTACAACACCTGAAAATATAGGATATATTCAGGTAAGATTTGATAACAATAGTCCTCAATCCTATGCAACTGTTTCTGATATTAAAATCCGTTCAAAAGCGGTTTATGATTATGCCAAAGATAATATTCACCGTAAAACCTATACATACACTGCAGGTGCAACCTACGGTGCACTTCCGGTACCTCAAAGGAATGACCTTGTTTTTGCAGGATGGTACACAGGCCCCAACGGCACAGGTGAAAAAATCACTGCATCAACATCTATTAAACCCGCAAGTTTGAGTCTTTATGCAAAATGGGACCCCATTGTTGACGGTGATTTAAATATTGTTTCACTTCCTATAAAGCAGGATTATTGTGTGGGCGAAAAACTTAATACAAGGGGACTTGTTATAGGTGTTTCTTATCCCGACGGTACAAGCGAAAACATCGACGAAGGTTTCAGCTGCTCACCCGAATACTTTACAAGTGCGGGAACACAGACAATTACCGTAACATACGGTAACAGTTCTGCTACATTTACTGTTGAGGTAAAGGCATCTGAGGATAAAACTATAAATATTAACGGCTCCAAAAAGACAGTTCAGGTTGCCAATAATGTTTATACTCTTAATTACAGTGGCTCGGCATTTAACCAATATGTAATAAAATACACCTCCGACGCTTATGTTAAAGCGGAAATGAGTTTTAACGGGGTTATAGAAGAGTTTTTCTTAGAACCCTCCGAAAATGGTGAGTTTTCGGGTTATATTGATGGCTTCATTAGCGGTACAACCCAAACTGCCATTACCAATATAACTTTTAAACCTCTTGATAAAGAGAATATGAATTTCACTTTTGAGTCCATTGATTTGACTAAGGCGACAAACCCCGGTGACTCTTCGGGTATGGTTTACCTTTCCGATAGTAATTATAAAATCGGTATTGACCTTGACTGGGGTGGTTCCCTTACTTATATGGAAGATTTAACCAATACTGTTATGTCTTCTGTTAAAAAATACGGTACCAAAACAACTGAGGTTGATTTCAAATCAAAAGTCGGTACATCAAAAATTTCCTATAATACAAGCAGTAACGTTAACTTAATTAACGCTCATGATACAGGTCGACTTGTTCAGCAGTCCTACTATGGTACGGGATCTTATCCTTACGAGCCGGGCATGTATGGCGAAGCAGTATGGAACTACAACCCCGTTCAGGGTGGTAACCTTTATAACGAAGCAAGTAAAATTGTTGATATTAAAGTAAGTGAAAACGAAATTTACATCAAATGCCGTCCTCTTGACTGGGCAAAAAAAGCTGTAGATATTACACCTTCATATATGGAAGCTTGGTACACACTCGAAGACGGTATGATGAGGGCAACTTGCCGATTTGTGGATTATTCGGGTTATCCCTCTGTTACAACCACTCAGGAGCTTCCTGCATTCTATTGCGTTGAGCCCCTTAATGACTTTGTTTATTACACAGGCGGCGAGGCTTGGTCGGACAGTAACATAAAAACAAACGAAACTGATTTAGGTTTCTGGGGTACAGCCACAGACCAGGATTTTATCTGTAACGAAAACTGGGCAGCATTCAAGGGCGATGAAGACGATAGCTTTGCAATAGGTATTTATTGCCCCGGTCAGGAGCTTTTCCATACGGGTGTTTATTATAGTGGTGACGGTAAAACCCGTTGTTCAACAACTTCACCTGCAACCGAAGACCCCACTTCATATATGGGTATTGTTGACACACTTCATTTCGAAAGCTATAAACCTATTTCATATTGTTATTATATAAAAACAGGTAATGTTGACACTATCCGTAGCAGTTTCAAAACTGTTGCACAAAGCGGTTCTGATATTTGTAATGCCACAAACACAAACGGTTTCTGCGATATGTGCGGTAAAGCGGTAGAGCCCGAGCTTACAACCAATAAATACGATGTTGACGGTAACGGCACAAAAGACAGCGTTTATGAGATTTCAAACATGGGTGAGCTTAACTGGTTCAGAGATTCTGTGAATGGCGGCAACACAGGAATTAACGCGGTGCTTACTTGCGATATTACTGATAACGAGGGTGTTGTTACAAACTATGGTACATTAGCAACCGATACCTCATCTTTCAGAAAATGGACTCCTATCGGTAACGCAACCAATAAATATAAAGGTTACTTTGATGGTCAGTGTTATACTGTAAACGGCCTTTATATGAGTGATATGACACTTTCTTACGGCGGTCTTTTCGGTTATACAGACTCCGCTGCGGTAATTAAGCGTGTGGGTGTTGACTATTCAGCATTCACCGGTAAACAGTACATTGGTGCAATTTGCGGTTACAATAACGGTAAAATCGAAAATTGCTATTCGTTATATAACATTATTTCGGGTGTCTCTTACGTAGGCGGTATCACGGGCTACAACAACAAAACTATCAATAACTGCTATAACGCAGGTCTTGTTAATGCAACCAACTATGTTGGTGGTGTTGCAGGTTATAAGGGCTCATCTGCTACTATTAGCAATTGTTATTATCTTACGGGTTCAACCACCGACGGTGCTAACGTTGCACAGAATGGTGTGGGTAACCCTACCAAAGGTGCTACAACTACCGATGTTTTATCAGCAACACAGGGTAAAACAGTTGAACAGTTTGCAAACGGTGAGGTAGCTTACTTGTTGCAGTCGGCAAACGGTGAACAAATCTGGGGACAAAGAACCAACAACTACGGTTCTGCTCCCGAGTTTGATACAACAGGTAAATACAAAGTACATTCCGTTTCAGATGCAAATATATATTCGTTGGTTAATATCGGCGATATTGACGAGGATGAGGACTTGGATACACAGGACTATCAGCAGCTTGTAAACAGAGCCCTTGCAGGGGATAAGCTTGAATACAAGGATATGCACGTTTCCGATATTGACGGTGATGGTGCTCTCGACGTTATTGACTGCTCACTTATGGAAACAATG
>JAZQZU010000013.1:0-17488 GCA_045634165.1 Acutalibacteraceae bacterium
AGGCGAACATAATCGGGTGTTTGCGTAGCAAACGATGGGCAGAGCCCATCGAATCCCTTGCTCTCCGCCAAAAACAAAAACCACCCAACAGGGTGGCTTTTGTTTTTTTGTTTGAATAATACGTTTAATAATTTATTACAATTTTGTAGCATTATTTGACAGTTTTAAATATTTATAGTATTATTTATTAGTAAAATTGGAATTATTATGTTATAAGGGATGAAAGATTTTTTCTATGGGCATTTTTATTGATTTAGAGGGACTTGACGGCAGCGGTAAAACTACCCAGACCGAGCTTATCTGCAAACGACTTCAGGCTGACGGTATTGATTACCGACAGATTAAATTACCCGATTATGAGAGTGATTCTAGCATTCTTGTGCGTAAATATCTTGCGGGTGATTTCGGTAAAAACGCAGGGGATGTTAACGCCTACGCCGCCTCCGTTTTATATGCGGCGGACAGGTTCGCATCATACACCGAGAAATGGGGTGCGGATTACCGTAGCGGTAAATTGATTTTTGCCGACAGGTACACTCCCGCCAACGCCCTTTATCAGATGACAAAGTTGGATAAATCTGATTGGGACCCTTTCCTTGAATGGCTTTTTGATTTCGAATATGAAAAAATCGGTATCCCTGCCCCTGATAAGGTTATTTTCCTCGATATGCCCGTGGAGGTTTCACAGCGACTTATGACCTCCCGTTATAACGGCGACGAAAGCAAAAAGGATGTTCACGAGGCAAATGTTGAGTTCCTTAATGCCTGTCGCGAGGCAGCTCTTTACGCTGCGGATAAGTACGGCTGGAGCGTGGTTCAATGTGCGGAAAATGGTGAACCACTTCCCATTGACGTGATTAATGATAAAGTCTATAAAATTTTATTGGATGCATTGAAATAAGGTCTTTTATGCTTGATTTACAACATTTAAAAATCGAACACAAAACTTTGATTGAAAAATATATTCCAAGTCAATGTGCTCAGATGTGTGACTTCAGTTTCGGTAACCTTTATTCATGGAGTGCGGCAGAGCATACGGAGTTCTGTGAAAAAGGCGGCTTCTTGTATCTTCGCTCCACCTTCAATGGCGTAACCTCTTACACATTTCCTTGGGGTGAGGGAGATATTGATTCGGCACTATCGGAAATTCAGAAAGATGCACTTGAACGTGAAGCGGATTTGAGCTTTTACTGTGTTTCAGAGGAGCAGTTGCCCTACCTTAAAGGCTTTTTCGGTAATAAACTTATCGTAAAAGAACAGCGGGATTATTTCGATTACGTCTATCTTCGTGAAAATCTCGCAACACTTAAGGGTAGAAAATTTCATTCTAAAAAAAATCACGTAAACTCATTCTGTAAAAAATACAACTACGTTTACGAAGAACTTTCCGAAAGCAATTTGGCTGAGTGTCTTGCGTTTTCCCATTCGTGGCATATGATGGGCGAAAGCACCCAACGTCTTGAGGCGGAGCGTCAGGTTATTGATAAGGCTTTCCGCAATTTTTATAAATTGGGGCTTAGGGGTGCACTTCTTCGTGTTAACGGTAAAATTGTAGCCTACGCCTTGGGTGAAGCAATGTACGATAATGAAACCTTCTGTGTTCATTTCGAAAAAGCATCGCCCGATTACCCGCAAGCCTACGCTACAATCAATAAACTTTTTGCAGAAAAATCCCTTGGGGATTATAAATATATTAACCGTGAAGATGACGCAGGTGTTGAAGGTTTAAGAAAAGCCAAATTATCCTATCAACCCGAGTTTCTTGTGAAAAAGTATTATGCAAAAATTGTCTGATGTGCGATATCCGAGTGTGGATGAGTATGGTTCCTTAAAAGCCCTGTGGCTTAAGTGCTTTGACGATGCACCCTCGGTGGTTGACCGTTTTTTTGAAAATGTCGTAACACCTGAAAATACAGTTGCGGTTTTTGAAGGTGAAACTGCCGTAAGTGTATTGTATATGGTCGAAAACACCATTAAAAATAACGGTGTGAATTATAAGGCGTTTTATATCTATGCCGTTTGTACCGACCCCGATTTCAGGGGCAGGGGACTTATGAAAAAATGCTTTGATTTTCTGTTTGAAATATCGAAAGAACGTGGCGTACACTATCTTTTCTTAGTCCCTGCGAGTGAAAGCCTTTTCAAAATGTACGAAAAGTTAGGCTTCAAAAACGGCTTTTGCTATTCCAAAAGAAAAGTCTGTTCAAAGGATTTTGTTTCTGATAGTAAACCTTACGAGAAACTTACCTTTGAAGATTATATAAATATCCGTAATTCATTTTCCAAAGAAATTAACCTTGCCACTCTCGGTGAAAATGGTTTCAAAGCCTTTTTATCACCCAAAAGTGAAACCGTAAAGGCTATAAAAATCGGAAACGGTTATGCGGTTTATGAGAATGAAAGCGGTTCAGTCATCGTTCACGAAATTTTCGGTGACGAAGAAAGTATTTTGCAAACTATTTTTAACTTAACAATGGCAGATTTTCTTGATGTGCGGGCTATTCCGACAAAAGGAAACACCGAACCTTTCGGTATGTACTTAGCATTGAACGATGCACCACAAATAGAAAATGCCTTTTTCGGAATCCCGTATGGAGGGTAATTTATGTTTTATGTTTTTCTTGCAAACGGATTTGAAGAAATAGAGGCTTTAGCACCTGTTGATTTTCTTAAAAGAATGGGTGTTGAGGTTGTAACTGTTGGTGTAAGCGGTGACGTTATCAACGGTGCTCACAATATAAAAGTAGTAGCGGATATCCCTCTTTCGGATGTTCAGTTGAACGACGAGCTTCAGGGCGTAATGCTCCCCGGTGGTATGCCCGGAGCGGATAACCTTGACAAATGCCCTGATGTTCATAAGGCAATAGATTATTGTATTTCTAACAACAAAGTCGTGTCTGCTATTTGTGCCGCCCCCTTTGTGTTAGGTAAAAAAGGTCTTCTTGAAGGCAAAAATGCAACCTGCTTCCCCGGTTTCGAGGGTGAGCTTAAGGGTGCTAATATCCTTGAAGACGGTGTTGTTACAGACGGTAACGTTATCACCGCGCGTGGCGCAGGTGTTGCGTGGGAGTTCGGTGCCGCTATCGGTACGGCTCTAGTAAATAAAGAAAAAAGTGACGGTATACTCAAAGCAATTCAATGGAAAAAGTAATTGATATAAGACCATTAAAAAAGAAATTGCGCGCCGAAGCGAGAGAAATGAGGCGCTCAATGAGTCCTGACAGGAAAGCATCACTTGACAGGAAAATAAAAAACAAGTTGCTCAATCTGTGGTCGGTACGCGAGGCAAAAACGGTGCTTTGCTACGTTTCAACGGAAATTGAGGTTGATACCCGTGAATTTATAAATTCACTTTTGCAGATGGGTAAACCTGTAGCGGTGCCAAGGTGCGAGGGCGAAAAATCCAATATGAATTTTTACTACATCAATTCATTGGAAGAACTGGACGTTGGCAGCTTCGGTGTAGATGAGCCCGACCCTTCAAAGCATATAATGATAGGTGACACAACTGACTGTGTGTGCATAGTGCCTGCATTTATGTTTGATAAACAGGGGTTTCGTTTAGGCTACGGCAAGGGCTATTACGACAGATACTTGTCACGTTACAAGGGTTCAACCATTGGTATCTGTTATAGCGAAAATTTAGTGGATGAACTTTTTCACGGTAAGTACGACAGAACTGTTGAAATGATAGTTACCGAGAAAGATATTATAAGCGACATCAAAGGAGGTCATGATAATGGCTGATAAGTATAATGATTACGATGAGCTTTTAGGCAGATTTGAAAGCAAACCCTCCCCGAACTCCCAACAGGCAAGTAAGGGAACTCCCCCTAAAAGAACTGTGGATAAACCAAAGTCCACCGGAACAACACAAAGAAGAAGTGTTTCCGATAGTATGACTAACAAAAACACTCAACAGAGTAATCAGGGTTATAAGGGCGGCGTTTATTTTTCAAACCCTCCCCGTAATATTAACAGAGCAGTTAATAAAATGAACAACGAAAATGCAAAACGTCGCGCACCCCGTGGCAGTGCACCACCCGTTGTAAACGGCAAACCGCCCAAGAAAAGCAAGGCTGCAAACTTCTTCAGTTCTCCCAAGTTTTTACGCCCTGTTATCTGCATAGGTGTTGTGGCAATTGTGAGCCTTATTCTTTGTGTTTACGGTATCGGTTGTATAAACGACGTTCTCAATCTGGAACAGGACGAAACTGCAATTGAAATTACTGTTCAGCAGGGTATGGACGATGATGACGTTCTTGATATTCTCCACGATAACAAACTTATCAAGAATAAACTCTTCTGTAAAATATTCCTTTCCGTATTTGACCAGGACGGCGAATATATCTCGGGTGGTTATACCTTGAGCCCCTCAATGGGTGTTGAAAAAATGATAGCCACTATGAAAAGTGACTACACCAATGCGGAAACCGTAACACTTACCTTCCCCGAAGGTTATACCATTGACCAGATTGCAGAAAAGCTTGAGGTAAACGAGGTTTGTACCGCAACAAGCTTTGTCAATACATTGCAGAACGTTGACTTCTCCAAGGAATATGATTTCCTTAAGGATATTCCCGAAAAGGAAAAGCGTTTCCGTGTGCTTGAAGGTTACATTTACCCCGATACATACGAGTTCTATGTAGGGGAAAATGCATCAAGTGTTGTAAGACGTTTCCTTGATAACTTCCAGAACAAATGGACCGAGGAATATCAGACACAGGCGGAGGCAAGGGGTCTTACTGTTGACGAGGTTATAATTATGGCTTCAATTCTTCAGAAGGAAGCCGCCAACTCAGGTCAGATGCCCACTATTGCGGGTATACTTTATAACCGTCTTGATAGACCCAACGCATTCCCGCTTCTTCAGTGCGACTCTACGGAGGATTACCTTCTTGATACAATCAAACCCGGGCTCAACTCAAGTGTTGAGGACACCCAGCGTTACATTGAGTACCGCGATACCTACGACACATACAGTGAGGCTTGTAAGGGTCTTCCCGTAGGAGCTATTGCAAACCCCGGTGATGCGGCTATTAAAGCGGCACTTTTCCCCGAGGATACAAGCTACCTCTACTTCCGACACGATAAAAAGGGTAACATCTACTACGCAAACTCCTTCTCAGAACATCAGGCAAACGCAAGAAAAGTTGCAAAGGCAGATGGTTGATAACTAAATTTAAACACCTGTTTACCGTTTGGTAAGCAGGTGTTTTTATCATTTATATAAATTCTGAAATAATGCTATTTGAAAGTAAAAAGCCTTTTTTAGTTAGTGAAAGGTTTTTGCCGTCAAAGTGTATAAGTCCTTGTTCTTTAAAGAGTGGGGCTTTTTTAAGTATTTTTCTGGCAGGTGCTTCACCATAAAGGGATATTAATTCCTCAATATTTAGTCCCTTTTTAAGACGGAGCTTTAACATAATATATTCCTCACAGTCACCGCCGTAGCCGTCAAAAATCACCTTGTTGCCGTTTATAAAACCCTCGGTATCGCTTTCAAAATAAAAACGTTTTCCATCAACAAAGGAGTGTGCCGCAGCACCTAACCCAAGATAGTTTTCCAGCTCCCAATATTTTGTGTTGTGTCGGCTTTCGTAACTCGGAATTGCAAAATTCGAAATTTCGTAGTGTGAAAATCCCGCGTTTTCAAGAGTGTCGGAACAAAGATTATATAGATCACACACTTCGTTTTCATCGGGAAAAAGATACCTTTCTCTGTGGGTGTCAAAGAAAGTGCCGTCCTCAATTTTTAAAATATAGGCACTTATGTGCTTTACTTTACAGTTAATGGCAAAATCAAGCGTTTGGGTAAGGCTTTCGTTGGTCTGTGAAGGTATGCCGAGCATTATATCAAGGGAAATGTTATTAATTCCATTGTCTTTTAAAAGTTTAATAACTTCCTCAATTCGCTTTTGGTCCGACTGTCTTCCGAGGGCTCGTCTTTCCGCATCAACTGCGGACTGCATGCCTAACGAAATGCGGTTAACTCCACATTTTTTAAAATAGGGGATAAGGGCTTCTATATTGGAATGGGGGTTACATTCAATTGTTATTTCCGCATCTTTTTTTATATTGAATTTCTCTTTTGCACTTTCAATAATACGTTCTAAATCCTCACCCTTTAAAACCGATGGAGTACCACCACCCAAATATAAAGTATCTGCGTTAAGGCATTCAGGTGCCAATTCGCCCACTCGACGGAGTGTCCTTATTTCATCAATAAGTGCGTCAACATATCGTTTTTGTTCATCCTCTTTGCAACGGTACGAATAAAAATCACAATAGGGGCATTTGGAGTTGCAAAAGGGGATATGAATGTATATTCCGTTCATGGGCTCACCTCCACCGATAATATCGGTGTAATTATACTATTCTTCTTTACCTTTTTCAACTGCTTTTTCCATACGTCTTATGACGTAATTGTTTTTACAACCGCCCATTGCGTTGCGGCATTTGTATAAGTTAAGACAGCGTAGTTTCTTGCTACCGTTGTGAAAAGTGGTTTCTTCAAGGATAATGTTTTTATCCACAATATTACAGTATTGCTCGTAAGTAAAAGAATGCTTGTTCATAAATTTTATCACCTTTAAATTCAAATTCCTTTTATATTATGCACTCCCACTCCTCAATATAATCTGTAATAAAATTTTAATTCAGGACATATCCTTTAACAACATTAAAATATCGGAAGTGATTTTTATGATGTATGTTTTGGGGGCGTTCTATTTAATAGTTGCCCTTTTAATATTTAAAAAAAGCGGTAATTTTTTTAAGGCGTTTTTTACAAGTGCCGTTGGGGGAGTGGGCGCATTGTGTGCAGTAAGTGCCGTATCCTTTTTGGTTCCCGTAAGTGTGGGACTTAACTGGTACTCCCTTGCATTTTCCGCTTTTTATTCCGTCCCGGGTGTGGTGTTTTTGCTTTTAAGCGAAACTTTTATTTTTTAATTACGTCCTCCTTGAAAAAAATTATAAAAAGTTATATAATCTTTTCATAAATTTTTTCCGCTTTCGGAGGATTCTATGGCACGTAATTTTACAAAAGTTTACATTACACCAAAGGGTGAAAAACATATTAAATCAGGGCATCCGTGGGTCTTCGGCGAGGAGATTACCGAGGTTTCGGGTGAGTATCAGAATGGCGATATTGTTGACGTTTACACACAAAAGGACAGATTTTTAGGCTCCGGTTATATTAACGACAACTCAAAAATCAGAGTCCGTATTATTTCACGCAACGCCAACGATAAATTTGACGAGGCTTTTTACGAAAGGCGCGTCCGATATGCTCTCGATTACCGCCGTACCGTTATGGGTGACGAGGACTACAAATGTTGCCGACTTATTTTCGGCGAGGCGGACTCTTTTCCGGGTCTTACTGTAGACAGGTTCAATAATGTTATAGTTGTTCAGGTGCTTTCTTTAGGTGTCGAAAGAGTTAAGGACTTCATTATCAAAAAGATAGTAGAGGTTCTTCGTGAGCAGGGCGAAACTATTGATGCGGTTTACGAGCGTAACGACGTGGCAATCCGTGAACGTGAGGGTATGGAGCAGTACAAAGGCTTTTATAAAGCCGAGGGCTTGAAAACCGACCTTAGCGGTATTACGGAGATTACCGAAAACGGCATTAAATACGCGGTGGATTACATAAACGGTCAGAAAACAGGCTACTTCCTTGACCAAAAATATAACCGTATGGCAATCAGAAAAATTGCTCAGGGCAGAAAGGTGCTTGATTGCTTTACTCATACGGGTGCATTTGCTCTTAATGCCGCGGCGGCAGGTGCTAAGCTTGTAACTGCCGTTGACATTTCCGAAGATGCTCTTTCAAGTGCCAAACGTAACGCAGAGCTTAATAACTTTACCAATATGGAGTTTAAGTGTGCCAACGTTTTTGACCTTTTAACCGAAATGAAGGAAACAAATTCCTGCGATTACGACTTTATTATTCTTGACCCACCTGCATTTACCAAGAGTAGCGCAACGGTGCGAAATGCCTACAAGGGATATAAGGAAATAAACCTTAAGGCAATGAAATTATTACCCCGTGGCGGTTACCTTGCAACTTGCTCTTGCTCACATTTTATGCCCGACGAGCTTTTCAGGAAAATGCTCTCAGAGGCATCTTACGACGCAGGAGTTTCCCTCAGACAGATTGAGTGCCGTCAGCAAAGTGCCGACCATCCCATATTATGGAATGTCCCCGAAACAGATTATCTTAAATTCTATATTTTCCAAGTAGTATAAAAAAAGCGTTGAGAACCTTGAACGGAACTCAACGCTTTTTTATTTATTCAGATATAGTTTCTTGCAAGGAAGAAGCAGACCCACAAGGCAATTACGAATGCACTTTCTGCAGGGATTGCAAGTTTTGTGTAGGGGCATTTCCAACCCTTGTCAACAAAGAGGAAAATTGTTCTTGTTACAAGGACGGTTGTTGCAAAGAACATACCGCCTATAAGTGAATAGTAGCCTGTTCCCAATGAGAACATAAGGAATAAAAGAAACGCGCCAAGGGCAAATGAAATACCGCCATAATAAACGCGGATTTCCGTTTTACCTGCATTATCAACTGGCTTTATTGAAAAACTTTCGGCATTTTTTAAGGGCTTTGAAATAAAAACAACCGCCATACCGATGAAGTAAAGAGCAAGGCAAACAGTTGCAAACATTGCGGGAGGGTTAGTACTCCAGATTTCTTTGATAATGTCCATATCAACACCTCTTTCTTAAGATAAATAAATTTTATCATACGCAGCAGTAAAAATCAACCAAACAATATCTTGATATTTTTTATATAATATGTCAGAATAAAGTTAGTTTCTTGTGGAGGTGCCTTATGGGTAAAAATATTGTTGTTGCAGGTTTAGGTCACGGCGGTATCGTGACGGCGGCTTTGCTTTCAGAAAAAGGATACGACGTTACTGTTTACGAAAAAGGCAGCGAGGGTACACTGGGTCACGATTGGACCGATATGTTCACTCCTAAAGCTCTTGATTTTGCAGGTTTACCCATGCCCCCTGCGGATAAATTCAAATACAAAGAGAATATGACCTTCTGCGGTCCTTCATCACAGAACGCCATTACTCAGTACATAACCGAAAAAGATATGGAAATTATAATGGAACGCAAGGACTTATATACATATCTTATAGAAATAGCCTTGGAAAAGGGCGTGAAAATCGTTTATGACTGTGAGGTTACGGGCCCCATTCTTGATGGTGACAGGGTAGTGGGTATAAAAACCTCAAAGGGTGACGTAACGGCAGATTTGGTTATTGACTCCTGCGGTATGAATTCACCTGTACGTCGCAATCTTCCTAAAAATCTTATGATTCAGAATGAAATCGAGGATGATGGTAAAATTACAATATACAGAGCATTTTATAATAAATGCTCCGATGATGAAATTTTAGGTAAATTTAAAATCATACTTTTCGCAGGTGGACATCCCGGTATAAGCTGGGTAGCATCTCACGATGATTACACTGATGTCCTCATAGGCAGATTCAAACCCTACGATGAAAATGAAGCCATTGAATTTACGGAGTTTTTGCGTCGCAATAATCCCCGACTTGGTAAAGAGAGATTAAGAGGCGGTCAGTTTGCTGAAATCCCCGTAAGACACAATTTGTCCGTGATGGTTGCGGACGGCTATGCCGCAATAGGTGACAGTGCGTTTATGCCCGTGCCCCTTATTGGTAACGGTATAGCAAACGCAATTATGGCGGGTAAAATACTTGCCGATACCGTAGCAGATGATACTGACGAAACCTATAACGCAGAAAATCTGTGGGGTTATCAGGTGGAATATTATAAAAAGGTCGGCGGAGTTATTGCGGCGCTTGAATGTGTAAAAGGCTCGCTTTTAAAACTCAGAGTTCAGGACGTGGATTATTTGTTCGCAACGGAGCTTGTTACGGATGATGATATGAAAATCCTTGCAGGACTTTCGGATGTGGATGACGTTATTGAAGCGTTGAAAAAGGAGCTTCCCCAAAAGCTTAAGAGCATAAAGGGCAATAAACGCCTTGTGGGTGTTGTTGCAGGAATTGCAACCAATATGATAAAGGTTCTGGCTCTCTCATCAAGTATCCCTGAAAAGTGGGATAAAGAGAAAGTCAACAAGTGGGCAAAATCTTACGATAAAGCTTTTAAAAAATAATTAATTTTTTTGAATTTTACTATTGACAATCGGGAAAACTGATAGTATAATATCACTCGTTCCTAGCGGGATAGTGTAACGGTAGCACGACAGACTCTGACTCTGTTTGTTGGGGTTCGAATCCCTATCCCGCTGCCAAAATAAAACGCACCCAATCGGGTGCGTTTTTATTTTTAGTAAAAAGATATAGGGATTCGAACCAGGAGGGAGCAAACGAAGTTTGCGGAAGAAAATAGTCCCAAATTTAACGGATGTATCCTTGGTGATGTGTTCGTTTTTTAATATCCGTTTATGTTGTCTTTTGCGTTTTTTGTGTTATAATATTTGTATATTGTAAAAATTTTTACGGGATGTGACTGAAACGAGTACTAAGGCGGATAAACAGTATGAGCTTATGACAAAAACCCCCGTGGGTAAGCTCATAATAAAACTGGGCATACCGACAACTGTCAGTATGCTTGTTACCAATATCTATAATATGGCGGATACCTATTTTGTGGGAACTCTCGGTACAAGTGCAAGCGGTGCGGTAGGTATTGTTTTCGGGCTTATGGCTATTATTCAGGCGGTGGGCTTTATGTTTGGTCACGGTGCGGGTAGTATTGTGTCCCGAAGACTCGGTGCCAAGGACAACGAAACAGCCAACAAAGTGGGTAGTACCGCTTTTCTTGCTTCTCTTGTTTCGGGTGCGGTTATTACGGTTCTTGGCCTGTGCTTTTCAGAACCGTTATTGAAGCTTTTGGGCAGTACCGAAACAATTTTGCCCTATTCCGAAAAGTACGCATTCTGGATTTTACTTGCGGCACCTGTTACTATGGCAAGTTTTGTGCTTAATAATATTCTGCGTTATGAGGGTAAAGCCTCCCTCGCTATGATAGGCTTAACCGCAGGTGGAATTTTAAATATATTCGGTGACTGGTTGCTTATAAAGGTTTTCGATATGGGTATAAGCGGTGCGGGTATTTCCACCGCCGTTTCACAGGCTATAAGTTTTATCATACTTTTATTAATGTTCATCCTCGGTAAAACCCAATGCAGATTGTCCCTTAAAAACGCAGTCAAGGGTCTTCCGCAATTAAAAAATATTATTTTTACGGGTCTTCCCAGTCTTACCCGTCAGGGACTTTCGAGTGTTTCCACAATGCTTCTTAACAATATGGCGGGTAACTACGGCGACGCGGCAGTAGCGGGTATGACCATTGTTAACAGAATTTGTTTCTTTATATTTGCTGTGGGGCTCGGTATCGGACAAGGCTACCAACCTGTAAGTGCTTTTAATTATGGTGCAAAGAAATTTAAAAGAGTTAAAAAAGGCTTTGTTTTCACCTTTGTTGTGGGCGAGGTGCTTTTGGCAATACTTGCGATAATCGGTCTTTTTATGAGCGATAATCTTGTGGGCTTTTTCAGGGATGACCCCGAGGTTATACGAATCGGCTCATTTGCCCTTAAGGCTCAGTTGATCGCTCTTTTCTTCCAACCGCTTTCCATTTGTTGCAATATGACCTTCCAGAGTGTGGGTAAAAATAAATCTGCAACATTTTTATCTGCTTTAAGAAGCGGTCTTGTGTTCATACCTATTCTTTTTGTAACTACCAAGTTTTTGGGATTGACAGGTGTGCAGATTTCACAGGCTTTGGCGGATGTTGTAACGTTCTTTATAGTTATACCATTTACTATTTCTTTCTTTAAACAATTGGGTGAGGAGCAGAAAAAACTATGATTTACGGCATAGATAAAAGTAAAAAAGAATCTGCTTATATGCAACTTTATAAGCAAATTCGTCGTGACATAGTTAACGGTGTATATAAATACGGCTCAAAGCTTCCGTCAAAAAGGCTCGTTGCAACGGAGATGGATGTTAGCGTAATTACCGTGGAACACGCCTACGAGCTTTTGTGTGACGAGGGATATATCGAAGCACGACAAAGAAGCGGTTATTACGTGATTTATAATTCGGGCGAGTGCCTTCCTGTGTCGGATAACAAGGAAACCTTGAAACAAAATAATTATCACAACGTAAATACGGAGTTTCCTTTTTCTCTTTATTCCAAAACAGTGCGCAAGGTCTTAAGTGAGTACGGTGAAAATATACTTGTAAAATCACCCAACAACGGTTGCCGTGAATTGCGGCAGGCGATAGCATCCTATCTTGCAAGAAGTAGGGGAATAAACGTTGAGCCCAAGCAGATTGTTATAGGCTCGGGCGCAGAATATCTATACAGTATTATAATACAGACTGTGGGCAGGAGTAGGGGCGTTGCCATTGAAGACCCCTCTTACGAGAAAATCAAAAAAGTTTACATAGCCAACGGTGTAAACTGCGAAATGCTTAAAATGGGCTCGGATGGGATTAAATCAACTGAACTTGAAAAAGCAAAATCGGGTCTCTTACACGTTACACCATTTAACAGTTTTCCCAGTGGTGTTACGGCTACCGCCTCAAAACGCAGTGAGTATGTCCGTTGGGCAAAAGAGCGTAAGGGATATATTATAGAGGATGACTTTGACTCTGAGTTTACCGTGTCTATGAAAGCGGCAGATACTTTGTTTTCCCTTGCTCCCGAACGTACAGTTTATATGAACACCTTTTCCAAAACCATAGCACCATCCGTCAGAATCGGTTATATGGTCTTACCCCTGACTCTGTTGGAGGAGTATGAGAAAAAGGTTGGCTTTTATTCCTGTACCGTTCCTGTTTTGGAACAGATTGTTTTAGCCGAACTTATTGAAAACGGAGACTTCGAAAGACATATAAACCGGGTACGAAGAAAGAGAAGGAATAATAAATAAAAAACAAAAGCCACAAACCTTAGTTTGTGGCTTTTATTTTTGGCGCAGAAGGAGAGACTCGCAAGGCTCTGCCTTGCGTTTGCTACGCAAACAACCGATTATGTTCGGCTTTGCCGAGGGAGTTCGAGTCTCTCTCTATTTATTGAATAAAAAATAAAAAGGACACCCCGTAGGATATCCTTTTTATTTGGCGCAGAAGGAGAGACTCGAAGTTGCTTGCAACCCCTCTTGCGGTGCCCAAAATCGTTGGTCGCTCCTGTTCGTCGCTAACGATTTTGACCGCTGCGCCAACTCGCACTCCCTGCATCCGCCACCGGCGGCGGTCGTGCTCCTTGCCCGCGCCTTCGTCGCTCGAGTTCGAGATCTTTTTATACAACAAGAAAAATAACCACACCCAAAGGTGTGGTTATTTTTCTGGCGCAGAAGGAGAGACTCGAACTCTCGCGCCGGTTTCCCGACCTACGCCCTTAGCAGGGGCGCCTCGTCACCAACTTGAGTACTTCTGCATTGGTAACTGAATACGGATATTCAATTGTCCTCAAAAGAGGTGGCGCAGAGAGTGGGATTCGAACCCACGGTACGTTGCCGTACGACGGTTTTCAAGACCGTTCCGTTATAACCACTTCGGTATCTCTGCATATTGCCTAAGTATATTATCACAACGAAACCCAAATGTCAACCGGTTTTTTGTATTTTTTTTATATTTTATACACTGTAATTGCCGACCGAAGGTCTCTGGACTCCTCGCTCCTGACCCCTCACTCCTAACGATATTTACTTTTATGTTAAATGTTCCAAAAATGGTAATAATATATTATTCACTTTTTCCTCTTACTTGCTGTTGATTTTGGTGCGTTTTTAGTGTAAAATGTATAATTGAATAGTGCAAATACTATATTTTTATAAAAGTTTTTGGAGGTTTTGTATGAATTATAAGCTTACAAAGAACCAAGCGAAAGAAATGCTTGAAAATAAACTCCTTCATTATTTCGGCATTTCAACAGAGAATGCTACTTACGAACAGTACTATAAAGCTATTGTTATGATTTTACGTGATATGATGGCACAGGGCAGGGCTGAGTTCTCCAGAAAGGTTGACGACGAAGGCAAAAAGCGTATATGCTACCTTTCAATGGAGTTCCTTATGGGTCGTTCTCTCAAGAACACTCTTTACAACCTTAATCTTACGGATACTTTCAAAAATGTTCTTAAAGATTACGATATCAAATTAGATACGCTCTATGATTGCGAACCTGATGCCGGTCTCGGTAACGGTGGTCTCGGCAGACTTGCGGCATGTTATCTTGACGGTCTTGCAACCCAGGGCTATCCTGCAAGAGGATATTCAATTCTCTATGAATATGGTATTTTCCGTCAGAAACTTATTGAGGGCAGACAGACCGAACTTCCCGACAACTGGCTTCCCGGTGGTGAAGTATGGCTCGCACCCCGCGAGAGCAGTGCGGTAAACGTTTGTTTCGAGGGTAGAGTTAAGGAAATTTGGGATAATCAGTACCATCACGTTGAAATAGAGGACGGCAACGTTATTCAGGCTGTGCCTTATGATATGTTTGTTGCAGGTAAAGATGGCAAGGCTATAAGTGTTCTTCGCCTCTGGAGTGCAAGAGCACCCGAGTTCGATATGAAGTCCTTTAATCAGGGTGACTTTATGCGTTCTATGGAGCGTCAGGCAATGGCGGAGGTTATCAGTAAGGTTCTTTATCCTATGGATAATCACCCCGAAGGTAAATCTTTAAGACTTCGTCAGCAGTATTTCCTCGTATCCGCATCGGTACAGGATATTGTCCGTCACCATCTTCGTGAGTACGGCACAGTTGACAATCTTCCCGAAAAACTTGCTATTCACATTAATGATACCCATCCTACAATGGCTATTCCGGAGCTTATGCGTATCCTTCTTGATGAGTGTGGTTACGGTTGGGACGATGCATGGAGACTTGTTACAAACACAGTTGCTTACACAAACCATACAGTTATGAGCGAGGCTCTTGAATGTTGGAGCGAGGAGCTTGTAAAACGTCTTATTCCTCGTATATACGATATTATTAAAGAGATTGATAATCGCTTCCGTGCATACGTGTGGGAAAGCACACACGATGCAGACTACGTTGAGCGTACCGCTATTATTTCAGGTGGTGCGGTTCGTATGGCTAACCTCTGTGTTGCGGCTTGTCACTGTGTAAACGGTGTTTCCGCACTTCACAGCCAGATTCTTAAGGATTCACTCTTCAACGACTTCTATAAGCTTACGCCCGATAAGTTCACAAACGTTACAAACGGTATTGCTCACAGACGTTGGCTCTGTCAGGCAAACCCCAACCTCACAAAGTATATTAAAGAACTCCTCGGTAACGATAAGTTTGTTTATGATGCAGAGCATCTTTCAAAACTTGCCGATTTCAAGGACAATGACGAAGTTCTTGAAAAAATCAGTGAAATCAAGAAAGCGAACAAAGATGCTTTTGCAAAACATATCTATAAAACAACGGGCGTTACCCTTGACACAAACTCAATTTTTGACGTTCAGGTTAAGAGACTTCACGAGTATAAACGTCAGCACCTTAACGCATTCAACATTGTTTCAGAGTATCTTGCTATCAAGGAAAATCCCGACGGGGATTTCGTTCCTAAAACATATATTTTCGGTGCTAAAGCGGCTCCGGGCTATTACGTTGCACAGCGTATTATCAGTATGATTCTTGCCTTGGGTGAAATGATTGATAAGGACCCCGACGTAAGAGGCAGACTTAAGGTTCTTTATGTTGAGGATTACAACGTTACAAATGCAGAAAGACTTATGCCTGCGGCAGACGTTTCCGAACAGATTTCACTTGCAGGTAAAGAGGCAAGCGGTACCGGTAATATGAAGCTTATGATGAATGGTGCACTTACCATTGGTACACTTGACGGTGCTAACGTTGAGATTCATGAGGCAGTAGGGGACGATAACATGTTCCTTTTCGGTATGCATGCCGACGAAGTATCAGACCTCAGAAACAACGGTTACAATCCTATTAATTATTACCACAACAATCCCGAGCTCCGTAAGGTTATTGACTTTATTTCAAACGGCGGAATCGAAGGCAAGGATTTCTCAGATGTTTCGGGTACAATTATTCACCACGACCCCTTTATGGTTCTTGCAGACTTTGCAGATTATCAGAAGGCACAGAAACGAGTTCGTGAAACATTCCTTGATAAAAAGAAATGGAATCAGATGTCCCTTATGAATATTGCTGGTTCGGGTAGATTTGCCGCAGACCGAGCAATAAATGAGTATGCAAAGGATATATGGAATGCACAAAAGATGTAATATTTTTTCGGCTTTTTGACGAATTTAAAATATTGTGTAACTTTTGAACAAAAATATGCTTGACTTTTTTGACAGTTTGAGTTAATCTTAAGATATTGAAAAAGAATGTTATGTTGCCCTATTGGGGCGCATAGTGAAAGGGGTATTATACCAATGAAAAACGCTGATATGAAGGTTATTGCTATCATCCTCAGTATAGCACTTCTCTTCACACTCTTCACAACAAACGCAGTTTCTGTTGCTTCAGTTGTTATGCTCTTCGTAGGTGGCGGTTCACCCGTTGCAGGCGAACAGGTTTCAGGCGATGCAGGCGACACAAACAATAACACTGTTGCTCCTCAGCAGCAGCAGAGCACTCAGCAGCAGAGCACTCAGCAGCAGAATGTTCAGCAGCAGGATCCTCAAAAACAGGATACACCTGATACACCTGATGCACCTCAGCAGGGCGCAGACGATCCCGTTATTGCAGATCCTTATGCATTCTTCTCAAAATACGCTAACGAAATTCATGAAAAAGGCAATGCCGGTTACAAGAAAATCAGCTGGCAGGCAGTTGAAGGTGAACTTACACTCGATAAGTTACAGTTCCTTGCAGGTACTCTTACAGACCTTATAGCAGGTTTCATGACAACAAAAGAAGATGCATCTGTTGCAGAATGTGCTAAGGGTACAGATGATGCTAAGCACAAAATGCCCGTAAGTAAGTGCGATCAGAAGTACATCAAGAGTGCAACAGCTCAGAAAGATGGCGACAACTATGTTGTTACAATCGTTTTAGCTGAGTTTGTTAACCCCTCTTATGACGATCCTGATGGTCTTCAGATAATGTCAAGAGAATTCCTTGATATTAAGGACGTTGTTGAAACAGTTGCTACAGACGCTACAGTTTCTAAGATTGTTAAGAGTGTTGATGGTACAATCACATACACAGACTACACAATCACTGCTACAATGACTTCTGATGGTAAGTTCATTAAGATTGTTCACTACGGTGTAGGTACAATCGTTGCAGACGTTGAAGCTGTTGCAGGTAGCCTTAGTGCTTCAGGTGCACTTTCATTCAACGCAGAGTACTACGATTTCGTATACTAAGATTTAATTACATAACCGACTCGCTTAGGCGGGTCGGTTTTTTTATGGTCTTTTTTTGTTATATTAATGTTAATTTTATTGACTTTTTTTTGTTTTTGGGATAATCT
>JAZQZU010000014.1:0-35177 GCA_045634165.1 Acutalibacteraceae bacterium
GAAGACCCCCATAAAATATGGGAGTCTGATATCTTCGGTAAATCCTTGAATGAACTTGTAAATGAGGGGTTGAGGAGTAAACTTTGTCATATGCCCGTTGATGCCCGTGCCAAAATTCAAGAAACTCTTGAACGAATTATCAACGACGGTTGCAGTGGGCTTATATGCATAATTTTATGATTGATTAATCATTTTCACTCTTTAAAACGCCATAGCTTCTGTCTACTACTATAACTGCGTAAAGGTTTCCGTTACCGGATTCGTTTACGCGGTTTTTTATTAATTGTTTAATGTCACTGTCGCTCATTTTGTATTTAGGAGGAAGGACAATATCGAACAGTACGTTTTTGGCAGTTTCACCTACAACAACCCTGAAATCATGGAAGGTGATAATGGGGTCAATGTCGTAAAGAATTCCTCTTACTAATTCCTTTAATTCGTTGGTTTCTTCGCAGTCAAGAACTGTGGGGTCAAGGTGTACAACGAGGTGAATATTCAATTCGTTCTGGAAATCCCGTTCGATTTTATCCATTATATCGTGGCAGATGAGTACGTCAATTTTAGCATCCATTTCAACGTGAGCGGATGCAAAGTAGCTGCCGGGCCCGTAAGAGTGTACGAGTAAATCGTGAACTCCTAAAACATTGTCATAAGATAACATTTTCTCTTCAATTTTTTTATATAATTCCTTTGAGGGTGCTTGTCCTAAAAGGGGGCCAACGGTTTCCTTTACCAAACCGATACCCGAAATGAGAATGAATATGGCAACACCGACACCCATATAACCGTCAAGGTTAAAGCCTGTAAAATGGGAAATAACTGCTGCTACGAGAACTACAAGTGTTGAAATACAGTCGTTTCTGCTATCTGCTGCTGTTGCGTCAAGTGCTGTTGATTTAATAAGCTTACCAAGTGTTTTGTTAAAGCGACTGAGCCATAATTTAACGATAATTGAAACTACAAGAATAACCGCAGTTACCCAACTGAAATTACTGATTTCGGGATTGAATATTTTATCAATCGAGGTCTTGAAAATCTCAAAACCGATAAGCATAACAAGGAAAGAGATTATAAGACCTGTTATGTACTCAATTCGTGCGTGACCATAAGGGTGGTCCTCATCCGCAGGTTTTTCGGAAAGTCTAAAGCCGATTAAAGTAATAATGGATGAACCTGCGTCGGCAATATTATTTGTAGCGTCGGCTGTGATTGAAACGCTATGGGTAATGTAACCCAAAACGAATTTCAAAGCACTTAAGAATAAGTTGCATATAATACCAACAATACCTGCAAGCTTGCCGTAGCTTTCACGACCGCCTAGGGTATCGGGATTTTTATTTTTCATAAATATCTTAACGATAAGTTTTGTCATACAGTTCTCCATTTCAAGGGTTTTCTTAAATTATAAGACTTAATAATAAAATGTCAACACCGCATTTTAAACTTTGAGTAGACAAAAAAATTAATATGTGTTATTATGTTTTAGTACAATTACAAGCAAATTTGTTGCTTACCTGAAAGGTTGGTTTAATAAAATGGATAAAACATTAGTTATTCTCGCTGCCGGTATGGGTAGCCGTTACGGTGGACTTAAACAGATTGACCCCGTAGGACCTGACAATTCAATTATAATTGACTATTCTATTTACGATGCCTTGAAGAGTGGCTTCAATAAAGTTGTTTTTATTATAAAGAAAGAGAATGAACAGCTTTTCAAAGAAGTTATTGGCGACAAGGTTTCTAAGCATATCAAGGTTGAATATGTTTTCCAGAGTCTTGATAAACTTCCTGAAGGTTTCGAAGTTCCCTCGGAACGCGTTAAACCTTGGGGTACTGCTCACGCTATTTATTGTTGTAAAGGTGTTGTTAATGAACCCTTTGCAGTTATTAACTCCGACGATTTCTACGGCAGAAGTGGTTATGCTGCAGTTTCTGAATGGATTGAGAAAACTGATTTCAGTGGTGATAAATTCAAAATCGCCATGGCAGGTTACCTTCTAAAAAACACTCTTACTGACAATGGTACTGTTTCCCGAGGTGTTTGTGAAGTTGACGAAAATAATCAGCTTATCGACGTTATTGAAAGAACAAAAATCCAACGTGTTGACGGCAAAATCTGTTACACCGAAGACGGCGAGTCTTGGAACGAGCTTTGTGAAGATGCTTACGCTTCAATGAACTTCTGGTGCTATCCTCCTGAGATTATCGACGAAATTGAAAGCTACCTTATTAAGTTCCTTGAAACCGAGGTTCCCTCTAATCCTCTTAAATCCGAATTCTTCTTGCCTTTCCTTGTTCGCGATTTGCTTAATGAAAAAAAATGCACGGTTGACGTTCTTGAAACCAAGGATCGTTGGTTCGGTGTTACGTATAAAGAGGATAAACCCGATGTCGTAAAGTCCGTTCAGGAGCTTGTTGACGCGGGCGTATATCCCGAAAAATTGTGGTAATTAAGTATGAAAAAAATAGCATTACTTTTAGCGGTTCTCATGGTGCTTTGTGCTTTTGTTTCCTGCGATAAGACACCCGAAGAACCCACTACAACCGAAACAACTCAGGCACAATCTGAAAACGTAGTAATTCATATTAAAAAAGACCTTGTTGATGAAACAACGTTTATCACTTCTATAAGTGAGTTTAAGGGCATATCCGTGGCAAGTGATGATACCTTCCACATTCTCACTATGTCACAGGATACCTATGTTGCTTTCCTGAAAGCTAAGGCTCAGGAAGTGTATGATATGTATGATCAAATTATAGACGCAGGTAGCTTCGTTGAGGATATTACCTATAACGAGAATTTCAGAACAATTAAAGTTATGGTTGACCGGGAGAGTTTTGATGCTATAGGCAAAGATACCCAACGTGTTCAGCTTATGACAATAGGCGCTTATGCTATGAGTTATCAGATGTTCCTTGAAGAAGGTCAGAAATCAACTGTTATTGCAGTTTACTCCGATACCGAGGAAGAAGCAATGCTAATGTCATTGCCAATAACAATGTAAAAAACAAACCGCAGACGAAATCGTCTGCGGTTATATTTTTATACCAAGGTATCGTAAAATGGTATGTAGTAATTGTTGTTGTCAAGTGGACCGCCCGTCATAATCTCGGGTGCCGCATTTTTTAAATGAGTAAGTGTGCGGATAAGCCCTTCGTTTTTGATATGTAGCTTTTTAACAAGTCGCAAGGGGAACGAAACGGCTTGTGTAAACACCGTATAATAAGCCGAGCCATCCTCGTGTTTTACAAGTGAACCATCAAGGATTGAATGGAAGGTTGAGAATATCATATCCGTTACCTTAACGTCTGCAATCTCTTTGGCGGCATTTTTGTCAATTGCCTTGCCGAAGGAAATTAAGTTGAGAATTCTTGCGGTTTTTTTAACCGTAAGCTTATCAATCCATTTCAAAAGCGGTTTTGCAATAATCCAGATTTTGTTTGCCTTTTTCTCGTTGATACCAAGACAGGCAATAAGTGCTGAAAATCTTTCTTTTTCATTTTCACGAGCGGCAGCAAAAACCTTGGTGAACATTGCAGTTGCATGTTCTTTAAGGTAATCGTTAGTGTATTCTTTGCCGTTATATGTAAATGTCTTAAGATGTTTTGTTTTAAGGTCAACACCGTCGCTGGTTGCATCACAGTAAACAATGGGGGCGGGGTAGCCGCTTATTGAACCAACGTTTACCTCATAAAAGGGATTACCCTTGTCTGAATCAATTTTTCTTATGTGTTGCATATGCGAGTGACCTGTGAACATAAGCGAAAAGCCGATGTCCGCAAATTTTTTGCAAAGTCTTTCGCGGTATTCAACCGATCCTCTGCCGTTAATTACACGGTCAAATTCAGTTAAATGTAAGTGGTGGTGTTGCATGCCAAGAACCATATCACCGCGTTTTTTAGCCTCGTAAGTCTGTTGGGTTATCCACTCAAAATGCTCGTCAGAGTAACCAGAACCGCCTTCGCCGTTCTGGTCATCATCAAGGCAGAAAACGGTTAAACCCTCGCAAGGTCTTACAACGTAAGAAACCTTGTCCTGATGTGTATGAAATTCTGAAAGCGCTTCACTTAAACCGTAATCACGATAAAACTCGTGTAATTCCTCAGGTGGGATTGTGTCAACATCGTTAAAAACATCGTCACCCTCAAAACGTCTGGGGTTACCATCGCAACACCAGTCGTGGGTAGCGGTTATAACATAAACAGGCTTGTGCTTTTTGAACTCCGCAAGAAGTTCGCGCATTTCCTCGTGTGAACAACGTTCACCATCATTGGAAAGGTCACCTGCAATTAAAAGAAACTCTGCATCAGAATTAATAATTTCTTCAAGTGCGGCAGAAACCGTACCTTTACTTTTAGCAAGCATTTTCTGGTCTGAGGCCTCGCGTCTTTCGTATGCCTTACCTGCAACACCCAAACTCTCAGAGTAGTAGTGAGGGTCTGCAATTACTGCAAATTTGCTCATTTAATCAATCCTTACCAATGAATATAAACTGTTGAACCCGAAACCTTATATGTCATGGGGTCCAAAAATGATGTTGAAGCAGTCTTTTTGAGGCTCTTTACGAAAGACTGGGCCATCTGCTTGTCTGTGAATTTTAAAGTCATATCAAGGTCGATAAGGATGGGAACACCTATGTGGAAAACCTTAAAGCCTGTAAGCCACCAGTGTTTTTCGGGACCTCTTGAGAACACAAGTTCGTTCTGGTTGTAGAAGTCAAACTGCATCTCTATTAAATCTTCATCATCGGCACAGTCATACTGGAAGTTTCTGGAGGGGTCACGGTTATAAAGACCGATTTCAGCACCTGATGTAATACCATACTGACCTTTCCAAATCTGAATCATCCATTCACGGTCGTCGTACTCAAACTCTATTCTCTTGGTATCGTAAACCATGCCTGCAATAGGAGCGGCCATATCATAAGCAACGTTGAAACCGAATTTTCTCTGGAGAGGATTCATTTGTGAATAGTAAATGCCCTGTTCATCATCATATTCGAAACCTGCAATCTCAAGGATTTGGCCTGCAGTATTTGGGTCATCGGTTGCGAAGAGTAAATCTTGAAGCTCTTTAACACTCAAATCTTCAAGTTCTTCTTCGTTCAAAGGCTCGGTTACATCGCCAACAGGTGCGTTGGTAGCGGGTGTTGTAGAGCTCTGATTTGACTGAGATGTGATGGTATTGGGTTTTGTTGTAGTTTTGTCTGAATTGCCGTTATTTGTAACATTGTTGTTTGTTACGGGTGTGTGTGTCTGTGCCTGTGTTGAGGGTGGAATAACGTTTGCACTGTCCGTAACGTTTTGGTTATTAACGGTTACATCGCCATTAATCTGGGTGTTGTTGATATTAACGGAAACATCGGTGTTCTCCTTGGGGAAAATTCACCTTGTAAAGTCAACAATTCCGCAACCGGAAAAACTTATAACTATTACAAGAAGCATTGCAATAGCAGAAATTGGTTTTGCGAATTTTTTCATTGAAAAATCACTCCTTACATACAGATATAAATATAACACAAAAAAATGTGCTTGTCATCATATTTTTACTAAATTAACAACAAATTAACAAGATTGACAAATTAATTGCATAATAATATAATTTAAAGTAATTAAGAGGTGATTTTATGTACACTGAATTGAAAAAAATAGTTTGCGAAGCAAATATCGAGCTTCACTCACTGGGTCTTGCACCTTTTACCTGGGGAAACGTATCACAGGTTGACCGCAAAAATGGTGTTTTTGCCATAAAACCTTCGGGCGTTCCTTATTCTGAGCTAACTCCCGAAAAAATTGTTGTTGTGTCTTTAAATGATGGTCGTGTGGTTGAAGGTGATTATAATCCATCATCAGATACACCGACTCATTATATTTTATACAAAAAATTTGAGGAATTAAATGGTGTTGTACACACTCATTCTGTAAATGCTACCGCATTTGCTCAGGCGGGTAGATGTATACCTGCTTACGGTACTACTCACGCGGATTTTTCTTATACACCCGTTCCCTGTACCCGAACTCTTGCTGAGGAAGAAGTAGCGTCTGAATATGAGCTTAACACAGGTAAAGTTATAGTTGACCACTTTAAGGCGAATGAACTTGATGTTCAGTCAACTCCTGCGGTGCTTGTTCGCTCTCATGCTCCCTTTGTTTTCGGTAAAAATGCAAATGATGCGGTGCACAATGCGTCTGTGCTTGAGATTGTTGCTGAAATGGCACTTAAAACAGAAATTATAAATGCACAAACAAAAGATATTGATTCATATCTTTCGGATAAACATTATTTCAGAAAACATGGTAAGGATGCTTATTACGGGCAAAAATAATTAATATGACAGATTTTACGCATTTACATCTTCATAGTGAATATAGCCTTCTCGATGGTGCTTGTCGCATCGGGGAGGTAGTTTCTCTTGCCAAAAATCTCGGACAAAAAAGTATTGCGATCACTGACCATGGAGTTTTATATGGTGCAGTTGCTTTCTATAAAGCCTGTAAGGCGGAAGGAATTAAACCTATAATCGGTTGCGAAGTTTACGTTGCACCCCGTTCAAGATATGACAAGGTTCACGGTGTTGATAGTGCAAGATATCACCTTATCCTTATATGTAAAAACGAAACGGGCTACCAAAACCTTTTAAAACTCGTTTCTTCTGCCTGGGTTGACGGTTTTTATACCAAACCCCGTGTCGATAGGGATTTGTTAGAAGAATATCACGAAGGACTCATTGCCTTATCAGGTTGCCTTTTCGGTGAGGTTGCGCAGAAAATTGTTCAAAGAAATCCCGAGGAAGCAGAAGCTACAGCTTTGTGGTATAAAAAGGTGTTCGGTGAGGGTAATTATTATCTCGAAGTACAAAATCACGGTATGATTGAGGAAAAAGAAGTTCTCGAAGGTATTGTGGATATAAGCCGAAAACACAATATACCCATAGTTGCAACCAATGACGTTCACTATTGCTATAAAAGTGATGCGGATATTCAACGTGTACTAATTGCGATACAAACAAACAAGGTTGTGGGTGAGGAAAATGCTCTGGAATTCACAAATGATGAGTTTTACCTTAAAAGCGGCGACGAAATGGCAGAGGCATTCAGGGATTATCCTGAAGCAATTGCCAATACAAACGTAATTGCCGAACAATGTAACTTCGATTTTGAATTCGGCGTTACAAAACTTCCTCTTTTTGATATTCCTACAGATAATCATAAGGCATATTTGAATAACGAATGTGTTGCAGGCCTTAAAAAATTAATGGGTGAAATACCGGAAAACTACAGCAAAAGACTTGATTACGAATTATCGGTAATTAACGAAATGGGCTTTGATGATTATTTTCTTATAGTTGCCGATTTTATACGCTTTGCGAAGAGTAAGGAGATTCCCGTTGGACCCGGTAGAGGTTCTGCGGCAGGTTCACTTGCGGCTTACGCCCTCGGTATTACGGGTATTGACCCCATACAGAATAAATTGCTTTTTGAGCGTTTTCTTAATCCTGAAAGGGTAAGTATGCCCGATATCGATATAGACTTCTGTTATGAGCGTAGGGGCGAGGTAATTGATTACGTTACCGAAAAATACGGCTCGGACAGAGTTGCGCAAATTGTAACCTTCGGTACTTTGCAGGCAAAGGCAGCGGTGCGTGATGTTGCTCGCGCTCTCGGTCTTCCTTATAGTACGGGAGATATTATTGCAAAACAACTTTCACGTGAGTTTAAAGATATAAATGATGCTTTGGCAAAAAATAATGACCTGAAGAATTTATATGATTCGGATGAAAATATAAAGAAGGTTATTGACACTGCTTCACGTCTTGAGGGTATGCCACGACACGCCTCAACCCACGCGGCAGGTGTGGTTATTACCCGTGATGAGGTAAGTTCTTACGTTCCTCTTGCCAAAAACGGTGATCAGACGGTTACGCAGTTTACAATGACTGAAATCGAGCAATTGGGACTTCTCAAAATGGACTTCCTGGGTTTGCGTACATTAACAGTTATTAATGATGCAGTTGAAGAGGTGCGTAAAATCGAACCGGATTTCGATATATCCAAAATACCCCTTGATTACGAAGGGGTATTTACCGAAATGTCACGCGGTAATACTGTAGGTGTGTTTCAATGTGAGTCCGCAGGCATGACGAACCTTATAGTCAATATGAAACCCGAAAAATTTTCGGATATTGCGGCAGCAATTGCCCTTTATCGTCCGGGTCCCATGTACTTTATTGACACTTACCTTGATAATAGAAAAAATAAAAATCATATATCCTACCGTACACCTCTTCTAAAGGATATTCTTGATGAAACCAATGGCTGCATGGTTTATCAGGAGCAGGTTATGCAGGTTTTCAGAACCCTTGCAGGTTATTCGTACGGTAGAGCGGACGTGGTTCGTCGAGCAATGAGTAAAAAGAAACGCGACGTTATGGAAAGTGAGCGTAATATATTTATTCATGGTCTAACCGATGAAGACGGCAATTGTATTATTGAAGGTGCGGTGCGCAGGGGAATTGACGAAAAAACAGCGGATGCTGTATTTTCTGATATGATATCATTTGCATCATACGGCTTCAATAAAAGCCATACTGCCGCATATGGTCTTGTTGCGTATCAGACAGCTTACCTTAAAGTTAAATATCCCAAAGCTTTTATGGCGGCACTTCTTACAAGTGTTATCGGTGACGTTACTAAAACTGTGATTTATATTAACGAATGTGCAAGATTATCCATTACCGTTCTTTCACCCCACGTTAACAGAAGCACAAGCCGTTTTTCTGTTGTTGGCGATAACATTGTTTTTCCGCTGTTGGGAATTAAAAATATCGGCAGAGCTTTGATTGAAAAGATAGTATACGAATATAAAGAAAATGGTGCATTTAAGAGTTACTGGGATTTCTGTAAACGTGTTAGTGGTAGTGAACTTAACCGACGTGCGCTTGAGTGCCTAATTAAAGCGGGCGCTCTTGACGGACTGGGTATGAATCGTTGCGAAATGCTCCGCAATCTTGATTTAGCCATTGATAGTGCCGCTAAAGAGAGTGCAATGTACGCAGGCGGACAGTTGGATATGTTTTCTGTTTTTGGCGGTGAAGATTATTCGTCCGAGCCTGTTTTCTCAAAATGTGATGAGTTGCCGAAAAACGAACTTCTTAATTTTGAAAAAGAAGTGGCGGGGCTTTATTTCTCGGGACATCCGCTTGAGGAATACAGGAGAGTGAGCGAGGGTCTTAAATGTCCCAGAACCGCAGAACTCTATGAGTATCTTGAAAGTGGTAAAGAAAGCCTTATTGATAATCGTAAGGTTCAGTTTATCGGCATTATAAATTCCTCCAAAAAGAAAGTTACAAAACGTGATGAAATAATGGCGTTTTGTAGTGTGGAGGATTTGTATGGTGAAATTGAAATGATAGTTTTCCCCAAGGTGCTTGCAGAGTTTTCAAATGTCCTTACCGTTGGTAATATCGTTTTAATTGACGGCAGAATTTCTGTAAAAGACGAGGAAATAAAACTTCTTGCAGAAAAAATTTCTGTCGCACCGAAATCCTTACAGGAAATTGGTATTGCTCCGAAAACTGAGGAAAAAACTTCATCCAAGCAACGCATAGGCTTGTTTTTGCGGTTTAACAAAAAGGATGAAAAATTAATAAATTCCGTTAAAAATCTCGTGTCTATATTCGAGGGTAATACACCCATTTACCTTTATTTTGAAGATACCAAGCAATACGAATATTTAGGTAATGATTATCTTACGACTATCAATAACCCTTTGATTAAAGAGTTAAAATTAAAATTGGGCGAAAATAACGTTGTTTTAAGGCAGTAAGTTGACAATTTTTTGTCGTTTGCTCTTGTTTAATTCAACAATGTATGGTATAATCCCTAAGATTTATTATCACATATAATGTGTTATGGAGGTACTGAAATTGAAAACTATTGGTGTTCTTACAAGCGGCGGAGATGCTCCAGGTATGAATGCTGCCATTCGTGCAGTTGTCAGAAGTGGTTGCGAAAGCGGAATGCGTGTTATGGGTATTCGTCGCGGTTATAAAGGTCTTATTGAGGGCGATATGTACGAAATGAACCTTCGCTCAGTTTCCGACATTATCCATCGTGGCGGTACTATGCTTTACTCTGGTCGTTGTACAGAGTTTGCAGACCCCGAAGTACAGGATAAAGCTGTTGAAGTATGTAAGGAATTCGGACTTGACGGTATTGTTACAATTGGTGGTGACGGTACTTTTAAGGGTGCTCGTGCTCTTACTCTTAAGGGTGTTCCTTGTATCGGTATTCCCGGTACTATTGATAATGATATTTCATCCTGTGACTACACAATCGGTTATGATACCGCATTAAACACAGTTATGGATATGGTTGACAGAATCCGCGATACAACAGAGTCTCACGACAGATGTTCAATCGTTGAAGTTATGGGCAGAAACGCAGGTTATCTTGCTCTTAATGCAGGTATAGCAGTAGGTGCAACCTGCATCCTTATTCCTGAAATTGATTATGATATTGATTCTTACATAATCGAACGTATGAAACGCACTCAGAAAACAGGTAAAGAGCATTTTGTTATTGTTGTTGCTGAAGGCGTTAAGGGTATTGATGTTAATTCTCTTGCTAAATATATCGAGCAGAAAACAGGCGTTGAAAGCCGTGCAACTGTTCTTGGTCACGTTCAGCGTGGTGGTTCACCCTCAGTTCGTGATAGAGTTCTTGCAAGCCAGATGGGCTTCCATGCTGTTCAGCTCCTTAAACAGGATATCGGTAACAGAGTAGTTGTTGTCAAAAATGATAAGATCGTTGACTATGATATCATTGAAGCTCTTAATATGAAGAAGTCTATTGACCCTGAGCTTTACCGTATCGCTAACGAAATTTCTATCTGATTTAATTTCAAAATTTACCATCCTCGATTTTCGGGGATGGTTTTATTTTTGCTTAAATTGTCATTTTTATTTTTTTCATCTTTGCACAAATTAAATCTGTGAGTGCGGAGGTGTGAAAAATGAAATTAAAAAAGGCTTTTTTGTCCCTTTTATCAATAATTTTATGCGGTGCTTTGTTGTTTGGGGTGTTCTCAGCACAAAGTTTTCGTAACACTGCTTTGGCGGATGTTAAGCTGTCGGGTGTAACAGGAAGACTTCAGAAAATCGGTGAAGAATTTTTTGATGTTATTAATAAAGATAGCGAAATAACTCGACAGAGAGCAGTTAGTGAAAATAAATATGAAATGGTTTATCTCGGTGGGTATCCTGTTGGGTTAAAGTTATATGCCGATGGTGTAATTGTCGTTGGTACAGAGTCAGTTGATACCTCAATGGGTGATATTAATCCTGCGGCTGTTGCAGGGTTAAGAATAGGAGATATTATAAAAAGTGTAAATGGTGAGAAGGTCAATACCAATCATCAGGTTTCATATTTTATTGAAAAAAGTCAGGGAGAAAACTTACAGTTTGAGATTCTGCGAGGTAGCGAAATACTAAATGTAACGTTCAAAGGTGCGTTTTCCGTAAGTGAAAGTAAGTATAAGGCGGGACTTTGGATAAGGGACAGTTCCGCAGGAATAGGTACTGTAACTTTCTGTAGAACGGATGGCTACTTTGCATCCCTAGGACATGCTGTTTGTGATATTGATACCAAAGAAATTTTACCTATTTCTGAGGGTGAGTGCACCAATGTTAATATAACAGGTATACAAAAGGGGAGTGCGTCTGTAACAGGTGAATTGTGTGGGATTCTTGAACGTGAAGAAACGGGTGAGGTTTATTACAATGGTCATCTTGGTGTTTATGGTAATTTTGATGATGTAACTAAAACCGAATTGTATGAAATCGCTCTGCCGGACGAGGTTAAGATGGGTGAAGCAACAGTTTATACAACAGTTGAAAATGGAGTTCTTACACAGTTCGAAATTGAAATCATTTCCATTGATAAAAATTCTGATGAAAATAAAAACCTGATAATTAAAGTGTGTGATAAAGAGCTCATAGAGAAAACAGGTGGAATAGTACAGGGGATGAGTGGTTCACCCATAGTTCAAAATGGTAAAATCATCGGTGCTGTAACCCACGTGTTTTTAAACGATCCCACGGGCGGATATGGTATTTTTGCAAGCACCATGTACGAAACCCTTGAAACCATATCGGAATAACTTGCAATATGAAAAAACTTATTTTATAATAGTTTCATATCCCTTTTGGAGGTCTATTATGAACTATTATATTGGCGCAGATTTAGGTACATCCGCTTTAAAATTATTGCTTGTTGATACAAATGGTAATATTATTAATACCGTTTCAAAATCCTATGACGTTAGTTTCCCTAACCCCGGTTGGAGTGAACAGAATCCCGAGGATTGGTGGACTGCACTTGCAGAGGGTGTTAAGGAACTAACAGTAGATACCGATATCTCTTTAATCCGTGGTATTGGTGTTGGTGGTCAGATGCACGGACTTGTCATTCTTGACGAAAATGACAAGGTTATTCGTCCTACTATTCTCTGGAATGACGGCAGAACATTTAAAGAAACCGACTATCTTAATAACGTTATTGGCAAAGAAAAATTAGCTGAGCTTACGGGTAATATTGCCTTTGCAGGGTTTACTGCACCTAAAATTATGTGGGTAAAAGACAACGAACCGGAAAACTTTGCTAAAATTAGTAAAATAATGTTGCCCAAGGACTATATAAACTATCGTCTTACAGGGGTACATTCAATTGATTACTCCGATGCTTCAGGTATGCTTTTGCTTGACGTTGAGAATAAAAAATGGGCAACTGAAATGCTTGATGTTTGCGGTATAACCGAAATCCAACTTCCAAAACTTTTTGAAAGTTATGATAAAACGGGAACCATTCTTCCGGAAATTGCCGACGAATTAGGACTTGGTGAAATTACCGTTGTTGCGGGTGCGGGTGATAATGCCGCCGCGGCAATCGGCACAGGTACGGTTGTTGACGGAAAATGCAACATTTCTCTCGGTACATCGGGTACTTTCTTTGTTTCTAACAAAGATTATGCGGCACTCAGTAACAATGCAATTCATTCATTTTGCCACGCAAATGGCGACTATCACATTATGGGTTGTATTCTTAGTGCTGCATCCTGCAATAAATGGCTTTGTGAGGATATCTTAAAAACTACTGATTACGCTACCGAACAAACGGAGATAACTGATGATAAGTTGGGCACCAATGACGTGTATTTCTTGCCCTATTTAATGGGTGAAAGAAGCCCCATAAACGATACCGATGCACGTGGTGTGCTAATTGGTATGCGTCTTGATACTAAGCGTTCCGACATAGTACAGGCAGTTCTTGAGGGTGTAGCCTTTGCTGTAAGAGATAACTTCGAAATTGCAAAAGAAGCAGGGGTTAATATTTCTCGCAGTACACTTTGCGGTGGTGGTGCAAAATCACCCTTGTGGCGTAAAATTATGGCAAACGTACTTAATATTCCTATTGATATTCCCTCTGCGGAAGAAGGTCCAGGTTTCGGTGGTGCAGTTCTTGCGATGATAGGTGATGGTGTTTACGATAATGTTTCCCAATGCACCGAGAAATTCGTTAGTATTAAAGGTACTGTTGAACCCGACCCTGAAATTGTTGAGAGATACAATGACAGATACGAAAAGTTTAAACAGATTTATCCCTCTCTAAAGGATGTTTTTAAAAAAATAAAATGATAAATGGCGTAGTGGTGGATTGTTCACTTGCTCCTTGTCTTTAGTAATACAGAACAACAAACTATTGTAGGGGTCAGGCTCGCCTGACCCGCTTTGGTTTTTGTTATACTTTTCGGGCTAGGCTAGCCTAGCCCCTACGGTGGGTTATTGTCCTATCCAACCGTAGAATAATGGTAACAGAACTACCCACCACCGCTACGCGGTCCCCCTCCCTATTTCGGCAAAGCCGAAACAGGGATGATAAGCTTCGCGTTACGAAATATGAAATCACCCCATCTGCAACGGAATGTTGCGGGTGGGGTGATTTGCATTAATTACGTTACTACTATTCTTTACTCACTTTTAAATATCCTCGTTCTAAAGGTACTTAAAAGTTATTATGCACAGCAGTTTATATATTTACTTGTTATTAATGTTGATGTTTCGTAATCATCACATCTTGTACAAACGTCGTGTTGATAAGATTTTTTGAGACATCTAGGTGCAGTTGCACGGGCTTTATGTGTAATTACAGATACAACTGAAGTATCGATTTTGTGTCCTATAACGGAACAGATTAAGCCGTAGGTTGTAGTACCGTCTTCGGTATTTTCGTGGTTGTGGTCGGGGGCGGAGTAGTAAGCGTATATTTTTGCTTTTGCTTCTTCGGAAATGTCTTCGTTCATAATAACGATTTCAATATCCTGGTGGATTTCTTCTTCGGTAGCACTAACGGGTACTATAAATATAGTCAAAAGGGTAGTAAGGGCTAAAGCCATAGCTAAAAGCTTTTTGGTTTTCATTTTATTTCCTCCATATTTTCAATTAAATCGATTATTACGTCCAAATCGCTATGATTAATACAATATGTGTATCCATTATGGTTGAAATAAACTTGATAAAAACCGATATCACTAAGATTTACTATGTAGCACTTTAGATCGGCGATGATTACAGTAGAGTATTCTATATTTAAAAGTTCGTTTTTTAAATTATTATAAGCATAAATAGTATAACCCAAACTTTTATCTTCAAAACTGAACTCAATTTCATCTCCATTAGCGTAGTTCACATAATAAATACCAACAAGTTTGCTGTGTGTGAAGTTTTTGCTAGGCACTAATATATTTACTTTATGGGCCTTGGCAAAATCTTTTGGCGTTTTATATAGACCGAAATTTTGTTTCTCAATTTCATTGCCATCGTCGTTAATTATCTCACCAACAGGTGTCTTGTCCACACCGTCAAACAACTCTTTTAAGATTTTGGAATAGGACCAATCTATATCCGCCATAGCCATAATGGTCAATATTGTTAATATAATGGGTATAATCGCAGCAATCAGAAGTAATTTTAATTTGTTGACTTTTTTATTTTTGTTTTTTAGTTTTACTATTTTTTCTGTATCAACGAATGGTATCTTTTCTACCGCTTCGTCGATCTGTTCGGGGGTAAGTTCCGCGTTTTTATCCTGTAAATACAGCAATAGTCCGACGCAGGCGTCAATTAATTCTTCATCCATTTCTTGTGGCGGTTTGTTAACTTCCGCATCACGGATAACGGATAAATAATAAATTACTTTCTCTTTGTCCTGAAAATTGGTATCCATAAAAAACGCTCCTTTCCCGAAAAGATTTTCCTCCTTTCAATATATAATGACAATATATTGAAAATACTACAAAAAAATTTGAAAAAATTTTTAAAAAAATTTAAAAAAGTCAATTTTTACATAAAAAACAGCTTTATTACTACCTGACCGACTACGCTCAACGACAATCTTACTAAGGTTTTTATCTTCTGTCTGAGTCTTGATACTCTTACTGCTACGTTCTTTTCGCTTATGTTCATTTCCTCGGCTACTTGCTTGTATTTCTTCTTTTCTACAAACACCTTGGTGTAAAGCTCAATTTCCTTTTTGCTTAGTGACTTAAGAATAAGCTCCTTGCACTTCTCTATGTATTCGTCCGAAACGTAATCAACATTCTCAAAGTAGTGGTCAATATAAATGAACATATCGTCCGTGGGTGTTTCGTCAGGGGTCAGGGGAACCAATTTCTGTGCCTTGCCGTGTTCTCTGAAATATTCCCTTGCTTTATTTTTTGCTGTTTTGAAAAGCCAGGCACGTATATTATTATCCTGAAGTTTGTCAACCTTTTCCTGAAATGTCAGAAACACTTCTTGTGTTATATCGTCTGCTTCACTTTCAGTGCAGTGAGCATACGAGAGGCAATATGAGTGTACATCGTTATAATATTCAGTTGCTATTTTCTTGGCTGTATCTTTGTCTATCATTACATATCGCCTCGTTTATTGAATTTATATTTTTTTATGATATCACTTATTTGTCGGTAAATCAATGAATTTGTCAGATAAAAGGGAAACAATTATGTATTTTATTTTTATCTTTCTTTTAGTCAAACCAAACAAAGTGAAACCCTTCGTTTTGTGACTTGTTACAAATCTTATGAAAATTATGTAGTGTTTTGAAAAAATGGTCATATAAATATGAAACTAAAATTTCGGAAGCGGAGTGATGCTTGGCGTTCTAAAGCAAAAACAGATAATAGTATATCTGAAAAACAAGGTAAAAATTATGAAATTAAAATTAAGAAGGGTGGTTTTATAAAATGATTACATAGTCGGTGGAATGATGGAATAAGATGCAGGGTAGGCTTTGTAACTTTGTTTATCTTGTTTTTTTATAATAGTCAGTATAATTTTGATTTGGATTTAGGGCGTTCTTAGTGTTAATAATCAAGAGTACGTTGATACGACCCTTGCCAACTTTTTCTTAGTGAAATGTCATATTTGACAATGGTTTCGACATATTAAGACAAAATACGAACCATAGCGACTTTTTACAAATATGCAGAAACTCATACATTTGTTTAAAGTCACGATATTTGTTGATGTGCCTTGATATAGAGCACTTAAAATGATACAATTGTCTTACTTTTTTAGGAGGTGTTTACGGAATGATTAGCAACTTATCTGTTTTATTGACTGATGAAAAGGACGATGCTACTCTTAAGCTTGCAACAGTTCTTCGCAGTAATAAAATGGATGTGAGGATGTGTGCAAAGAACGGGGCGGAACTTTTAAAATTATACGAGGAATACCACCCCGAAGTAATTATTATGGATGCTTTTTTACAACATATTGATGCAATGGGTGTTATATCCCGTATTAATATGAAGGATCCTGTAACAAGACCGTTGATTATTGTGATGTCGGGAATTGATAATCCGAATTTTGAAAGAGAAATTACAAAATGCGGCGTGGATTATTATTTTCTTAAACCTATTGACCCACAGATGATGGCGGAACGTATTATTCAGATTTCCAGTTGGAAGGGTGTTGGCATTACTGCTCATTACGAGGCACAGGAAGATCTGACGGTTGTCATTACCGATATTCTTCATCAGATTGGTGTTCCTGCCCATATCAAGGGTTATCAGTATGTAAGGGAGGCTATACGTCTTACAGTTGAAAATCCTGAAATGTTAAATTCTGTTACAAAAATTCTTTATCCCACAGTTGCGAAGAATTTTAAAAGCACATCATCACGTGTTGAACGTGCCATCCGCCACGCAATTGAGGTCGCTTGGGACAGAGGCGACGTTGAAGTTCTTAATTCTTATTTCGGTTATACAATACAAAGCCAGCGTGGTAAACCTACAAACTCTGAATTTGTTGCTATGATTTCCGATAAAATCAGACTTAAAAGACGAGTTGGATAACATTAAAGTCGACGGATATATCCGTCGGCTTTATTTGTTGTGTAATTTATATATAAATATATATTTAAATTTAGTTATTTGACTATTTACAAGTGTTGGCGTTTATTGTAAAATAATAAAGTAAAAAATTATGTCATAAATTATGGCGAAAGGGGATTTATTTTATGGAACCCGTTTATAAAAGACTGCTCTTAAAACTCAGCGGTGAGGTTCTTGCCGGTGAAGCAGGTCACGGTTTTGATTTCAATATTATCAACGAGGTCTGCAATGCGGTCAAAAAGGTTACGGATATAGGTGTTCAGGTCGGTATTGTAGTTGGCGGCGGCAACTTCTGGCGCGGTCGTTCAAGTGGCGATATGGACAGAACAAGAGCCGACAGCATCGGTATGTTGGCAACTGTTATGAATTCATTGGCTTTACAGCAAGGATTTCTTGATGTAGGTGTAGATGCCCGCGTAATGTCCGCCGTTCAGATTGTTGGTGTTGTTGAAACATTCGTAAGAGATGAAGCGGTAAGACATCTTGAAAAGGGTAGAGTGGTTATTTTTGCAGGTGGTACAGGTAACCCCTTCTTCTCAACTGACTCAGGTGCCGCTCTCAGAGCTGCTCAGATTAATGCAGATGTATATTTCAAGGCTACAAATGTTGATGGCGTTTACGATAAGGATCCCAATAAGTTCACTGACGCTGTTAAATTTGATAAAATTTCTCACGATGAACTCCTTGCAAGAAATCTTGCGGTTATGGATACGGCGGCTGCTGCAATTTGTCGTGAAAACAAAATCCCGATTCTTGTATTTAATCTTAACGATACAGAAAATATCAACAGAGCTGTTTGTGGCGAAAATGCCGGAACAGTAGTTTCTTAATTAACGGAGGTAAATTTTATGAATTCAGTATTTAGCAGAGCAAAAGAAAAAATGGAGAAATCAATTTCTTCACTTAAATATGAGTACAACTCAATCAGAGCAGGTAGAGCAAATGCCGCAGTTCTTGATAAAATCCAGGTTGACTACTATGGTTGTCCCACACCTATCAATCAGATGGCAGCTATTTCAGTTCCTGAAGCACGTGTACTTGCTATTCAGCCCTGGGATATGTCCGCATTAAGCCTTATTGAAAAGGCAATTCTTGCTTCTGATTTAGGTCTTAATCCCTCAAATGATGGTAGAATTATCCGTCTTGTTTTCCCTGCACTTACCGAAGATCGCAGAAAACAGCTTTCAAAAGACGTTTCTGCTTTAGCAGAAGATGCAAAGGTTGCAGTTCGTCAGATTAGACGTGATTGTATCGAAAAAATCAAAACAATGAAAAAGAATTCCGAAATCACTGAAGATGACCAGAAATACGGTGAAGAAGAAATTCAGAAAATTACTGATGAGTTCATCAAAAAAATTGATGAAGTTGCAGCTGCAAAATCTAAAGAGATAATGGAAATATAATTATGTACGATAATATTCCTGAATTTGAAGTGTTGCCACAGCACATTGGTTTTATAATGGATGGTAACGGCAGATGGGCTAAAATGCGTGGTCTTGAACGCAGTGAGGGTCATAAGGAAGGTGCGAAAACTTTCCGTAAAATCTGCGAGTATTGTGCCGATGTTGGTATCAAGCATATGACGTTCTATGCTTTTTCAACCGAAAACTGGTCACGACCCAAAAAAGAAGTGGGCGCTCTTATGAAACTTTTTAAAGAGTATCTTCTTGAGGGTGACGAAAGAACTGCTGAAAATGATATTAGGCAGATGCGTCTTAAGTTTATCGGTGAAAGAGAGAGTCTGCCTAAAGACCTTTTGAAATTAATTGAACGTGCTGAAAAAACGACCGCCAAATATTCAAAAGTTACCGTAAATATTGCTTTAAATTACGGTGGCAGAGCTGAGATAACTCACGCAGTTAAAGAGATTGCTCAAAAAGTAAAGGATGGCGAAATGTCCGTCGATGATATTTCCCAGGAAACAATTGACAATTACATTTACACCGCAGGTCAACCCGACCCCGATATAATTGTGCGTCCTAGTGGTGAGTTCCGTTTGTCCAATTTCCTTACCTGGCAATCTGCATATTCCGAATTTTGGTTTTCTGATATACTCTGGCCCGACTTTACCGAAGAGAGTGTAAATGAAATCCTCTTCGATTATCAAAAACGAAATCGCCGTTTCGGTGGTGTATAATATTCTTCATTAAAAATCCGTCTGCGAAAGCTTTCGGATTTTAATGGCTTTTTACAGTAATATTCGAAAGGGTGTTTTTATGAAACAAAGAGTAATAACAGGGGTTTTGTTTGCAATAATATTTATTGGTGCAATGCTTTTGATGAATACTCTTGTGTTCCCTATATTCATTGCTTTACTGTCTGTAATAGCGGTGTGGGAGATTGAAAAGGCGGTTGGTCTTGAGAATCGCTTTATTATGGCTTCAAGTATGACTCTTGCGGCGGTTGTGCCGTTTTTGTTCCAGTTCCGAGTCAATATTCCCTTTGCGGTATTTGGCGGTATTTACGTTGTAGCAATACTTATAATGATGTTGTTGCAATATGAGAAAACAAAATTCATTCACGCAGTAATGGCTATCTTTGCTTCAGTATGTATTCCTTATGCTTTCTCGGTTATGATTATTTTCCGTGATATTGAGCATTACATTGAAGGTTATAAGCAGATTGATGGTATATATTTACTTATTTTTGCTTTCTTCGCATCGTGGATGACTGATATTTTTGCCTACTTTGTGGGCAGTAAGCTTGGTAAACATAAGCTTTGTCCCAAGATTAGCCCCAAAAAATCCGTAGAAGGTGCCATTGGCGGTGTTGTGGGCGCTGTATTACTTAACGTCTTACTTCTTTTTGTTTTCAAAAAGTTCTTCGACGGTGGTGCAGGATTCTCGTACATCGTTGTGATTATTTTAAGCGTAATACTTTCAATTGTAAGTATGTTTGGTGACCTTGCAGCATCAACAATCAAACGTAATTTCGGAATCAAAGACTTCGGTAAGCTTTTACCCGGTCACGGCGGAATTATGGATAGATTTGACAGCGCTTTGTTCGTAATGCCGGTTTTATATTCAGCAATTTACATAGTTAATAAGTTTTGAGTGATAAATTATGAAGAAGATAAATTTATTAGGATCTACAGGTTCCATTGGTGTTCAGACACTTGACGTTGCACGTGCAAGGGGATATAAAATCGAATCCCTTGCGGCTTTTTCAAACGTTGATATTATCGAAAAACAAATCAGGGAATTTAAACCTGCTTATGCGGCACTCGTTGACGAGAAGGCTGCCGCAGACCTTAAAGTTAGGGTTGCGGATTTACCTGTAAAGGTTTACAGCGGTCTTGAGGGAGTTTCTTTCTGTGGTGCCGAGGCAGATGGTGAGATAACTCTTAACTCTGTGGTAGGTATGGCAGGTCTTAAACCTACTCTTGACGCAGTAAATGCGGGTAAAATCATTGCTCTTGCTAATAAAGAAACCCTTGTAGCAGGCGGTAAGCTTGTAACAGATGCGGCTAAAAAGAACAATGTTCCTTTATTACCCGTTGACAGTGAGCATTCAGCAATTTTTCAGTGTCTTTTAGGTGCTCCGCGTAATTCTGCATTAAAGCGAATTATTTTAACAGCTTCTGGCGGTCCTTTCTTTGGCAAAACACGTGAGGAATTGCAAAAAGTTACTCTTGCTGATGCCCTTAAGCATCCAAGTTGGAGTATGGGGCAGAAGATAACTATCGACAGTGCTACAATGTTCAACAAAGGTCTTGAACTTATTGAGGCGGTATGGTTGTTTGATGTTAGTCCCGATATGATAGATATCGTTGTTCATCGTGAAAGTATAGTTCATTCGCTTATTGAGTACGATGATAACTCAGTTATTGCTCAGTTGGGTCATCCCGATATGCGTTTGCCCATTCAGTTTGCAATAACTTATCCCGACCGTTTTGAGTCACCTGAAAAGCAGTTGGATCTTTGGGAAGTGGGCAATCTTTCATTCTATAAGCCCGATTACGAAAATTTTCCCTGTATGGATATCTGTCGTAGTGCCATTAAAAAGGGTGGTCTTATTCCCGCGGCAGTTAACTGTGCCAACGAAGAAGCGAATCTTCTTTTCCGTCAGGGTAAGATTACTTTTCTTCAGATTCCCGAGCTTATTTCCAAGGCAGCAGAGTTTGCACCTGATAAGCCCGACTATACTTTACAGGATGTCCTTGATACGGATATCCTTATGCGTGAAAAAGTACGTGAATTAGCATCCATATAATTCGGAGGTGTTTTTTATCAATCTCGATATTGGCGTTATCTGGTCTAATGTCTGGCCCTATTTGTTAGCTGTGCTCCTTTTCGGAGCAATCATCGGCATTCACGAGTTCGGACATTTCTTCTTTGCAAAACTTTTTAAAGTTAAGGTTAATGAGTTTTCATTGGGTATGGGCCCGAAACTTATAAAAAAACAAATAGGTGAAACTCTTTATGCTATACGACTTTTACCCATTGGCGGTTTTGTGAGTATGGAGGGTGAGGACGAAGAAAGTGACAACGAAAGGGCTTTCGGTAAGAAAACTGCTTGGCAACGATTTATTATAATTGCTGCAGGTGCAATATTAAACCTTTTCTTAGGTGTGCTTGTTGTTGCTATCTGTCTTACATTCAGTGGTGCCGTGGGTACAAGAACCATTTATGGTTTTATGCCCGGTGCCGTTAGTCAGCAGGGTGGACTCAGACCCGGTGACGAGATAGTTAAAATCAATAACACAAGAATTTACTCTTATATGGGTATTTCATTCAACCTTGTTCGTGATGTTGATAATAAAATAGACTTTACCGTTATTCGTGACGGTGAAAAAATAGAACTCAAAGATGTTGAATTCAAACAGTTTGAGTTTGATGGTAAGCAATATATCCAACAGGATTTTCAGATTGTTGGTGAGAAACCTACTGTTAAAAACGTAATCGTAAATTCGGTGCTCGATTCTGCGTCGATTGTGCAGATGGTTAGGTTAAGCCTTGTTGACATAGTCACGGGTAAATATGGTATGCGTGAAATTTCAGGACCTATAGGTACTATTTCTGCCATTGCCGAAACCACATCACAAGCGGAGGCTTTTGGTGATAAAATCCTTACTGCATTAACCTTTTTATCAATGATTACGATTAATGTTGGTGTTTTCAATCTTTTACCCATTCCCGCACTTGATGGTGGTAGATTGTTCTTCCTTCTCATTGAAATGATACGCAGAAAACCCATTCCGCCAAAGCGTGAGGGCATAGTTCATACAGTTGGTATAATCATTCTGTTGATATTTATGGCGGTTATTTCCATAAGTGATGTTATAAAATTATTTTAGCGGTGATTAATTATGATTAGACGTGTTTCAAGACAAGTTAAAGTAGGTAATATTAAAATCGGTGGCGATGCACCCATTGCTATTCAGTCAATGTTAAATGCTCCTGCATCAGATTTTGAAGGCAATTTAGCACAGCTTAAAGCCTTGGAGGATGCAGGTTGTGAAATTGTGCGTATGGCAGTACCCGATATGGATGCGGTTAAGGTTCTCGGTAAACTTAAGGAACAGTCAAATGTGCCACTTGTTGCCGATATCCATTTTGATTACAGACTTGCACTTGAAAGTCTTCAGGCGGGTGTGGATAAAATTCGTATTAATCCCGGTAATATTGGTTCTGCAGAACGCGTGGCTGCAGTTGCGGATGCATGTGCTTTAAAGAGTGTTCCTATCCGTATTGGTGTTAACTCAGGTTCGGTTGAAAAGGATTTACTTGAAAAATTCGGCGGCGCAACACCTGAAGCAATGGTGGAAAGTGCTTTCAGACACGTTAAACTTCTTGAAGATTGCGGTTTTTACGATACAGTTATTTCAATTAAATCATCCGACGTAGAGAATATGGTAAATGCATATTCCCTCGTAGCAGAACGTTGCGACTATCCTTTACACTTAGGCGTTACCGAAGCGGGTACAGAAAGAAGTTCTCTTGTTAAATCTTCTATCGGTATAGGCTCCTTGCTCCTTAAGGGTATTGGTGATACTATGCGAGTTTCAATTACCGATTCACCCGTCAAAGAGATTTATGCCGCAAGAAATATTCTTAATGCGGTTAATCTTCGTGTTGAAACTCCTCAGATTGTTGCTTGTCCCACTTGTGGCAGAACAAAAATTGACCTTGTTTCTTTAGCGGCACAGGTTGAGGATGCAGTTAAAAATATTAAAAAGCCTGTTAAAATTGCCGTTATGGGTTGTGTAGTTAACGGACCCGGTGAAGCAAGAGAGGCTGATATCGGTATCGCAGGTGGCGACGGATGTGCAGTCCTTTTCAAAAAAGGTGAAATTTTAAGAAAGGTGTCCGAAGAGGACATTGTCAAAGAATTACTTGACGAATTAGATAAAATATGAAATTGTACAATTTCCTTGAAATATTCGGTGAATACATATCTACTGATAAGTACCGTAGTATGCTAAAAAATACTATGTTCACCGATTTACATATTAATAAAGAGGAACAGTCCATGACTGCTTTATTGCACATTGATATTTTTGATAATATTATGTGCCTTAAAGCGGTGGCAGGGGAGGTTAAAAATTCACTTTCTCTTAAGAAGGTTGAGTTTGATTATGTTTTACCTCCCGAAGCACTTAAGTATGAGTGTTTCCCTATGCTTTTAAGGGTTGTTAAAAAAAGTGTTCCTCAGACAAATGGCTTTTTAGATCAGATTGATACAACTTTTGTTGATGATGTCTTTACTGTTAAATTTTTAAAACATGGTAGGGATATTTGCGAAAATGCCAAAGCCGATAAATTCCTTGAGGACTACATTTTACAACATTTTGAAAGAAAAATTACAGTAGTTTTCGAGGGTGAAAACAGTAGCGAAGAGGATTTTTTAAAAAAACAACGTGAAATTGATAGGTCAAACCAACCTGTAAAACCCCCTGAGGTTAACCCTAATTTTGAGGGTGTACCCTTAGATTTCAATACTGTTCAGGCAATTTTCGGTCAGTTTAAATATGCAAAACCCACACCTATGAGCGAAATTTCATTCGACGATGGTGAAATCCTTGTATGGGGTGATGTTTTCAAATACGAAAAACGTGAAACTAAAGACGGCAAACGTTCAATTATTGAGTTTAACATTACTGATAATACAGGCTCCTTTGGTTGTAAGTTTTTTGATTTAAAAGAGCAACTTGAATATCTTGACAGTAAAATTAAAGATGGTGTTACGGTTATTGTCCGCGGACCCCTTCTTTATGATGATTATAAAAAAGACTTTATTATTAAGCCCACCTCTGTTTCAACTGTTTCAAAGGTTGACCCTGTTGATGAGGCAGAGGAAAAACGTGTCGAACTCCACCTTCATACCAATATGTCCGCAATGGATGCTATGAGTAGCGCAAAATCCATTGTTAAAACTGCAATGAAATGGGGTCACAAGGCAATTGCTATTACTGACCATGGTTGTGTACAAGCCTTCCCTGAAGCATGTAATACAGCACGTGGTAGTGATTTTAAGATTATTTACGGTTGCGAAGCCTATCTTGTTAATGATATTAACAGTGACGGTTCTAAGAAACCCAAAGAAGAAATTTTAGCGGACAGTTACTATCACTGTATCTTGCTTGTAAAAAACAAAGTTGGTCTTAAGAACCTTTATAAGCTTATATCGCGTTCAAACCTTGATTATTTCCGAGGAAAACCAAGAATGCCCAAGAGCCTTATTCATGAAATGCGTGAAGGTCTTATAATAGGTAGTGCTTGTTCTGAAGGTGAGCTTTTTGAAGCTTTTGTTAAAAATGAAAGCCACGAGAAATTAGTTGAAATCGCATCTTTCTACGATTATCTTGAAATACAACCCGTCGGTAACAACGAGTATATGTTAAGAAAAGACCAGATGCGTGAGGCAATGAGAGAACTCTATGCCGACATTAACTCTTTTGACGATATCAGGGCTATTAACCGAGCAATTATTAACCTTGGTGATGAATTAGGCAAAAAGACCGTTGCAACAGGTGACGTGCATTTCCTTAAAAAAGAGGATGCCAAATACAGAGCTATTCTACAGGCGGGTCAGGGATTTAAGGATGCGGACTATCAACCGCCCTTGTACCTTAAAACTACTGCAGAAATGCTCGAAGAATTCAGTTACCTTGGTGAGGATACGGCTAAAGAGGTCGTTATTACAAATACGAATATTATTGCCGATATGGTTGAACCGGGTATTTTACCCATTCCCGACGGTACCTTCAACCCCATAATTCCCGGTGCCGAGGAAGACTTAACAAGGCATTGTTGGGATAGGGCAAAGGAATGGTACGGTGACCCTGTACCTGAAATCGTTGCCCAAAGACTTGAAAAGGAACTTAAATCAATTATTGAAAACGGTTTCGCGGGACTTTATATGATTGCACGACTTCTCGTTAAGCATTCTGAGGAGTGTGGTTATTACGTAGGTTCCCGAGGTTCCGTTGGTTCCTCATTTGTTGCAATTATGGCGGGTATTTCCGAGGTTAACCCCTTGCAACCCCACTATCGCTGCCCCGAATGCCGATATTCCGAGTTCTTTATTCACAATGAAGTTGGTTCGGGCTTTGACCTTCCTCCAAAAAATTGCCCCCATTGCGGAGCTCCCTTGGTACGTGATGGTCACGAAATTCCCTTCGAAACCTTCCTTGGTTTCTTCGGTGATAAATCACCTGATATCGACCTTAACTTTGCAGGTGAATATCAGGCACAGTCTCATAAATATACCGAAGAATTATTCGGAAAGGCATACGTTTTCAAAGCTGGTACAATTTCAGGTGTTGCAGATAAAACTGCGTACGGCTTTGTTAAAAAATATATTGATGAACGCGGTCTTACAATGACCAAGGCGGAAATTGACCGTCTTACCATTGGTTGTACAGGTGTTAAGAGAACAACAGGTCAGCACCCGGGTGGTATGGTTGTTGTTCCCAATACCTACGAGGTTGAGGACTTCACTCCTGTTCAAAGACCTGCAGATGATGCTACAAAGGACATTATAACTACTCACTTTGACTTCAACTCAATGCACGATACATTGTTGAAGCTTGACGAGCTGGGCCATGATGTTCCTACGATTTATAAGCATTTAACCGACTTAACAGGTATTGACGTTCTTGATATTGACATCAGTGACCGTAAGCTTTATGAAATCTGTACTTCTCCTGAACCCTTGGGTGTAACCGAGGAGGAATTAGGTTGGCCCACAGGTACACTTTCAATTCCTGAAATGGGCACTGACTTTACTAAGGGAATGCTTCTTGAAGCAAGACCACAGACATTCGCCGACCTTATTCAGATTGCGGGTCTTTCCCACGGTACTGCCGTGTGGCTAGGTAATGCACAGGACCTTATTAAAGAAGGTATCTGTACAATTTCCGAGGTTATCGGTACTCGTGACAGTATTATGGTTTACCTTCTCCATAAGGGTCTTGAACCTAAACACGCTTTTGATATTATGGAAGACGTTCGTAAAAAGAACAAACAGTTAAAGCCCGAGCAAGAGGCTATGATGCGAGAACACGGTGTTCCTGAGTGGTACATTGATTCTTGTAAAAAGATTCAGTATATGTTCCCAAAGGCACACGCTGCCGCGTATATTATTGCATCCTTAAGACTTGCGTGGTTTAAGATTTATAAACCGCTCGAATATTACTGTGCCTATCTTACTGTTCGTGGTGACGACGTAGATGCAGAGGCCATGTCCAAGGGTAAAGGTGCAGTTAAATCATTGTTACAGATGATAAGAGCCAAAGGTAAAGAGGCGTCTTCCGCTGAAAAGTCCAAGGAAACAATTATGATGATTGTTTATGAGGCAATGGTCCGCGGTATAGAGTTCTTACCCATTGATGTATACAAATCTACCGCAAGTTCTTACGTGCCCGAGGACGGCAAAATCCGTATGCCTTTTGCTTCTCTTGCAGGTGTCGGTGAAAACGCCGCGGCTCAACTTGCAAATGCACGAAATGACGGTGGTCCTGAATTTTCATCTATTGAAGATTTTGAAATCCGTTCAGGTGCAGGTAGTTCAACAATAGCAGTATTAAAGAATTGTGGTGCTTTTGGTGACCTTCCTGATAGCGACCAAATGTCATTGTTTTAATCTTTATAAAATACAGGAGTTGATATTATGAAAAAGGCAACTAAATATATCTTAGCAGGTACAGGTGCCGTAGCCGCTGCAGGAATCGGCATAAGTATGGTAAGAGCCGCTACAACATATAAGGCTAAGCCTGTTGCAGAGGTTGATAAACTCCCTCCCGAGGAAGTTGATGTAGAAAGATTTATTAATAACCTTTCTAAGGCGATTCAGTATCCCACAATTGCAAACGTTGATGAAAGCCTTGTTGATTGGTCTGTTTTTGATGAATTTCACGCATTCTTGAAAGAGGCGTATCCTCTTGTTCATGAAAAACTTGATTTACAGATTATTTCAACACGCTCTCTTATGTACCATTGGAAGAGTGCTCATCCGGAAAAAGAGCCTATCGCATTACTTGCTCATCAGGATGTTGTACCCGTTACACCCGGTACTGAAGATGACTGGACACACGCTCCCTTTGGTGGTGAAGTTGCCGATGGTTATATCTGGGGCAGAGGTGCAATTGATATTAAAAACCAGCTCATCGGTATTATGGAAGCCGTTGAAACACTTCTTGCAGAAGGCTACGTTCCTGAACGTGACGTTTACCTTTGCTTTGGTCATAACGAGGAAGTTATGGCAGAAGGTGAACAGTGCGGTGCACACAGTATGATGATGTGGTTTAAAGAACGTGGCATCAAACTTGATAGTGTTATTGACGAGGGCGGTGCAATTCTTTCCGTTAAAGTTGATAAGGTTATCGACGGTCACCTTGCAGGTATCGGTATTGCAGAAAAAGGTCACGTTGATTTTGAAATTTCAGTAAATGCTAAGGGTGGTCATTCTTCACAACCGCCCAAGCACAGTGCAATTGGTGAACTTTCTAAGATAGTATGTAATCTTGAAAATCATCAGTTTAAAGCAGAGCTTACACCCCAGCTTTCTTCACTTTTCAATGAACTCGGTAAGAGTACAACATATCCCGTAAGATGCGTAATGAGTAATTTCCCCATTCTCAAACCTCTTATTAAGAAAGTTTGTACACAAATTCCTCCCGTTGCATCTATGATGAGAACAACTACCGCCATTACTATGTCAAATGGTAGCCCTGCACCCAACGTTCTTCCTCAGAAGGCTTCTGTTGTTGCAAACTTCCGCATTATGCCCGGACAGACAGTTGAGGATGTTGAAGCACATATTAAAAAATATGCAGGTCCCAAGGCAGAGGTTAAACTTCTCAGCGGTAAAAATCCCTCTAAGATTTCACCCACAGATTCAAGAGCATTCAATGTTATTTCAAACATCTGCAAATCAATGGACCCCAAGGTTATTGTTGCTCCTTACCTTGTTATGGGTGGTACAGACGCTCGTCAGTACGAGGATGTCTGCGATAATATTTATCGTTATTCACCCTACCTTATGACTACAGAGCTTCTCTTGACAACTCACGGTACAAATGAAAGAATTCCCATTGATACTATGGAAGCAGGCGTTGCTTTCTTCAAGAGATATATCCGTGCTCTCACAAAGGATTAATTAAAAGTTACAGGTCAGTAAGCAAAAGCTTACTGACCTGTTTTTATATAGTTTCAATTGTGTTTTTAAATTCAGTAAAGAATTGTTCAAGTAATTCTTTATCCTTTTCGTTACCCCTTAAGCACATTGATGCTTTTAATCTGCCATTGATAGTTAGTGCTGTCATTACGGCACAGGGCTTGTTTTTGGCAGCTCCTGCAACAAATGCGGAGAACGGTGGATTGCTCGCTAAAGAAAAGGCGACTGTATCAATTTTTCCTACGTTACTGACTGATAGAGTAGGGTTATTATAAAATAACTTAACAATATTCTCTGCCTGGAGATACACCATTGTTTTATAGGCTATATTTAATAAAGGTAAACCATGGAGACCCATATAGGGGTCTTTTTTTAATTCCTTGGTTTTTGCAGAAACTTGTTTTAGAGTATCTCTGTAATTAGCACCCTTGTGTTCTAAAAAACAATGGGAAAATGATACGTGGTTCGTGTAACCTATGGTTGAAGGGTCTTTAAGATGCCTTCTTAAGTCCGTGGCACAGGAAACGTTTATGGATTCGTCTTCTGTCATTCCTGAGACCTTACCGAATGCGTCAATATATGCTGCAACTATAATATCGTTAACAGTTGCACCTATACTCTTGGCGTAATCAATGGCTTTTGAGAACTTTTCTTCGCTTATTTCACGATGAACAATTATTACACTATCTTCCTTTTTTAATTCTTCAAAGGGAAGAATGTGTTTATCCTTGGGTGATATATTTGCAAATTGCTTTTTCGCTTTTTTAGCAAAAGACTTATCCATATCCTTATATATTTCAGTGTATTTTCTTGAACCGCTTGAAAAGTTAACAGGGGATATACTATTAAGGACATAATCGGAGTAGTTTTTACAGAAATCACTCCAAAAGGACTTGTAACCGCCACCATCAAAGCACATATGGTTCCATATAAAGCATACGTAGGATTTGCCGTTGTTTATAAAAACGCCGATGTTCATCTGAACATTGCTGGAAAGGGGAATTTCTTTTGAGAAAAACTCCATTCTTTCTTTTTCAATATCGTCAACTTCTTTGAATGTGACCATCTGGCCTATATGGTAATCACAGACCTTCCAATAAGGGGACAATGGACTATTAATAACCTTTGAATGCATAAACGGTGCACATTCAAGGCAACAAATTGCTACATTTTTAAATGCGGTTTCGTCTATAATAAAGTCATAATCAACTTCAAAACGAGCCATTCTGTCCATATAATTACGGCACATCAGGTTGACTTTATCGTACATTTCACAAGGGATTTTTTTGTTATAGAGATGTGGATGATTATCTTTGTGTGCAATAAGGTCATATATTACTTTGTCGTCTGTGAGCCCCTTGTTTTTTAGTGAAAGGAATTCATTGTTTTTATCAATTTTAGACATAGTTTCATCCTTGGATATGTGAAAAGAAGAAATCTCTTTTTTCATCGTTGTCAATAACTTTAATAGGTTTCACCTGATTAAGGTTTGCTCCTCTCTTGCGTAAAACCTCGCGGTAATCATCATAAGTGCCGTGTTTCAAGAACTTAACCTCACAATGTCCTAACGCACCACTCTTGATAAGTGGCTCAACGCTTACATTGCCCTTACAAAGCATTTCTTCAAAAGCTTCATTATACTTTGCTTTCTTTTCGTCACTTACATCTTCTGAAGTTTCAACAAGTAATATGTAATGACCGGGTGAAGTGCTTCTGTCGGGGTAAATACTGTAACCGATGTATAAGTCATCCATCTTTTCAGAAAGGTTAGCAACAATTTCATCAAAGGCAAGAGAGCTTACCTTTTCGCCACTGATGTTAGCTATCTGATTAAGTCTGTAGCAGAATGTGATTTTAGGGCATTGGTGATAAAAGCCTGTAACTTTAATTACGTCTTCAATGCGGTAGCGATAAAAACCGCTCATATTTGTGAGAATAATCTCATATTCCTTACCGACTTCAAGGTCTTTGATTGTAAGAAGATTGTCGTAACTATCGCAATCAATGGGTCTGAACTCGTAAAAACCATTCTGAGGAAGCATAACGTACTCAAAAGAGTTAAGTTCAATGGGTACTGCCATAAAGGCTTCGGTTGCGGTGTAGCCTAAGTAGTGAATAGGCATATCCTCGCCAATATAGCGTCTTAATTTTTTTGCGTAAAAGGCAAGGGCTCCTGTACCCATACCATACATCCATTCAACCTTGGGCCATATTCTCGGTATAATAGGTGATTCATCAAAGCCTTTTCGAAATTCTGCACGTAATTCCTCAGCTCTTTTGGGATTGGGTTTAAGTTTTTTGTTGTATTTTTTTCGGAGTTCTTCGGGCATTTTAATACTGTCGTTGATAATACCTTTTTCAATATCATCGCAGAGCATTTCCCAATTTTCTTCCATATAAAAGAACATTGATTCAAGGGTAGTAATGAATACAGTACCTAAATAACTTGTCTTTTTATTTGGTAAAGAAAAACGCAGTTTAAGATAATGCATATCCATATCCGCACCCGGTTCCGGGAAAAGTACTTCTTTAGGAGATGTAGCAAAGAAAGGAACAAGGGGACGGAGATTAAGAAGAGGTATGGATGATAAACAACTGATAGTACCACCCTTGACTTTTCGCCTGCCGGTTTCAGCCGTCAAAAGACCCTTTTGGGGTGGAATTGGTCTGCCTTTTTTCATAAACCATTTAACAGCACAACCAACGGGTGCACTGAAACTGAAACATTGACAAACCCACTCTGCCCAATAGGAGAGGGGAACAAGCTTTTGCTTACCGGTGCTACCGGAGGATTCTGTGAAACGGCGTACAAACATATTTGTAATAAGCCCTTTTTCGCCATTAGCCATTCTCCACACATATTCATCGTAATCTGCGTATGTGGAAAGGGGAACTATACGTTGATAATCCTCTATTGACTTAACGTCTTTGAAGTTATTAAGTTTTCCGTAAACTGTGGATTTGTTTTTACGCATAAGACGTTTAATACAGGTTTTCTGCATTTTGTTGGCTCTGCGTGAATAAATGTTAAGCTTTATGTGTTCGCAAACACCCAACATACCACCAAATGCGGCAAGAATCTGTCCTTTTATATCAATCATAAAAATCTCCGAATTTTAATTTATTACAAGTGTCATATCGCTCATAGGATAGGAGCAACAGGGGTGAACTATACCGTGGCTTGAATCTGCAAGTCTTCGGTTATCAACGCCTAAAGGAATATATACATTACCTTTTAGAAGTTTGGCACGGCAAAAACCACATTCACCCGAGCGGCATAGGGAAGGAGCTTTTATACCTTCGCGTTCCAAAGCAACAAGTAAGCTTTCAGTAGAACTGCAAGGCACTGTTGAAATCAAAGCACCGTCTTTTATTACCTTACATAAGAAGGTTTTCCCGATAGCATCGTGGGGAAAATCAGGAAGGCTTTCGGGGGCATTGATCTGTCCGTTTAAACCAAAGCGGATGTATTTGTTTTCCAGTTTCAATTCGCTTATTTGAGGAACAAGGCGATTGTACAAAGTGTTTGAGCCGCATACAAATAAACTGTATTTGGTAAAAGGTGCATATTTTTCAATGAGGCTCTTTGTTACAAAACCTCTTTCACATTTGAAAACGTGTTCATCACTGAATACGTATACAATTCTGAAATTTGGTGTCTTTTCGGAAAGCTCATCGAACCTTTGAGACATAATGGCTTCGTTCTGTTTTCTTGCATAATAAATAAGGGTTAAATCCAAATTAAGGGATTTATCTGCAATTGACTCTGCCATTGACAAAAACGGGGAGAACCCTTCGTTGTCACATACCGCCACAACGTTTTTTGAATCCCTTAAGGGTTGGTAATAAAAATTACCTGAAGGGGCTGATGAGATGACCTCTGTACCTTTTCGCCAATTGTTGAATATATAATGGGAAGCAAATCCGTTGGGCTTTTTGCTTACAATAAGCATATATTCATCGTCAACAGAGCGTAAGGGTGAAGCACAAAGGGTGTAAGGTCTTGTAACAACAGCATTACCGATATTAAGTGTAACACTAATCCATTGACCTGGTCTGAAATATGCTAATTTTGCAGTACCGTGTGCAGCATCAGGTTCAAGTATATACGCTCTTGTGTTTATATTGATTTTAGCAACTTGCTTAACTTTAAGGTATTGCACTGAGGGGTGAAGAAAGTTAGCAATTGAATTAACCGCAAAGTTACCGTTAATGGGGGTTTTAGGTGCTTCCTGAATAACACCCTTACGTAATTCAGGGATATTTGTAAAATTACGTATATCCTTGAGTGTGGAGCGTACTTTAACTTTATTCTTCATTTTGTTCGCTCCTTTCTTCGGATATATCTCCTAAGGTTGCGTATGCGGCATTTCTACCCGAAGCAACTGCGGAGCAAACGCCTGAAAGTTGAGTTCCCCACCCACCACAGAAACGAAGTCCGGGTGTGTCACAGTCAAGCTCCTCGGTCATAAATCGGGGTACAATGCTATCCCAATCATTGCCAAGATAACCATAAATTGCACCTTGAGGTGTGTTGGTATATCTTGCGAAAGTAACAGGTGTGGCAACTTCAATTTCTTCTATATATTTGTGAATTGTAATGCCTGTTGCATCTTCGAATTTTGAAATAAGTCGGGCGGCAAGTAAATCTTTTTCATCAAAGTAACCTTCTGTGGTTACGTCTGCCCAACAATTATCGGTATAAAGTGTAGTAATACACAATATTGTTGTTCCTGCAGGGGAACAATCAGGATTTGCTATATTTAAACAAACTGTTGCTTGAGCAGAGTTTGTATCTATCGATTTCATAAGTGCAAATTGTGAGGCGGAATCAGTAGTATCGGTAATAAAATACGAGTAGTTTTTAATACCTAATTCCTCGGGTGTACGGTTAAGACCGAGGTAAACACAAGCACCTCTTGCACCAAACGTACGAGCGTTAGTTCTTTTAAGTGCGGATACGGGAACGTCACTCTTTTTCATCATCTTGGAGTAAACCGTAGTAGGTGAGCAGTTAGCGATAATGTGATTACACATTATTTTTTCACCGTTTTTCAAAATAACGCCAGAAGCCTTACCATCTTTGAACAAAATTCTTGAAACGTGTGTGTTATAGCGTATTTCACCGTTATTATCTTCAATAACACCTGCCAAAGCCATACTGAGAGCATGGCTTCTCAAAGAAGGAACAAATGCACCAAGTTTAATATATGAGTTTACCATACAGATGTAATGAGTAAAACTCAATCTATCGCAATCGACTCCCAGGTATAACCAATAAGCGTTGAATATCTCTTGCGCTTTTTTGGGAACGTTTAACGCATCAAGAACTTCGTTAACTGAGTAGGGGGCAGTTTTAACGAAATTACCGTATTTTTTCATAATATGACGAATTTCTTTGAAACTCATTTTCATTTCATTTGCTGCGAAATATTCTGTAGCTTCTTCAATTTCGTCACCGAGTTTAAAAAGTTTTGTCATGGACGCTTTACTACCCGGAACGTAGCTTTCCATTGTTTCTATGAAGTTATCGACACCAAAAGGCATTGCTACGTCCACTTTTGAACCATCATAAGACTTACTTATCAATCGGAATGCCTCGGGTATGGTTATCCATTGGATTTTATTACTGATTCCTAATGAATCAAAAAGAACGCGCAATTCACCAAGCCCTGCCTCATTTGAAAATCTACAGAGCTCGTGCAAAGATACATCAAATTCAAATCTGCCCCTTACAAAACTTGAGGAAAAACCGCCCGGGACATTGTGGCGTTCAAGTAATAATACTCTTTTTCCCTCTTTTGAAGCACAGGCGGCGGCGGTTAAACCGCCGCATCCTGCACCTATAACTATAATATCATAGTTTTTATCAGTCATTAATAAAAGACCTCTTTAGTTGATTTCTGAAAGTTTAACGGGTCTGCCTTCGTTAGCAGATTTTTCAGCAGCAAGAGCAATCTTGACAGACTGAAGACCTGCATGAATACCAACAGGTGTTTCTTTGTCATTTATACAGCAGTCAACAAACTGTCTTACTTCTTCAGAGAACGAACCCATATATCTCTCAAGGAAGAAATAGAGGGGTTTTTCACCAGTAACACCGTTA
>JAZQZU010000015.1:0-16435 GCA_045634165.1 Acutalibacteraceae bacterium
AAGCAATTCCGATTTTCGTCGGTTATATAATAGGGGCAAAACAGTTACTGATCCTGCGTTGGTTGTTTATTACTCAAAGAACCACGCGGGAATTTGCCGTATTGGTATAACTACGAGCAAAAAAATAGGTAATGCAGTTGAACGTAATCGTTCCAGAAGGGTTCTGAGAGAGGCCTTCAGGAGCGTTTGCAATGATGTATCACCATGCTACGATATTGTTATTGTAGCCCGCTCCAAGACGAAGTATGTCAAAAGCACCCGTCTTGCTGAAATTATGCGCAGAATATTCACCGAAAAAGGTATGCTTAAAAGCGAGAGTGAAAGCTTATGAAAAAGGCCTTGATTGCAATCATAAGATTTTATCAGCGACGTATTTCGCCCCTTTTTCCGCCGCGTTGCCGTTATTATCCCACCTGCTCACAGTATGCTGTACAGTGTCTTGAGATTCACGGGTTAATAAAAGGCTCAATTTATGCAATTTTAAGACTGATGCGTTGTAATATTTTCTTTCCCGGTGGAGTTGACCCCGTACCCCCAAAGAAGGAGAAAAAGAAGTAATCTCCCCATAAAAATGAAAGGAACAAAATCCTATGAGAGAAGTACTCGCAACACCTTTCGGTTGGGCGCTTAGCGGTTTATATAACCTTTTTAATCAGATTGGTGTAGACACGTTCAGTTATATCTTATCAATTGTATTGATTACGGTTGTTGTTAAGCTTATACTTTTACCTGCCTCAATTAGCCAACAGAAAAATAGCGCAAAACAGGTGCGTCTTAACACAAAAGTTAACAAAATCAAACAGAAATACGCAGGTAACCAACAGAAAATTCAGGAAGAAACTCAGGCTCTCTATCAGCGCGAAGGCTTCGGTGCGGCTAATATGGGTTGCCTTCCCTTGATTTCGCAGTTACTTGTTATGATGGGTCTTTACGGCGTTATTTATGCCCCCATTACCCACGTTTTACAGTTCAGTAAAGATAAGATTGAAATTTTAAAAACTGCTTTAAAGGTAACCGTTGATGCGAAAAGCAAGAATTCAAGCGGTGTGGAATTTGAAATTCTCGGCAAAATCGAAGATGGCATGGGAGTCATCAAAGGTATTGATGCCTCTGAAATGCAGGAATTAATTAGCCTCAAAGACAACTTTATTTTCAATATTGGTAAATTTGAACTTAGTTTGCTTGATTCACCTAATTATAAAGAACCCAGCATTCTTTGGTTAATTCCCATTCTCGCTTTCCTTACTGCTATGCTTTCATCAGTATTTATGTACTTCAAACAGCGTAAGCAGAATCCCGAAATGGCAAAGAACCCCACAATGGGTTGTATGACATTTATGTCACCTGTTATGTCACTCATATTTACATTTATGTTCCCTGCAGGTGTAGGTGTTTATTGGATTATTTCAAATATTTTTGCATTTGTTCAGCAGGTATTCCTTACTTATTTTTACAGTCCCAAAAAGGTTATCGCTCAGCAGATGGTTGATGAAACTGTTGTAAGACGTTCTAAAGAAAATAACACTAAACGTCGCGTTGACATTGAGAAGAAATAAAGGTGTATTAATATGATAAAAGAAGCAATAGGCGTTGCGCCTACTATTGAAGAAGCCAGAAAAATGGCTATCGACAATTTACATGCACCTATTGATGCAGATGTAAAAGTCGAAATCGTAACTTTCCCCAAAAAGAAAATTCTCGGTCTTTTCGGCGGTGCAGATGCTCAGGTTAAAGCATCTTATGATGACGGAGTTAAAGAAGCACCCGTAAAAGAAGTGAAAAAAGAACAGGCTCCCAAGAAAAAGGTTGAGTCAAAGACCCAGGCTAAAAAAGAGACTCCTAAAAAGGAAGTTAAAAAAGAAGCTCCTAAAAAGGAAACCAAGAAGGATGCTCCCAAGAAAGAGAAAACTCCCGAAGTTGACCTTTCAAATATCGAGGCGAAGGAAACTCCCGCAACTCAGTACCTTAAATCAATTCTTAACGGTATGGGCTTCAACGATGTAACCGTTACCGCTAAAGAAACTGATGAAGATATTTATTTTGAAATCGTAAGCGAAGAAGATTACGGTAATATTATCGGCAGACGTGGCGAAACGCTTGATGCTTTACAGTATCTTACAAGACTTTTCGTTAACCGTTCCGAGGATAACAACAAGCGCGTTGCTCTTAACGTTGGCGATTACAGAAAACGTCGTGAAGAAACCCTCAGAGGTCTTGCAAAACGTCAGGCTTCCAAGGTTACAAAATACGGCAGAAGCTCTGCTCTTGAGCCTATGAACCCCTATGAGCGTAGAATTATCCACACTGCAATTCAGGAAATTGACGGTGTAACCTCACACTCAGTAGGTGAAGGTGACAGACGTCGTGTAGTTATTACACCCGAAGGCGGCGAAAAACGCGGTAATTACAGAAATGACCGTCGTGGCAACCGTGAAAGACGTGCTCCCTACGTGCCCGAAACACCAAAGGAGCCCCGTGAAAAGAAAATTGATGCTGCTTCATCATCACTTTACGGCAAAATTCAGCCTAAAAAGAAAGTTGAAGAAACAGTAGAAGAATAATCCTGTTGACATTTTTTCAAAACGGGTTTATGATTAAGTAAATACTATTAAATCCAAGACGGAGAAATTAAGGATTTTACCTTTTTCAGAGAGACATCGGATGGTGCAAGGTGTCAAAGGTGTTTCCCAAAGACCACTCCTGAGTGTGACACGAAGCGAAAGATAAGTGTTGCCGTATGAGCCGCGTTAAGGCATCTCGAGTGACGGTATAATACCGTAATTTGGGTGGAACCGTGGAGTAAATTTTGACTTCATCCCATTTGTTATGAATGGGATGAAGTCTGTTTTTTTATTTAATTCAGTTACTAAACGAAAGGATGATATAAATGGTTAAGATTAAACTTCGTGACGATATTAGAGAGTACGAAAATGGTGTAACTCCCATTGATGTTTGTAAGGACATCAGTATGGGTCTTTTCAGAAATCTCTGTGCTTGTCTTATAAATGGCGAGGGCGCAGATATCCGCACTCCCATTAATGAGGACTGCGAACTTGAATTCCTCACATTCGAAAGCGATGAGGGTAAGCACGCTTTCTGGCATACTGCATCACATATTCTTGCTCAGGCAGTAAAACGCCTTTATCCCGATGCTAAACTTGCAATAGGACCTGCAATTGACCATGGTTTCTATTATGATATTGACTGTGAAACTTCATTTACACCCGAGCTTCTTACAAAAATTGAAGCGGAAATGAAGAAAATTGTTAAAGAAGACCTTGTCCTTGAAAGATTCCAGATGGAGCCTCAGGCAGCTATTGAAGAAATGAAAGCTAAGGGTGAAATCTATAAAGTTGAACTTATTGAAGAACACGCAGGTAAAAATGAGCCCATCAGTTTCTACAAACAGGGTGAATTTACCGATGTTTGTGCAGGTCCCCATATTCCCTCAACAGGTAGAGTAAAAGCATTCAAACTTACTGCGTGTACAGGTGCATACTGGCGTGGCGACCAGAACAACAAAATGCTTCAGCGTATTTATGGTACAGCATTCCCCAAAAATGCAGAACTTGAAGAACACCTTCAGAGAGTTGAAGAAGCAAAGAAACGTGACCATAACAAGCTCGGCAGAGAGCTTGAAATCTTTACAACTGTTGATTCCATTGGTCAGGGACTTCCCATTCTTCTTCCCAAGGGTACATTTATTGTACAGACACTTCAGCGTTTCGTTGAAGATGAAGAAGCAAAAAGAGGTTGGGTGCGTACCAAAACTCCTCTTATGGCAAAGAGCGATCTTTACAAAATTTCAGGTCACTGGGACCACTACAAGCATGGTATGTTCCTTTTAGGCGACGAGGAAAAGCATGATGAAGTATTTGCACTTCGTCCTATGACCTGCCCCTTCCAGTATCAGGCATACCTTAACAGAGCACGTTCGTACCGTGACCTTCCTATGCGACTTGCAGAAACTTCAACCCTTTTCAGAAACGAATCTTCAGGCGAAATGCACGGTCTTATTCGTGTTCGTCAGTTCACAATTTCCGAGGGTCACCTTATGTGCCTTCCCGAGCAGCTTGCGGACGAGTTCAAGCGTTGTCTTGACCTTTGCATCTTTATGCTTAAAACTCTCGGTCTTTATGAGGATGTTTCATATCGTTTCTCACAGTGGGATCCTGAAGATACTGAAAAATACATTGGTACAAAGGAACAGTGGGACGAAGCTCAGGGCGTTATGAAAGAAATTCTTGACGATATCGGTATTTCATACAAGATTGGTATCGGTGAAGCTGCATTCTATGGTCCTAAGCTTGATATTCAGATTAAGAACGTTTACGGTAAAGAAGATACTCTTATTACAATCCAGATTGACCAGATGCTTGCTGAAAAATTCGGTATGGAATACGTGGACCGTGACGGTACTAAGAAGAATCCCTATATTATTCACAGAACTTCTATCGGTTGCTACGAAAGAACACTTGCACTTCTTATTGAAAAATACGCAGGTGCATTCCCCTTATGGCTTGCTCCCGAGCAGTTCCGAATTCTTCCTATCTCCGAAAGACATCACGATGCTTGTTACGAACTTAAAGCTAAGCTTGAAGAAAAGGGCTTCCGCGTAACTGTTGATGACAGATCAGAAAAAACAGGTTACAAAATCCGTGAGGCACAGCTTCAGAAAATTCCCTATATGCTTGTTCTCGGTGACAAAGAAATCGAAAATGGCGAAGTTGCAGTACGTGCAAGAAAAGCCGGCGATATGGGTACAATGAGTGTTGATGCTTTCTGCGAAATGGCTCAGAAGGAAGTTGACGATAAGGTTATTAACTAAAAAACAAGTCCCTGTTCATTACTGAACAGGGACATTTTTTATATGCTCGCTTCATAGCCTTCGTCTATGATTGCTTTAATCAAAATATCGTCGGCAATTTCTTTGGAAAGTGTTAGTGTTGCAATATTTTCTTCATGACTTGCGGTGGCATTTTCGACACCGTCAATTGATGTAAGAGCTTTTACTACGTGGGCTTCACATCTTGGGCACATCATACCCTGAACCTTAATTGTTTTTTCCATACTTGTTTTCTCCGTTTCTGTTGATTTAGATGCTTCTGAATCAATTTTTTTATTTTCTTTTTTTATTAATTTACATTTGAAGAATTTTAATCTTAAAGCATTTGCAACAACTGAAACGGAGCTGAGGCTCATGGCTGCGGAGCCGATCATCGGTGTGAGCTTTAAGCCCCATAAGGGGAATAGCACACCTGCCGCAAGGGGAATTCCCAGACAGTTGTAGAAAAACGCCCAGAACAAATTCATTTTTATATTACGCATAACTGAAATGCTTAATTCGGTAGCCTTAAGGGCATCTGCAAGTGAGTTGTTGATAAGCACAATATCTGCACAGTCGATGGCTATATCCGACCCCGCACCTATTGCTATGCCAATGTCAGCAGTTGTGAGCGCAGGAGCATCGTTTATACCGTCACCGATAAAAACAACCTTTTCGCCATTTTCTTGCAAGTGGCGTATTTGTTTTTCCTTGTCGGCAGGTAATAAGTCTGAAATAATCAGATCAATACCTGTTTTTTTGCCCACAAAATTTGCGGCACCGCCATTGTCACCTGTTAACATAACCGTCTTTTTGTGGAGTTTTTTAAAGCCCTCAATGGCATTTATACTGTCCTCACGTATGGTGTCCGAAAGGGCAATGATTCCGATTATATCATTATTCTTTGCGAAAATAAGCGGTGTTTTACCTTCCGAGGAAAGGTCGTTGAGTTGATTATCAAGTGAAGTACACTCTTCTATACCTTGTTCAATTAAAAATCTCTTGTTACCTGCAATGTAATTGTCTTTTTCAATTGTTGCCGTAATACCTTTTCCTTGATAAGCTATGAAATTCGAAACCTCGGGAAGATTCAGGTTTAATTCTTCGGAATATCTTCGTATAGCCTTACCGAGGGGGTGTTCGCTTTCTTTTTCAATTGCACCGCAAAGAGTAAGAAAAATATTTTGTGTAAGGGTTTTATCAATAACAATAATATCGCTGACACTCATTTGTCCGCTTGTAAGAGTACCTGTTTTATCAAAAACAATGGTAGTGGCTTTACCCAGTGTTTCAAGTGCTTCGGCAGATTTTATAAGAATGCCGTTTTCGGCGGCTTTGCCTGTACCGACCATAATTGCAACGGGCGTGGCAAGACCCAAGGCACAGGGACAGGAAATAACAAGTACCGTTATGGCAAAGGAAAGAGCATTTTCAAAGTCTTTTCCAAAAATAAGCCACAGTAAAAATGTTACAAGGGAAATACCCATTACAACGGGTACGAACACACCGCTCACTTTATCCGCAAGTCGTGCAATAGGGGCTTTGGATGAAGAAGCATTTTCCACAAGCTTTATAATTTGTGAAATGGTTGTATTTTCGCCCACCTTTGAAGCGGTCATATAGAATGTTCCGCTTTTGTTGAGTGTTGCGGAAATAACCTTATCGCCAGTTGCTTTTTCAATAGGTATGCTTTCGCCTGTAACGGCAGACTGGTCGACTGAGCCGTAGCCCTTTGTGACTACTCCGTCAACGGCTATCCTTTCACCGGGGCGTATAATAATTTCATCACCGATTACAATATCCTCTGCTTCAATGGTGATTTCTTTGCCGTTTCTTATAACGTTTGCGGTTTTGGGTGATAATTCCACAAGCTTACCCAGGGCATCACCTGTTTTACTCTTAGAACGGCTTTCAAGGAATTTACCCACAGTAACCAAAGTAAGAATCATTGCACTTGATTCAAAATAAAGCTGGTGGGAATAATGATGTATTTCTTCCGTATTCCCATCAATGGTTGCCTTAATCATCATAATTACCGCGAAAACTCCGTATAAAAAGGCGGCAGAGGAGCCCAATGCCACAAGGGTATCCATATTTGTGGCTCGTTTAATAAGCCCCTTAAAGCCTGAAATAAAAAACTTTCGGTTGATTACAAGCACAGGGATTGTAAGAAGTAATTGAAGAATACTGTTTATAAGTGGATATTCTGAAATAAAGAAGGGTAGAGGAAGCCCCACCATATTACCCATAGCAATGTACATTAAAAAGATTAGAATAATCACAGAACTGAGAAGTCGCTTTTTCATACTGCGGACTTCTTGTTCTTCACTTTGTTTTCTTTCCTGCCATTGGCTTTTTAAAGAAGTATTTTTGGTATTATCAAAAAGTTTTATGCCATATCCGATATTATTAACGGCATTTATAATGTTATTTTCGTTTGCAACAGTTTCGTCGAAGGTAGCGGTTAATTGTCCTGAAAGTAAATTTACGTCTGCATTTACCACTCCGGTTGTCTTGAGAGTGGCTTTTGTTACATTTGCCTGACAAGCGGCACAGGTCATACCCGTAACCTGAAATTTACAAGTTTTCATAAGACCACTCCTTTCAGAAAATTCCTGTATTTATTATATCAATTTTCGTATCTGAAATCAATAAATTGATTGACAAAAGCGTTTTTTGTATGATACGATTTCAGTATCATTAAATGCCGAAAGAGGCGAAAATTATGGAAAAATATATTAATAACACAATTGCTCCTAAACTACAAGGTGACGGCGGTTGGGTTGAATTTGTTTCATTAGAAGGTAATGAATTGACCCTTCGTTTTCGTGGTGAATGTTCAAAATGCCTTATTCTTCATCGTTGCACTGATTGGATTGAACAGGAAATTAAACGAGATTTAAAGAAAACGGTTAAAATAAGCCCAATACGTAAAAGACCGTATTTTCAGGATGTGTGAGGTGAATTATGGCACATATTAAAGTTGTAAGACGTTCTTTACGTCCCGAAGAATGGACGGATTTGCGTTTCGGTTGGCTTAAACGCCATATTTATAATAAAAAGTGGCAAATTGAAAATCTTGAAATAAGGGATGCACGTCAGGTTGACGAAATGCAGTTTGAATATTATTCTGAAGATTATCGACCTCTTAAAAAGGGTGATATGTATTTCACCCCCGACGGTACTGCTTTTATAAAAGCGGATGTTAATATCCCCCAAGAATTAAGGGGCGAAGAACTTTGGTTTTCGCTTAAAACAGCGGCTGAAATCTGCGTTAAAGTGAACGGAAAATACGTAGGTGGTGTTGACCCCAACCGTGAAAGAATGCTTTTGTCACCATACGTTGATGTTAATGACACCCTGCATTTTGAAATGATGGGTTATAACCGTAGTAAGCCCGACGATGAGCGTAACCCCGAGAGTCTTTCTGTGCGTGGGTGCCGTCAGATTTTTGAGGGTGCGTATATCTGTACCATAAACGACGATGTTCAGAGTCTTGTATATGATTTTGAACTTCTTTTAGATATTGCAAAGAGCGAGCTTTTTAACGAAGATTACAGAAATTTCCTCAACAAAGAACTCAATAACGCTATGAATTGCATCGATTTTGACAGTGATGAGCTTATAGGCGTTGCTGAAGCAAAACAGTATATTGAGGATGTAATTTTTAGTAATGATACATATAAGGGTGTGGGTGATGTGGCGCTTGTAGCTCATTCCCACCTTGATATTGCGTACTATTGGCGAAGAATACACTCGGTACAAAAGAATTTAAGAACAGTTCTTATTCAGCTTCGTCTTATGGATAAATACCCCAACTTTAAGTATGCCCATACGCAACCCTATACTTATGAAACTCTTGAGAAATATTATCCCGATGTTTTTGAGGAGTTAAAAGAAAAAGTAAAGAATGGTCAGTTTGAGCCCGTTGGCGCTATGTATGTTGAGCCCGATTGTAATGTACCCAATGCAGAAAGCCTTATAAGACAGTGCCTTTATGGTCAGAAAACCTATGAGAGAATGTTCGGCAAAAGGGTTAATAATGCGTGGCTTCCACATGTTTTTGGTAATAGCTGGATTTTACCCCAGATACTTAAGAAAAGCGGTGTTGACTACTTCGTTTCAAACAAAATGTCAACCTGGAACGATACCAATAGATTCCCACATAATAACTTTATCTGGCGCGGTATTGACGGTAGCGACGTTTACGCTTGCGTTCCGCCCACTCACTTTATAACCTGGAATATGCCCAGCCAGATTCAGGAAAACTGGGAGGCATACATTGATAAGGATAGTGGCGGACAGACACTTAATATGTTCGGTTATGGTGACGGTGGCTCGGGTTGTACCGAAGAAATGATTGAACTTATGAATCGTTTTGAGAAACTTTCGGTTATGCCCAAATGCACTCACACAAGCGGAGCAGAGTTTCTTGAAAAGAACTTAAAAGATAATAAAAATCTTCAGGTGTGGGACGGGGAACTTTACCTTGAAATGCACCGCGGTACATTTACTACAAAAAGTTATATGAAACGCGCTAACCGCAGAATTGAAAATAAATTCAGAACTGCGGAAATGCTCTGCGTTATGAGGGGCGAAGAAAGAACCGAAGAAATAACAGCCCTTTATAAAAAGTTCCTAATAAATCAATTCCACGATATTTTACCCGGTTCCCATATTCACCCGGTATATGAGGATGCAATGAAGGATTACGCCGAGGTGGAAAAAGCACTTGATGAAATTATCGGTACGGGCAGTAAATATTTTAATACCCTTAATATTGAACGCAATGCTTTGACTTTCGTAAAAAATAAAAAGGGTACTGCCACACGTTATGGTGAAAAGGGTAATTGGATTACTCCTAATATGAAGCCTCTTTCAAGTGCTGTTTGGAGAAAGACGGATTTTAAAGGTCAATGGTTTAATATAAATGGTAATGAAATCGAAACCCCCTTCTATATTGCAAAGTTCAATAACGACGGCTCGTTAGCATCACTTTACGATAAAGAACTTACCAGAGAGTGGGTTAAGGGTGATTTCAATAAACTTAAACTCTACGTTGATTGTCCCGGTAACTACGATGCGTGGGATATCCTACCCAATTACCGCGAAAAGCAGATAGATGTGGAAGTAAAAGCTCCTATGTCTGTCTGCGAAAGCGATGGTGAAAGCGTAACCTTTGTAGTAATGCTTGGTACGGAAAAATCCGATTGGGAAATGAAAATCAGATTTTTCAGAAGAAACCGCGGAATTGAGGTTGAAAATAATGTTGACTGGAACGAAAAGCACAAACTTGCAAAAGCAGAGTTCGATTGCAACATTTTAACAAGAAAAGCCCTTTGCGATACGTCCGCAGGCTTTATAGAGAGGGAAACTCACCGTAACACAACCTGGCAACAAGCGAGATTCGAAACTTGTCACCATAAATGGTGCGATATGTCGGAATCAGGTGGTGGTATTGCCCTTGTGAACGATGGGAAATACGGTGTTGGCTTCCTTGAAAACTCAATGAGCCTTTCGCTTCTTCGTGCTACGGAGCGTCCCGACGTTACGTCGGATATTGGTCAGCATAGCTTTTGTTATATGATTGTGCCCCACGAAGGTGATGCGGTAACTGCCGATATAAACGGTCTCGCCCACCAATACAACACACCCCTTGTGAAGGCGGATTGTCAGTGGACTTTGCCTACATTTGAACCCTTGTACTTACAAGCGGTAAAGCGTAGCGAAGACGGTACAATGACCGTCATCAGACTTTCGGAGCAAGACGGCAAACGTGGTCAGATTAAATTGCCCCAAAAAGTAAAGCTCCTCAATATGCTTGAAGATGTTGAGGGTGAAACGGATATAATTGAATATAAACCATTTGAAATTATTACAATTGGGATATGACAAAAATTCACTTGCTTCATTGAGGCAAGTGAATTTTTTTGATTTTCTTAAAAATTTATGTCAAAAACAGGTTCCTTTGACACTACATAATAGAGAGTGAATTGAAATGAGTTAAAAAACAAAAAAGGGGCGTTGAAAAATGATTTTTATTTATAAGATCTTTTAGTGTCGGTAATGCCTAAAATGTAATCAATACTTACATCGTAAAACAATGCAAGCTTAATTAAAATCTCTGTGGGTATGTCCAGATCACCGCGTTCATAGTTACTGTAAACTCGTTGACTGCACATAAGAATCTGACCCATTTCCTTCTGGGTCAAGTCTTTATCTTCTCTTAAATCTCGTATTCTTGTGTAATGCATAGTGCCACCGCCTGATAATAGTATTTGATACTATTATAGTTTTAGCGGAATATACGCTATTGACATTTAGCGGAAAATCCGCTAGAATAAATTTAGTGATAACCTATGTCAAGAGTTAATTTTAAATTTTTTCTTGCATTTCTGCACGATTTTCTTGCAATTCGTAAAATTTGATGAAAATCAAATGAGAATATTTTATATTTGTGGTAGAAAGCCGATAGGTAATTAAAAACAAATGCCTGGTGCTTATATAAATAACTTAAGGAGGCAATTTTATGAAGATCAGAAAAATAGTTTCATTAGTATTGAGTTTTGCAATTTGTTTTTCCCTTTGTGCAAACTTCAGTATGGTGAAAGCTACCGATGTAAATTCAGAAAAACTGACTTTTACACTCAGTAGTGACGGCACTTACTATCTGGTAGGTGCAAAGGATACCTCTGTTAAGGGTGAAATAGTTGTTCCCGAAATCTACGACGGTCTCCCTGTACGTCAGGTTAATTCTTATGGATTTAAGGATTGTAAGGATATTACAAAGATCACCTTACCCGAGGGAATCGAAAGATTGGGCAAAGAATCGTTTATGGATTCGGGACTTGAAGAAATATTTTTACCATCCACACTTAAATTCATTGCAAACCATACATTCAATGGTTGCACAGAATTAAAAAATATTGATATTCCTGCTTCCGTTACTCATATAGGCGATTCTGTATTTAGCTTTTCGGGTATTGAAAAGCTTGTAATTCCCGATAGTGTTATTTACAGAGACATACGCAATATGGGTGGTAAGACTCCCTTTGATGCGCAGTGGCTTGCAGGTAGCTGTCCCTCACTTAAAGAGGTTATTTTACCGAGCAATATGACAAGCATAGGCGACGACGCTTTCGGCTGGTGTGAAAGCCTTGAAAAAATTACGATTCCTGCAACTGTTACAAAGATAGGTTCAGGTGCATTTAACAATTGCTCTTCGTTAAAGGAGATTTATATTCCTGATTCGGTGACTACAATAGACAAGGATGCATTTAACAGTATGGAGCTTGCGGTAATAAGCTTGCCTGCAAACGTACGTTTCACTAATAGCGCGTACACATACCATGATTGGTCATATAAAATGGACCATATACTTTTCAGAGGTACTGAAGAACAATTTAATACAATGCTTACTGAAATGGAAATTACGGCAGACCATAAGTTTAAATATGAAACCGCACATTTCAATTGTACTGACGAAACCCCAACATTTACACATACCACAAGAGACGCGGCAAATTGCTTGCAGAAATCAAAATTGTATTATAGTTGCTCCGAATGTGGTGAAAATATTTTCACCATGGGTGGTGCTTACGGTGACCATATTTTAGGCGAAGACGGCAACTGTGTAATGTGTGCATTCCCGGCAACGGATACTAATCAATATTTTACTTTTGCCGAAGTTCTAAACGAAGCCGGCAACGAGGTCATCGGATATAAGATTACAGATTGTGATACAACTGTAACAGGAGCTCTTTTAGTTCCCGGTGAATATAACGGCTTACCCGTTAAGGGAATTACTGATGGTGCTTTAGCAGGATGTAAAGATGTTAAATCCATAATCATCGGAGAAGGTGTCGAGACCATCGGCAAAAGAGCCTTCTGGCATTGTAATAGCCTTGAAGCCTTGACCATTCCCACTACATTACTCAGCATTGATGACGACCCCTTCTGGGGAACTGAAAATAAATTTGCGGACGTATATATTTCCGACCTTCAATTCTGGTGTGAAATAGACTTTTCTGATATGGGTGTAGCCAACCCGTTGGGTGAAGCCGAAAATCTGTATCTTAACGGTCTTTTGGTTGAAGATTTGGTTCTTTTAGGTGATGTAACAGAAGTAAAGGATACTGCGTTTTACGATTGTCAGTCACTTAAATCCGTAACTTTTTCAGATAAAATTGAGCATATAGGGGAATATGCATTTTATGGTTGCCCCAATCTTACTGAGGTAAACATCCCTGACGTACCTGTTCAGATTGATATACACGCCTTTGAATATACGCCAATATATGATGATACAAACAATTGGGAAAATGGAGCTTTTTATATAGATAATCATCTTATAAATTTCTTAGGCGAAGCGGATGAATTTGTAGTCAGGGATGGTACCGTTGATATCGCGCAGAGAGCATTTGCACGAACAAATTACTCGGATGAAAAAATAATAAAGAAGCTTGTTTTACCCGATTCACTTGTGAAAATCTGTGACCACGCATTTCAGGATTCTGCATACCTTGAAGAGATAACCTTCGGTACGGGGCTTAAGAGTATAGGTGAATTTGCATTTGAGGATTGCTCGTTGATTACTGCTCTTGAGTTCAAGAGCCTTGAAGAAGTAGGGGATTATGCCTTCCGTGGTGTTGATAACGTTAAAACTCTTCATATACCGTGGAATCTTGAAGAAATTAATTTCATGGCATGTTTATTCCCACAAACGCTTGAAAAAACAACCTGCGATCCGAAAAATCCCAAATTTAAGATGAGCGAAGACGGTGGCTTGTATACGAAGGATGATAAAGAATTGGTTTTCTTTGGTAATTCGTATAAAACAAATTATACCTTGCCGGAAAAGACAACCAGAATTGCCGATTTGGCATTTGCGAGTGCAACGGCTCTTACTGACATAACCCTCCACGATAATGTGGAAAAAATAGGTTGTTATGCATTTGAGGGAACAGCGTATCGTCGGAATATAAAAACATCGGATATATATGTGGGAAAATATCTTATTGAGTCATATTCCCAGAATCTTCAAGTTAAATCCGGTACCTTGGGAATAGCCGATGGTGTGTTGGATTACTCTGCTTTAAAAACAATCAAGCTTCCCGAGTCACTTAAATTTATTGACGGTAGTTTTGAAAATATTACGTCAATTGACGTTTCATCGATGGATATGTGGTTGGGTCTTAACTTCAATAATCTCGATGGAATTCAGGATTTGAAGGATATTTACATTTCAGTAAAGGGGACTATACCTACTGAAATCGAAATTCCCCGTGATGTAACCACAATTAAATCATATGTTTTAGGTAATTGTTCTAACCTTCAAACCATAACAATTCCCGAAACAGTGACAACAATAGAGGATAATGCGTTTTATAATTATACTCCCGGCAGATTAAGGATATATTGTCTTAATGGTAGCGCGGCTCACGATTATGCAATAGCTAAAGGGATACTGTATAAAACATTCGACATTGTTTCAAAGGGTATTGCTCGCGTTGACCACGTAAATAAGCGTATATACACAGATGTATATAATTTGTCAAATATCTACAACCTGATAACGGTAACAGACAAAAAAACTCATTTTGCTCTGGGTAGTCAGTATAGCAACGGAAAGCACATCTGGGGTACAGGTTCAACTATTACCATTTATGAGGGTGAATACAGAACAGATTATACCCTGATTATAAACGGTGATATCAATGGCGACAGTGTAATTGACGTTCTTGATGTTTCATATATTGAAAAAACAATGAACAATAATTATGAGTTAGATAAAAACAGTACCGTTGCAGCCGATGTTAACGGTGACAGTCAGATTACTGTTGCAGACTATCAACAAGCACTTAACACAATATTGGCATAAAAAAATAACACGGTTGATGTTCAAACGAGCATCAACCGTGTTTAATAATTATTTAAGTTTTGCTTTTACGATTTCTTCTGCTTTTTCGAGAGCTTCGGCGATTTTTGAAATATCTTTACCGCCAGCCATAGCTGAGTCGGGTTTGCCACCGCCTGAACCGCCTGAAATCTGTGCTACTTCACGTACGATATTACCTGCGTGTGCACCGTTTGCAATAGCATCTTTTGCGCAGTAGCAAGCGAATGAGCAAGTACCCTTGCCACTCTGCTCTGCCGCAAAGATTACAACAATATTGTCGCCCTTATCCTTTGAGGAGTCAACCATTGAACGTAAAGCACCCGCATCTGCTTCACCGATGTTAGCGGTAATAAGTTTAACTGCGCCGATTTCTTTGCAGTTATCAAAGAGGCTACCTGCCTTCTGTTTTGCAATTTCTGCTTTAAGCTCTTCAAGTTCCTTTTCTTTATTCTTAAGTTCCTGAGTAAGTGCCGCCGCTTTGTTGCTGAGCTCGTTAACGTTGCCGAGCTTCATAGCACTTGCGGTTTTGTGAATGAGTTCCTCGCGAGAGTTAAGGTAGTCGATAACACCGAAGCCTGTTACACCTTCGATTCTTCTTACACCTGCGGCAACTGAGGATTCGGAAACTATACGGAAAAGACCGATGTTACCTGTATTCTTAACGTGTGTACCACCGCAAAGTTCGGTTGAGAAATCACCTGCAGAAACAACACGAACAGTATCGCCGTATTTTTCACCGAAGAGAGCCATAGCGCCTTTTTTCTTCGCATCGTCAATACTCATTTCTTCTGTAACAACATCTTTTGCAGAAAGAATGATTTCATTAACTCTGTTTTCGATTTTTGTAATTTCCTCACCTGAAAGTGCAGAGAAGTGTGAGAAGTCGAAACGCACAGCATTTTCGTTTACAAGCTGACCTGCCTGCTCAACGTGAGTGCCGAGTGCTTCACGAAGTGCCGCCTGAAGAAGGTGAGCGGCTGTGTGGTTTCTCATAATAGCCTGACGGCGTGTAGCGTCGATAGATGCTGTTACTTTATCGCCAACATTTATAACATCGCCCTCAGTAAGTGAGCCGTGGTGAAGAATGACACCCTCAGCAGTTTTGGTTGTATTTGTAACTGTGAAAATGTTGCCGTTTACTGAAATGATACCGGTATCGCCAACCTGACCACCGCTTTCAGCATAGAAAGAAGAGTCGGAGAGAACAATTACAGCGTCGGTATCTTCGCCAACGAAATCAACCTTTTCGCCGTTAGCAGCAATTGCAAGAACTTCTGCTTCACATTCGTTTACACAGTAGCCTTTGAAGTTGGTTGCACCACATTCTTTGAATGAAACGTCTGAGCCCTTCCAGCCTTCTGTACCTGCAACATTTCTTGCGGCTTTAGCTTTAGCCTTTGCCTCAGAAAGATACTGTTCAAATTCTTCGTTGTTAACGGTCATACCGTTTTCTTCAACGATTTCTCTTGTTAAGTCAATGGGGAAACCGTAAGTGTCCTGAAGCTTGAATGCATCTGCACCTGAAAGGACTTTGCCTTCGGTTTTCTTAATCATATCATTAAGGAGCTCAAGACCGCTGTCAATGGTTTTATAGAAGCTGTTTTCTTCCATTGAAATAACTTTGATAATATAATCCTCTTTTTCACGAAGACCAGGATATGCATTTTCGTTTTCTTTAATAACTGTTTCGCAAACCTCGGCAAGGAAGGGGC
>JAZQZU010000016.1:0-21558 GCA_045634165.1 Acutalibacteraceae bacterium
ATCTTAAAAATTTTAATACTTTCTATTGACAAAATCTGTCGGTTGTTGTATATTATTTGAGCATTCATTTGGTGTATGCCTCTGTAGCTCAGTTGGTAGAGCAGAGGACTGAAAATCCTCGTGTCGTTGGTTCGATTCCGACCGGAGGCACCACGGGTAATTTATTACCCGTAATATGCGGATGTAGCTCATCTGGTAGAGCGCCACCTTGCCAAGGTGGAGGTAGCGAGTTCGAGCCTCGTCATCCGCTCCATAAAAAACAATTTTGTTGTTGACAAAACCAAAAAACTGTGTATAATATAGTAGTGTTTTGCGAGAGCAAAATTTATACATAGGGGTATAGCTCAGCAGGTAGAGCAGCGGTCTCCAAAACCGCGTGTCGTGAGTTCGATTCTTACTGCCCCTGCCAAGAAAAACCACTTCTTCGGAAGTGGTTTTTTTACTGAAAGGAACAAATTATGTTAGGTAGAACCAACCTCGATAAATATATTTCCGAAACCTATGGTGTCGAGGCGGATTATCCTTGGATTGATACACCTGAATATGCGGTTTATCGCCACAAAGAGAGTAAGAAGTGGTTTGGGGTTGTAATGACCATACCTGCAGAGAAACTCGGCATAGAAGTGGATTACAGCGTAGATGTGGTTAATCTTAAATGCGATCCGCTTCTTATTGGTTCGCTTCATAAAGAACAGGGGATTTTTCCTGCGTACCATATGAATAAATCATATTGGATTTCGATTTTGCTTGATGGTAGTGTTGATGATGAAACTATCAAATGGCTATTGCATCTGAGTTTTGACCTTACAAAGAATGATAAAAAAATAAAAAGTCATAGTCGTTTTTGACTATGACTTTTTATTATGTATCAGAATATAAGATTAAACCACTTTTTAAGGTTATCTAACCAGGCAGAATTGTATGATACAATATTTGTTACATCATCAACAGTGTGTTTGTCGCTTGTTGAGAGTCCATGTCCGCCGTAGGGGTAGATGTGCAGTTCAAAGGGAATTTTATACTGAGCAAGAGCTTTTGCATAAAGAATACTGTTTTCAACAGGTACAACGTTATCTTCGGCGGTGTGCCATAAAAATGCAGGAGGTGTAGTTGCTTTAACCTGTTTTTCGCATGAAAAATATTCTGCTTCTTCAGGAGTGAGTGTTTCGTGTCCTGAAAGGTTAATGAAACTGCCTTGGTGGGTTGTTGTGAAATCTGAGGTAATAACGGGGTAGCAGAGAACGCTTGCATCGGGGCGCTTACTGTCTTTAAAGATTTCTCTTACTTCTTTGCAATCGTACATTGTCGAGTAATGGGCAGCAAGGTGACCACCTGCAGCAAAGCCCATAATTGCAATACGCTTTGTGTCGCAGTTCCATTTCTCGGCGTTTTCGTAAATTAGCTCCATTGCCGCTGCAACCTCTGTTATCTGTGAGGGGAAACGGTGGGGTGCTACCGAGTACGTAAGAACGAATACATTAAAGCCCTCGGGTAAAAAATGAAGTGCAATGGGCTCAGCTTCACGCTCAGAGCACATTCCGTATCCACCACCGGGAAGTACAAGAAGACATGGTCTTTTCTGGTGCTGACGGTTCATTTCAATCATATTGTAGGGTAAATATATATCGAGGGTAGGGTTTTTGCCGTTATTTCCCAGGAAATTATAGTTGTTTTTAAGTTCTATTCTTTCACAAATCATAGTAAATACCTCTTTTTGTGTTTTTCTTAATTATATAACGCAAAGAAAGTAATATCAAGATAAACAATTGATTTTTGAATATTTGAATGTTATAGTATTTTCAATGTTTAATTGTGGGTGATTATATGAAAGTTATGACGTTTAATATCCAACATTGCCTTGAATATAAAAAGAACAGAATCAACGTTCCTCTTTTTTATAAAACTATTGGTAATCTTAATATTGATATCTGTGGTCTTAATGAAGTAAGGGGGAAGGGTAGACTTTTTGGTTACACTGACCAGACTAATGCAATTGGTGACGGTTTAGGATATAACCGTTACTTTGCAGAGGCAATAAAGGTTAAAGGTACAAGCCCCTATGGTAATGCCTTGGTTACAAAGTATGAAATAGTGAGCTGTGAAACAGTCAAAATTCCCGACCCGGAAGATAAAAATGATGATGGCTGGTTTGAAAGTCGATGTGTACTTAAAACAGTTTTAAAATGTGATGGTAAGGATGTATGTGTTCTTGTGTGCCATATGGGTCTGGAACCAAGTGAAAGAGCCAATGCAGTTGTAACAATCTGTAAAATTATCGATGTAACTGATTTACCCGTAATTCTGATGGGTGATTTCAACACAACACCTGAAGATGGTATTTTTAAACCTATTTATGACAGATTAAGTGATACTGATGATATAGCACTTAATAAGGGAATGGCAACCTATCCGTCAATTAAACCTGAAAAGAAAATTGACTATATATTCTATCGCGGTCTTACCTGTAAAAACGTAGAAACTTACTGCGAAGTGGTATCCGACCATTTCCCCATTGTTGCAGAATTTGATATATAACGTGAAAGGAACTGTAAATCAATTACAGTTCCTTTAAATATATATGACGTGGTAATCCGTTGATATAAATTGGCGTTAATTCTGCTTGTATAAGTGGTCTTGCGTACTGATGAAATACGGGTAACATATCCGTATAGGTTTCGTTAATCCATTCTAGAGGAATTTTCTTTTCAAAATTTGCAACTTTGTGAACGTCCTTAGGTTCCGTTGTGCTCTGATATGGGTCGTTTGAAAGTCTTTTAATTGCAATCATTTCACCAGTGTGACCCTCGAAAGCATATTTTGCCGCAGCACCGCCCACCTGATATGCTTCGGTAATATCCGTTCTGCTTGTCACGTGTCCAGCACATCTTTGTAGTGTTGAAAGCTCTACGGAGCGTGATTTTGTGCCAAGCTTTTTCATAATCATATTACTCAGGTATCTTGCAGTACCCGTCAGGTTTTTATGACCGAAAGCATCCGTAAAGCGCGTATCATCTGACAATTCGCAAACGTATCTGCCGTCGGGTAGTTTAATGCCTTCGGAAACGGCAATAACAATGCTTTTTTGTGTTTTCATAAGTTTTTCAGTTTTGGTAATGAAATTATCTGCGTTGAATGGTACTTCGGGAAGACAAAGCATATCAACTCCCTCACAGTCCTCTGCTTTTGCAAGAGATGCTGCGGCAGTGAGCCAACCTGCATTTCTGCCCATAATTTCAACGACAGTAACGTAGGGGGTGCCGTAAACCGTTGCATCACGTACAATTTCCTTCATAACAACACCGATGTATTTTGCCGCCGAGCCGTAACCCGGTGTATGGTCAGTCATCATTAGGTCGTTGTCAATTGTTTTTGGGACACCCATAAATTTTATGTCGCTGTTAATTTGTTTAGCATAGTCGGATAGTTTGCAGATAGTATCCATGCTGTCGTTGCCGCCGATGTAGAAAAAACATTGGATTTCAAGTTCTTTGAGAATTTTAAATATTTTTTCATAAATGTAGGTGTCATCTTCATAGTGTGGGAGCTTGAATCTGCAAGAGCCGAGATATGCAGATGGTGTTCGTTTTAATAGTTCAATTTCAAGATTTGAGACAAGAATATCCGTAAGATTTACAATTTCACTGTTCAAGAGTCCTTGTACACCGTTCACCATTCCATAAACGTTGTCTGCACCACGGCTTATACATCCCTGAAACACTCCTGCAAGGCTTGAGTTTATAACCGAAGTGGGACCACCACTTTGACCAACTATTACATTTTTTGCCATAACAACACCTCTTTGGTATTATTATGTGAACAAAAATGGATTTTATTTGTTGTTTTGGTGGCATCAGTATGCTATTATGAAGAAAAGGCGGTGTTGAATTTGTGTTGTAATGGTATTTTTATTGAAAACAGGGCGGATCCATTTGTTTTTAAAGGCGATGATGGCTGGTATTATTTCACCGCTTCTTACCCTATGTATGGCAAAGATGATAAAGATGGTTATGACCGTGTAATTTTACGCCGTGCAAAGACAATTGAAGGCTTGGCAACTGCAGAGGAAAAATGTGTGTGGAGCGTTGCGGATTCCGAAACTGCTTTCAGGTTTATTTGGGCGCCCGAATTACATAAAATAAATGGCGTTTGGTATTTCCTTTTTGCCGCAAGTGGTAGTGAAAATAACGTCTGGGATATTGATTGCCATATTATAAAATGTGTGGGTAACGACCCGTATAAAGACTCTTGGGTTGATGTTGGGAAATTCGGTGCTTGTGAAGATGATGATTTTTCTTTTAAGGTTTTTTCCCTTGATATGACATATTTTGAATGTAGTGGTAAACATTACGTTGCGTGGGCACAGAACGGTGGTAACTCGAATGTTTATCTTGCTCAGATTGGTCCCAATGAGCCATGGAAGATAGTAACTAAACCATTACTTCTTACTAAACCAGAATTTTCGTGGGAGAGGGTAAATATCCCCGTTAACGAAGGCCCCGCGGTTATGATTCATGAAGGCAGAATTTATCTTGCTTTTTCCGCCTCTGCTACAGGTCCGGAATATTGTGTGGGTCTTATGTATGCTGATGAAAACGCAGATTTACTTGATATTGACAGTTGGACAAAGTTACCTGACCCCGTCCTTACGTCAGATGATTTAACAGGTGAGTATGGACCGGGACACAACTCATTTGTTAAGGATGAAAATAACGAATGGGTGTTTGTTTACCATTCTCGAGGTGAAAAGTGTTTTAAGGGCGAGTGTGGTTTTGGTGACCAGGACCCACTTTACGACCCTTGCCGAAGTGCACATATTCGCAAGGTGTTGTGGGATGATAATGGTTTGCCGATTTTAAATAGTTAAAAAGAACTCCGTCAGATTTCTCTGACGGAGTTTTGATTTTTATTCTAAAATTATATATCCGCAAAGAGGAAGGGTGATTTCGCCACAGACAGTTGTGTCGTCAACAATATTTTTATATTCCTTATCAAGTGTTACTGTCTTTTCAGTATCACTGAAATTCATAACGAATATTGTTTCGCCACGTTTTCTTATTGTTACGCCATCATCATATTTAATGGAAGTATCGGGTGCAATACCGTACGTATCAATAAGGTCATAGCAGAAATTATCGGTGAAATCATCGTCGTTTCTGAATGCAACGTAGTATGCGTTACCTTTGCCATAAACATTCTTTGTAATAGCAGGGTAGTCTGCGTAGAAATCTTTCTGATATACACCTTGAACCGCGGAAGCTTTTGCGTGGATTAAATCACAGATTTTTACAACATCATATTCCTTGCCATTGTATTCTACGGAGTTTTTTATACCCTCAGGGAGTGAGTCTGTTTCTTCGCACCAAACACCGAAAACTTCTTTTAACTTACCACCGGGGAAACCGCCAAGGTAGCAGAAATCGTCTTTGTCCACAAAACCGAAAAGGTAGGTTGTAACAAAGTTGCCGCCGTTTTTAACATAATTTTCGATACGGTCAATTGTGCCGTCTTTTAACATATAAAGGAAGGGCGCAATAACTATATCGTATTTTGTGAAATCATCTTCCATTGAAATTACGTCAACCGAAATACCCTTTTTATAGAAGGGGGCATACCATTTTATGCACTCTTTGAAGTAATCGCGGTGGTCATTATTAAATCCGCAGAAGTGCTTTACCGCCCAACTGTTTTCCCAGTCGGCAACTACCGCAACTTTACTGTTACATTCTTCACCAACTACGTTACCGAGTTTTTCAAGTACACTGCCGAGATGTGAAACCTCACGGAAAACACGTGTGTTTTCGTGACCACAATGGTCAACAACTGCACCGTGATATTTCTCATGACCGCCACGGCTTTTACGCCACTGGAAATACTGAACACTGTCCGCACCGTGAGCAACCGCCTGAATTGAAGATAACTCCTGTCTGCCGGGTCGGGGTAATTTGTTTACATTGTGCCAATTTACAAGGGATGGTGTGCTCTCCATCATAAAGAAGGGTTTGCCACCGCCCATTGTACGAAAAGCATCGTGAACGAATGCAGTGTCACAAGCCTCGGTATCGTTAAAGCCTCTGTCCCAGGCGGGGTAGTTGTCCCAGGAAACAAGGTCAAGATGCTTTGCGAACTTCTGGTAATCAATACCGTCGTATAGCTTCATAAAGTTAGTTGTAATGGGGATGTCGGGGGTAATTTCACGCAATGGTGCAATCTCGTTTTCAAAGAATGAAATGTGCGAGTCTGAAACAAATCTGTTCCACGCAAGTTTCATAGCGCTTACATGGTTTTCACCGCGGAATTTAGGGGAGTTAATCTGTGACCAGTCTGTAATCTGATGACTCCAGAAACCGTTCCACCATTTATAATTGAGTTCATCGAGGCTATTGTTGTATTCCTTTTTGAGCCAATCTCTGAAAGCTTCCTGACACAGCTCACAATGACATTCACCACAGTATTCGTTGGAAATATGCCACATTTTAACTGCAGGGTGGTCCTTATATCTTTGCGCAAGTAGTGTGTTAATATTTCTTACCTTTTCACGATAAATGGGTGAAGTAAGGCAGTGGTTGTGTCTTACACCGTATTCATTACGAATGCCTGTTTCCTCAACTCGTAAAACCTCGGGATATTTCTGTGCAAGCCAGGTGGGTCTTGCACCCGAGGGTGTTGCAAGAATAACATCCTTGCCGTTTGCATGTAGTTTATCAAGAAGTCTGTCGAGCCATTCGAAATTATAAACTCCTTCTTCGGGCTCGAGCATGGACCAAGAGAAAATGCTGACAGTTGCACTGTTAACGTGTGCAAGGTTCATAAGTCGCATATCCTCGTCCCAAATTTCGGGAGTGTTAATCCATTGGTCGGGGTTATAGTCACCGCCGTGAATAATGTGGTCAAAAAATGATTTTTTCATTATGTGTCCCTCGTGTTATATAAGTTTCATAAACATTTCGAGTATTCTCTTGGTGCAAAGTTCAAGGTCTGCACGGGTGATATCACCATTATCGAGACCAACCTGAAGGTCTTCGGGGTATCCGCAATGCATCTTTAAATCGTTACCTGCTTTAACCTCTTTTACAGGGTCATTTTTTACACCCCAGTCGGTAACAACCATACCTTTATAGCCCCATTCGTTGCGGAGAATACCTGTAAGAAGTTCGTAACTTTCGGATGTATGCTGACCATTAATAAGGTTGTAGGATGACATAACTGTCCAGGGGTCACCTTCTTTAACGGCTATTTCAAAGCCTTTAAGGTAGATTTCGCGGAGAGCTCTTTCAGAAAGTCTTGAATCACTTGCGAAACGGTTTGCCTCTTTGTTATTACAAGCAAAGTGCTTGATAGAAACTGCAACCTTTTGTGATTGAACGCCACGTGTTACTGCAGATGCGAACTTACCTGCGATTACAGGGTCTTCGGAGTAATATTCGAAATTACGTCCGCAAAGAGGGTCGCGGTGGATATTAAGGGCGGGTGAGAGCCATACACCAAGGTTATTCTCTCTGATTTCTGCACCGCCACCTTTACCGACTTCGTAGGCGATGTCGGGGTTCCACGAACAAGCGAGAAGTGTTGCACAGGGCCAAGCAGTTGTTGGAATACCTGTTTCAACGTTGAGTCTTAAACCGGCGGGGCCGTCTGCGGTAGGCACAGCGGGAATACCGAGTCTTTCAATACCGCCGAAGCAACCTGTGTTGCAAACACCTGTGGGAGCCTGACCGCCGACAATATATTTGAGTTCATCAATTGTGAACTGAGCAATAAATTCATCCATGGTGATTTCTTCACCAACCTTGTCAAATTTAACAAGGGTTTCAGGAGCGACTGCACCTGTGGGCTCGTTTATGCCGTAAAGATAGAATTCTTCACCCTGTGGTAATTCTTCGAAAGTTCCGTCAGAGAGCATACGCTTTGTGAGTTTGAAGGGTTTGCACCAATCGGATAACTGTTCGGTAACTATATCTTCATCAACTATGTATTCAAAGTCAAATTTTTCGTTATCTCTTACAGAAGTACCGAGATAGAAACTGTATGTACCTTTTTCGAGAATGTATGCAGATTTCTGTACTTTGCCGAGATCATCGAAACTTGCCATATCGTTCACATTGAAACTTAAAACGACAGTTTCACTTTCACCGGGAGCAAGGAGTCTTGTTTTCTTGAATGTTGCAAGTTCTTTTGAGGGTTTGCCAAGTTCTCCCTGAGGTGCACTGTAGAAAAGCTCTACAACCTCTTTACCTGCTACGTCACCTACGTTCTTAACATCAACCATTGCAAAAATCTTGCCTTCGCGTTCAAGACAAACCTTACCGCTTAATTGGAACTTTGTATATGAAAGACCGAAGCCAAAGGGGTAACGAACAAACTTGTCCGCACCGGGTATGGTTTCAAAATATCTGTAACCAACGTAAATGTCGTCCGAATAATCAACGTGGTCAAAGCATTCCCAGAAATCCTCTTTACAAGGGTAGCAATCGTAGGATTTAGCAATAGTGTCTACAAGTTTACCCGAGGGGTTAACATCACCGCAGAGTATATCTGCAATAGCGGAGCCACCCTCCATACCACCTTGCCAACCGAAAAGCACTCCTTGTACCTTTTCGTTTTCTGCAAAGTATTCACAGTCAATTGTTGCACCTGAGTTGATAACTATAATGACTTTTTTGAAAAGTTCTGAAGCTTTGTCAATAAGGTCCTTTTCAAGGTCGGAGAGATAATAGTCACCGCCCTGAGGTCTGCGGTCAACTCCCTCGGCAGAAAAACGACTGAGAGTGATTATTGCAGTATCCGCCCATTGGGATGCGGATTTAATAAGCTCATCGGGAACAAGTGCCTCGGTGACGTGCATTTTTGCAAAGGTGTCGTAGGTCATATCGTCACGCTTGGTGCAGAATTCCATTGCGTTAACTACATCCCATATTGCGTCAATCTGAGCCTGAGTGAGAACGTTTACGCTCTCTTTTTCAACGTAATCCTTGTAAAAATCTACAAGGGGCATAAAAACCTTCACTTTGTTCTCTTGCTCTTTAGCCTTAAAGCCATCGTAAATATTGCGGATATAAGGACAGTTGACGTCACCGCTACCGCCACCGCCTTTTATGTATTCAATTGTTGCTTTACCGAAAAGTGCAACCTTTTCGCCCTTTTTAAGGGGTAAAGCATTATTGTCATTTTTTAAAAGTACCATACCCTCTGTTGCCGCCTCTTTAGAAAGGGCAATGTGACGGGGAGAGGCGGTAACACATCTGCCATCCTCACCTAAAGGAATACAGGGTTGAAATTTAAATCTTGCGTATTTATCCATAGACAATCACCTTGAAATATAATTTTTTATGATTATATATTAAAAACAATTTAAAAACAACGCTTTTGCTTAAAAAGTAAAAATGTTTTTTCTGGAAATAACACAATTTTGACAAAAAATATTTACAAATCATTCATAAAACTATGACATTGATACAATATTCGCATTTTACAATGTAAACAAGGTAGGAAATTAAGTTTTCTTATTAAGGATTAACATTTCTTTAAACATAGGGGGTAGAGTTTATGAAAAAAATTATCAGTACTTTAATTTGCATTTGTTTGATTTTCAGCTTGATTGCTGTACCTGTCTCTGCAACAGGTGGTGTGTGGTCCATTGACTCAAAAGGTTACGTTACTGGGTACTCCGGAACAGAATCGGTAGTTACCGTACCTGATGAGGTTGCAGGTGTAACAGTAAAGGGTATTGGTGAAAGTGCTTTCGAAAAAAATACAACTCTAAAAGAAGTCACCTTACCTGAAACCTGTACTTTTATCGAAAATTATGCCTTTAAGAATTGCTCCAATCTTCATATAATCAACGCACCGGGTGTTGTGACAGTAAAACAAGAGGCATTCTGGAGATGCAGAAATCTGGACTATGTTAATATGCCAATGCTCAATAAACTTTCAAAGCGTTGCTTTATGTCCTGCGGTGAGCTTAACAATCTTCCTGTTGAAAACTTCACCTTGATTCCGCAATATGCCTTTTATGGTTGTAAATTTACAAACGTAACGTTCCCGAACGTTACTACAATTTATAATGATGCCTTCGCTAATTGCCGCAATCTTGTTGAAATTTCCTTACCATCACTCGTGGATGGTTGCTTGTATGAACGTGCATTTTCAGGTTGTGTTAAACTTGAAAGAGTTAATTTTCCCGATGACGTAGTTTCCTTGGGTGGTTATACGTTTGAAAGTTGTACTTTTACCGATTTTAGTTTTTTAGAGAATCTCGAGTATGTGTATTTAGGTGAGTTTGAACGTAATAATGCTGTTGAGTCCGTATACTTACCCAATGTACAATTTGTTGACAACTATGCTTTCAGGTATATGTTCAATCTTAAGGAAGTTGTCCTTCCTTCCTGTACAACGATTCTTGAAAATGCTTTTTATTACAATAATTCACTTGAAAAGGTTGTTTTCTCCGATAATCTTGAGTACGTTGGTGCCGGAGCATTTGAGGAGAATCCGTCATTGAAATATGTTGTGCTTAACGGACTTGAAAGTAGCCGTGCAGCAATTTTCGAAAATTCTTCCATAGAACGTGTTGAATTCAATAAAATAAAGAAAATCAGTTCATTACCTATTGTAGCTAACAGTATCGTTGCTTTGCCTTATACATTTGAGTCTTGTTCAGCGTTCACAGCTGACAGAAATTACAGGGTTTACGGTACAAAGGGTAGTTACGCCGAGGATTGGGCAATTGCGAACGGCCATACCTTTTACGAAATTTCTCAGGAAAATTCAATTGTTTCAGACGTACCCGTTGTTTATGATGTGGATTCAAGTGAGGCAATAACGTTTGATGCAATTGGTTTTAACAGTTCCTATCAGTGGTACGGTTCATTTGATAAGCTTGTTAATAACGAAGACGATGTTCTTATCGACGGTGCAAATACAAATGAATTCAAGTCCGAAAATAATGGAGAATATCCCTATTACTATTGTAAAATGACAAGTTTTGATTATGATAGTGTTGGCAATCTGGTTAGTGAAGTTGATATTTACAGCTCTGTTTGCGAAGTATATTCATCAAACAAAACTGAGATTGACTATGTTAATAAATTGGTTTACACCAACAATGCTGAAAACGTAAATCTTTCAGATATTCTCTTTGTTGAAGACAGTGTGAGTTGCGAATTAATGCCTTCTTATGTTAGTGATGGTAACGATTGTTTCGGTACGGGTTCAGTATTTAACTTGTACGAAGACGGTGTAGTAGTTGGTAGCTACACAGTAATTATGAAAGCGGATATTAATGGTGACGGTATTATTGATGCACTTGATGCTTCAGGAATTGAAAAACAAATGAACTCCAGACAGGCGTTTACCGGTAATTATTATCTTGCGGCAGATAGTAACAGAGATCAGGTGGTTGATATAGTTGACTACCAGTCTGCAGTAAATATGGCTATGGCATAAAAAATAACCACCCGCATCTGGCGGGTGGTTATTTTTTTATCTGCAATCTGCGAGGCATTTTATAAGGCAGGCGGTTGTGGTGAGTGTAAGGGCAAAGAATAAAAACAGTAATCCCGAAAGTATTGCGCCTATTACGCTTGCGATGGCAACGTCAACCAATAAAAGAATAAGTGATAAAAGTATCGTGCCTAAAACACCCGTCAGTAAAGCCGAAAGTACGGGGCAAAGGCAATTTGTTCTTTCCTCATTATCAAAAAATCTTGTTGATAAAAGTGTTACTGCAAGAAAACCTACCGCTATGCCGAAAAATACCCAGAGGAAGGGTGTACCGAGGGCAAGGTTTCCTGTAAGTGTAAGGAATGCGGCTATAACACCTATTATTACACTTACTATTGCCGCAACACTTGCACAATTAAATCTGCATTGGCAACTATTCATTATTGAAATCACCTCCCATTCCAATTTATGCGAAAGCGGAAAATGGGTGATTTTATTTTGTTTTTCACTTGTGGATTTTATATATAAGTGATATTATGTAATATATTGTAAGAATTGAGGGATTTCTATGGCTAATTATGATATAGTTATCGTCGGTGCATCTACCACCGGTTGTTGGTTTGCAGAAAAAATGGCATCCAACGGCTTCAAGGTACTTGTTCTTGAAAAACAGTTGCCCGAAAACGTATCAAGAGAATATGATATTTTTCATATGGGTGAGCCTGATATGGTAAAATTTGGTTTACCCGTTCCTGATGAAAGCACTCCCTTGCGTGAATTTAATTTCAGTGGTTCGCCCATGTGTTCACCCTACGGCACTTGCCGTAAAAAGGCAGGTAAAGCCAAAATAATCGGTCTTCATAAGCACGACTACATAATGTTTATGGCAGATAATGCTAAAGAAAAGGGTGCAGAGTTCATCTACGGTGCTCCTTTTGTTGACTTGATTTTTGGCGATAAAGGTGACGTAATCGGCGCAAAATACGAAACTGCAGACGGTATTCAGGAGGTTTATTCGAAGTTAGTTGCCGATTGTTCGGGTATTCCGTCCGTTGCAAGACGCAAACTTCCCGACACGTCTTACGTTGAAAATTTCAAGCTTGATCCTGTTGATATTCTTTACGTTATTCTTTATTATTTCGAGTATCAGGATAAATCAATTAATCCTCGTGATATTGATGCTTTCTTTATGCAGTATAAGTCCTGGTGTGCACCTGCGGGTAAGGGTTACGATGGTTTGTTCGGTATCGGTGCTTGTTACTCTTACGAGTACGCCGAGGAAGTTTACAACACTCAGTTTATGAAGAACGTTAAATTCCCCGAGCATACAGTAAAAAAGGTTGAAAAGGGTATGACTCCCTATCATCGCTCCGTTTACTCATTTGTTGAAGATGGTTTCATTGCAATGGGAGACGCCGCATTCCTTACAAAGCCCACTTGTGGGGAGGGTTGTACATCTTCACTTGTTCAGGGCGAAATTGCAGTTGATGTTATCACAAAGCTTCTAAAAAAAGGGGAGGCTTTAACAAGAAAGAATATGTGGAGCATCAATAAACGCTATATGGTGGCTCAGGGTAAGGAGTTTGATTCAATGAGACCCTTGCTTATGGGACTTATCAAAATGACTATTGACGAGGCGGAATATTTATTCCAGAATGATGTTATTTTTAGTAATAAAATCCTAGGTGGTATGGATGATGGTCTTAACCTTTCCACAAGTGATATTGTTGATATGGTAAAGGGTATTGTAAAAGGTGTTGCCAAAAAGAATATCAGTATCAAATCCGTTGCTTCACTTATCAAGGGTCTTAAACAAAGTGATGCGGTAGGTAAACTTTACGATGCATACCCTGAAAGTGTATCGGGTTACATAGAATGGAAAGAAAAAGCAGATGCACTTTGGAATGAAATTGGCAATCTTTCATCTACTTGCGACACTGCAATTATGAAAAAATTAGGTATTAAATAAGGAATTACTATGTCTAAACTTTTAAACAAAAAAGATATAAATTTTTTAACTTTACTTTGCGCTGCGGTTTATTTTGTAAGCTATGTTTCACGAATTAACCTTGGTGCTGTGCTTGTTGAGGTTGTTAACAGCGGCTTTGCTGATAAAAAGACCGCCGCCCTCGCTCTTACAGTATGTTCAGTTACTTACGGTGTGGGTCAGCTTATAAGTGGTTACCTTGGCGATAAATTCAAACCTCAGAATATTATTTTCATCGGCTTTTTTATCACCGCTGCAATGAATATATCCGTGGGCGCTTTCAGTAAAGGTGCTGAGTTGGTTTTATTATGGGCAATTAATGGTTTTGCTCAGGCTCTTATGTGGCCGCCCCTTGTTAAGATTCTTTCGTCAAGACTTTCCGATGAAGCCTATAAAAAGGCGGTCGTTAAGGTGAGCTGGGGTAGTTCAATGGGTACAATTGTGGTTTATCTTCTTGCACCTGTTGTTATTAAATTCCTGACTGTTAAGCTTGTGTTTATAATCAGCGGTGCTCTCGCGGTAATTATGGCATTTGTTTGGAAAACCGTTTATGAAAAATATAAACCTTTTTCTGCGGTTTCTGTTGTTAATACTACTACGAAGAAAAGCGAAAAGGGGAGCGAACAACCTGTTGCAAAGTTCAACGGCTTTGTGGTTACTCTGCTTATAAGTGTAATGTTGGCAATTGTTTTGCAGGGTGCTTTGCGTGACGGCGTTACCAACTGGACACCTTCATACATTTCGGATATGTTTAATCTGGATAGCTCTGTTTCAATTCTTACAGGTGTTATTCTTCCTGTATTCAGTATTCTCAGTTTCACTGTTACTTCGTTTATCAACCGTAAACTTATTAAAAATGAGATTGTCTGTGCAGGTGCAGTTTTTGGTATTGGTGCAGTATCTGCAACACTTCTTGTGTTGTTAGGGGATAAGAGTGTTGTTTTATCACTACTTCTTCTTGCGGTGCTCGTTGGTTGTATGCATGGTGTTAACCTTATACTTGTTTGTATGATTCCTGCTAAATTCTCAAGATTCGGTAAAGTTTCGTTTATATCGGGTCTTATTAATTCCTCAACATATCTCGGTGCGGCTATATCCACCTATGGTATCGCAATTTTCACCGATGAATTTGGTTGGACTAAAACAATTGTTCTTTGGTCTGCCGTTGCATACGCAGGTGCTTTAATCTGTATTGCTCTTGGCAGAAGATGGAATAAATTCAAAAAGGCAGAGTAATCGGAGTTTGATAATTTTTTAACTTGACATTTCTGTGTCTTTAAATTATTATATAGTGGTACATTTATGTTATAAATTTTTAGAAGGATGTGTTTTTTGTGGACCAGAAGTATGATGCATTGTTTACCCCTTGGAAAATAGGCAATGTTGAAATCAAAAACCGTATCGTTATGTGCCCCATGGGTGGTACTTCACTTTTCGGTTGGTTTGAACTTGGCGGTTGCCATTTTGACAAGGAGGCTGCAAAGCTTTTCCTCGAAAGAGCTAATAATAACGTAGGTCTTATTATCCCCGGTATCGCTCCTTTACGTGATACATTCTGGGGCAAATGGCTCTGGCAGAATCCCAAAATGTTCGACGAACTTAAAGAATTTATGGATGAAATCCATAAGACAGGTGCAAAACTCTTTATTCAGCTTACCGCAGGTATGGGCCGTTCATGGGCTATTACCGAGCTCGTTGCACCTCTTCACAGAAATAAAATAACCCGTAAGCTTGTTAAGCCTATTCTTGATACTTCTCATGAATTAGCATCTCCTAGCCCTCAACCGGCTCGTTGGGCTCCCGATATCATCTGTCCTGAAATGACAGTTGAGCAGATCCACGAAATCGTTGAAGCTTACGCAAAGACTGCAAAGCTTTGCCGTGACGCAGGTGTTGACGGTGTTGAAGTTCACGCAGTTCACGAAGGCTACCTTCTTGACCAGTTTGCAATTGAATATTTCAACAAGCGTACTGATGAATACGGCGGAAGCTTTGAAAACAGATACCGCTTTGCAGTTGACGTTGTTAAAGCTATCAAAGAATCCTGCGGCGACGATTTCCCCGTTTCACTTCGTTACTCAGTTGAGTCCAAAATGAAGGACTTCTGCTACGGCGCAATGCCCGGCGAAGAATATACAGAAATCGGCCGTGCTATGCCCGAATCTGAAAAGGCTGCTAAATACCTTCAGGATGCAGGTTACGATATGCTTAACGCCGATAACGGTACTTATGACTCATGGTACTGGGCACATCCTCCTATGTATATGCCCCAGAACTGTAACCTTGATGACGTTGCTCATATCAAGAACTTTGTTGATATTCCTGTTGTTTGCGCAGGTCGTATGGAACCCGATGTAGGTGCCGAGGCTGTTGCAGAAGGCAAAATTGACGGTGTTGGTATTGCTCGTCAGTTCCTTGTTGACCCCGAATGGATTACAAAGATTATCGAAGACAGAATTGAAGATATTAAACCCTGTATCTGTTGTCACGCAGGTTGCTTCAACTTCTCAACATCAAAGGGTCATGCTAATACTCAGGACCTTAAGGACACAATGGGTCTTTCACGTTGTGCTCTTAACCCCAAAACAATGCAGTCCAAGAAATACAAAATCGAACCCGCTAAGAAGAGCAAGAAGATTGCTGTTATCGGTGGTGGTATCGGTGGTATGGAAACTGCTATCGTTTGTGCAAAACGTGGTCACAAGGTTGACCTTTACGAAAAGAGCGACAAACTCGGTGGTGTATTCATTGCCGCAGCTGCTCCTTCTTACAAAGAAAAAGACCGTGACCTTATTGCTTGGTATAACCGTGAAGTTCAGAAGTACGATGCTATTACAGTACATATGAACACAGAAGTTAAGGATATCGCTTCACTTGGTGCAGACGAAGTTGTTGTTGCAACAGGTTCAGTTGCTAACAGAATCCCTGTTCCTGGTGCAGATAAGGCTATTCAGGCTGTTGATTTCCTTCTTGATAACAGTATCGTTGGCGACAACGTTACAATTATCGGTGGTGGTCTTACAGGTTGTGAAATTGCTTATGAACTCTACCTTCAGGGCAAGAATCCCACAATCGTTGAAATGCAGGATGACCTTATTACAACTCCCGGTGTTGCTCTTGCTAACACAAGCTTCCTTCGTGACTTCTTCAAGACAAACAAAGTTCCTGTTTACCTTGAAACCAAAACAACAGAAATCACAGATTCAAGCGTAACCGTTATGACTAAAGACGGCAAGACCGAAACAATTCCCGCTGACAGCGTAATTCTTTCAGTTGGTTACAAACCCGCTCCCATCGTTGAAAAGGCAAGTAAGCACGTTCATATCGTTGGTGATGCTTCTAAGGTTGGTAACCTTCGTACAGTTATCTGGCAGGCTTGGGACGTTGCAATGAAACTGTAATTGTAGTTTGAAAAATCAAAGAGTTAACACCCCAAGAGGTGTTAACTCTTTTTTTATGAAAGAATTAATATTGCGTTATAGTCATCTGTGCCGTAGTTACCCGCAGTGTGTTTTAAAAGTTCAAATAAATCAACCTTTTCACCATCAATGTTCTTTAAGTTGATACGTTTGAAAATGAAATTGAATCTTTTTATAAATCTTAAGAATACATCACCCTCGGGTGTTCCTTCTTTAAAACTCTGGTTACCTGAGAAAACGTCGCGGACGAGCTTTGTGATGTAGTCCTTTAAAAGCATCTTTTTTATGGATTTCGGGCATTTAATCCATAATAATCTGCAAAGTGTACCGACTTTGAGTTTATTGAGTTTTTTACCTATGAATTTAACAATGGGTTTTAATTTGTCATTTTTAATTCCGAATTTACCCATGATTCTTTCAGGATTGTCTTTCATATCCTCAAGCATATTTAAAATCATACCGTCAAATAAGTCCGAAAGATATTTTTCACAACTTCTGCCGTTTGTATCCCATTCAAAATCTGGGATTGTTTCGGTTCTTATATCAATGGTGTTTTTATCCTCGATTGTGACAAAGCGCATACTTGCCGGGGAAGCGATGATTGAGCCTGTGCAAACGTCGTAGAATTTGTTGCCGTTCTTGGTTGTTTTTTCATTAATACTCTGGTTGTGCATGTGACCTGTAAATACAAGGTGCACACCTTCATCTGCAAGTAGGTCGGTTATGTAGGTTGCATTTTTCTGTACAGCGGATGAAATGACTGAGAAAATAGGTTGACCGGGTAAGAGAGGGTAGTGGTTCATTGCGAACATCATCTGTCCGTCTTCACGAGCCTTACGAGCCTGTTCTTTGATCCACTCAAGCTGTTCTTCGTCAAAGGTTCTGTGCTCTGTAGGGGAGCCATCATTATTAAGGGCTAAAAGGCGTACTCCGTCCGCTATTTGTGCCACGTATGAAAGATGTTGCCTGTCAACGGCAATGGCGTTTTTGAAGCCGAATTCATAGTATAAATCGTAGAGCTCGTCACGATTTGTTGGTTCAACCTCAAATTTACCGTTTTCGGTTGTGTAGCCGTAGGAATGTTCGTTAAAGTCGTGGTCGGCAGTAACAACATATACGTTTTTGCCATTGTTTTTTAGCTCGTTAAGGAGCTTTATAAAACCTTTGTGGCTTTCTTTTTCACCATTGAATGATAAATCACCGGCAATAAGAATGTTATCGGTTTTTTCTGTTTTCTTAAGAAAATCAAAAACGGCATTATTTATGGCTTCTGTTTCGGCAAAGCATTTCTGTTCAAAACGCATAAAATCGTTGTATTCTTTACCATAAGCGCCTAAGTCGTTTTTAAAAAAATGAGTGTCGGTTATTAAATAAAAATTCGCTAAACTCATAACATTTCTCCTTGATTTGATAAGTGTATTTTATCAGTTGATTTCAATTTCTTCAACGTATATTCGGAATTTGTTAACATAAATTTAAAATTTGTTGTAATTTTTGTATTTATGTGATATATTACATCTATATATTTTGTTCATTGGAGTTGAACTTATGGATTTCAAAAAGGATTTAGTAGAAAACATATTGCCTTTCTGGCTCAAGAATTCTATTGACTATGAAAATGGCGGTATTTATACCTGCCTTGACCGTGAAGGTAATATTTACGGAACGGATAAAAGTGTTTGGTTCCAAGGTAGAGCATTATGGGTTTTCTCAAAGGCTTATAATTTAATTGATAAAAACGAAGAATACCTTAAAGCAGCTAAGAATATTTATTCATTCCTCCCCAAATGTACTGATACTGACGGAAGAATGTATTTTACTGTTACCGCAGATGGTAGAGAGCTTCAGAAAAGAAGATACTATTTCTCCGAAACCTTTGCTGCAATCGGTTGTGCAGAACTTTATAAAGCAACAGGGGACAAGGATGTTCTCAAAAGTGCAGAAAAGTATTTTAACGTAGCGTACGAGTGTTTTACAGGGGTTCGTAAAAATCAACCTAAGATTAATCCTGATAATATTGACTCAAAAGCGCTTTCACCCGTTATGATTATGCTTGCCACAACTCAGGTTATGCGTAGCATTGACGGTCTTTGGGATAAATATAACCCCATTGCAAAGGCTTGTCTTGACGAAATTTTGAATGGCGGTTATCTTACCGAAAGAGCACTTCTTGAAAGTGTAACCAAAGCAGGGGAGTTTGTTGACAGTCCTAACGGCAGAATTGTTAATCCCGGTCATTCACTTGAAGCTGCTTGGTTTATTATGACAGAAGGTCTTTTGACCGATAACGCAGAGGCTGTTGAAGCTGCAAAGAATATTATTGATATTACTTTACCCTTGGGTATTGATAAAAAGTTCGGTGGAATTATTGCATTTACTGATATTGACGGCAAACCGCCTGTTCAGCTTGAGTGGGATATGAAGCTCTGGTGGCCCCAGTGTGAAGTGATGATTGCATTACGTTTGGCATACCTTAAACTTAAGGATGAAAAATACAATACTGTCTATAATGAATTAAAAGAATATACTGAAAAGTATTTTGTTGATGATGAATGTGGTGAGTGGTACGGTTACCTTCATTACGATAACACACCCTCAACAACACTAAAAGGCAATATATTCAAAGGTCCTTTCCATATTCCGCGTTTCTATATGATTATGGCGGCAATGGACGAAACTGATGATATAATTTCATTTATGAAATAAGGTCTTGCAATGGATTTGAAAGTATATAATAAACTTTGTTTTTATTCTGATATTACTGAATTTGAAAAAGAGTGTTTCAGTCGTTTGACTTCATACCATTGGGAGAGTGACCCGCCTTACAGACCCGCTACGTATTTTAAAATGGGTGTTGTGGGCGATAGCCTTGTTGCAACTCTTAAATGCTATGAGGAAAATCCCCGTGCGATATATATTAATCGTGATGATCCCATTTATACAGATAGTTGCCTTGAGTTTTTTGTGGCACCTGTTGAGGGGCGCGATGAATATATCAATGTGGAAATGAACTCAAAAGGTACGTTCCTTTCTGAGTTTGGTAAGGGTAAATATGACAGGGTATTTGTGCGTACATTGACCGATAAAACTCCTTTGGTTGAGGTTTTCAATGGAAGTGACCTTATGGGCTCCTTCTGGGGTGTTACTGTTACGCTTACGAAGGAATTTATATGTGAACTTTATAAAATTGATGATTTTAGTTTTTCGACAGTTAAGGCTAATTTCTATAAATGCGGTGATGATTGTGAAATACCGCACTATATCGCATTTTCTCCGGTTACAACTTTACCACCCGGATTTCATAATCCCGAGTGTTTTGCAACATTTAAAAATTGAGGTAGTTTGAGATGAGTATTACTAACAGAACAAATTTGATTGAAGTTATCAAGGCTTTCCCTGAATATGGTAAATATATTGGTTATAAACCCATAACTGATGGTCATATAAATGATACATACGTAGTTGAATATGAGACTGAGGACGGCACAATTGTCAGATACCTTATTCAGCGAATCAACGTGAATGTTTTCAAAATGCCTATTGAACTTATGGAAAACGTTTGCGGTGTTACATCTTTTTTGAGAGAAAAGATTAAAGCAGAGGGTGGAGACCCTACGAGAGAGACCCTTACAGTTTATCCTGCTAAAGATGGTAAAAATTACTATATGGCAGAGGATGGCGGTTGTTGGAGAATGTACAACTTCGTTGAGGATACATATTCAATTAACGAGTTGACTTCCCCTGAAGATTTCAAGAGTGCTGCTTTGAGTTTCGGTAAATTCCAGAATCAACTTGCGGATTATCCCATTGAATCACTTCACGAAACAATTCCCAATTTCCATAATACACCCTCGCGTTTTAAAGATTTCCTTGATGCTCTTGATAAAAATGCTTCTGGCAGAAAAGACGAGGCTAAACCTGAAATTGATTTTGTTTTAGAAAGAGAAAAGGACTGCTCGGTTATTACCGATTTACTTAACTGTGGAGATTTACCCTTAAGAGTAACTCATAATGATACAAAATTGAATAACGTTCTTTTTGATAATAAGACTAAAAAGGGTATCTGTGTTGTTGACCTTGATACAGTTATGCCCGGTTCATCATTATATGATTTCGGTGATAGCATTCGTTTTGGTGCTAATACCGCTGCAGAGGATGAAAAGGATTTAAGTAAGGTTTCACTTAGTCTTGAATATTTCAAGGCATACGTTGAGGGTTATCTTGAAACTGCAGGAAAGAGCCTTACTGAAAATGAAATCAAGTATTTACCTTTTGCCGCTAAACTTCTTACATTTGAGTGCGGTATCAGATTCCTTGGTGACTTTATTAATGGTGACATTTACTTTAAAATTGATTACCCTGAACACAACCTTGTGAGAGCCCGTACACAGTTTAAACTTGTGGAAGATATCGAGGCAAAATATAATGAAATGGTTGATATTGTTAACGAAGCAAAGGCTAAGATTTTAGGCTAAAAAAGTTTTGAAAAAAATTCAAAAAAAGTGTTGACAAATCCGTTTCAATAGTGTATAGTATCTATCGTTGTCGGTAACAAAACGCCACGACAACGAAGCATGGGAGCATAGCTCAGCTGGGAGAGCATCTGCCTTACAAGCAGAGGGTCATAGGTTCGAGCCCTATTGTTCCCACCAAGAGGTGGCCCGGTAGTTCAGTTGGTTAGAACGCTAGCCTGTCACGCTAGAGGTCGACGGT
>JAZQZU010000017.1:0-2980 GCA_045634165.1 Acutalibacteraceae bacterium
TAAAATCCACCCCGGTACTAACGTAGGCAAAGGTAAAGACGATACACTCTTTGCTCTTGTTGACGGTCAGGTTCGTTTTGAACGTCTTGGCAGAGACCGCAAAAAAGTTAGTGTTTATCCCGTTGAGCAGTAATTAAACAATCAACTCCCAATCCGAAAGGGTTGGGAGTTTTTTTATTCCAATGAATAATGAATGATGAATATTGAAAAATGATAGCTTCGCATTTTTGCAACTTTTTACACATATTCACAAACTATTTACAAAAAATAATTCCAAAACAGTTGACAAAAGTTTCTTTTAGGGGTATATTATTAACAGAGTTAGCACTCAGGTATCGAGAGTGCTAACAGGTGCTAAACTACATTAACAGTGAGGTGACGCCTGTGCTTGAACTATCAGAACGCAAACAACATATTCTTGCTGTTATCGTTGAGCGTTACATTGCAACGGGCGAACCCGTAGGCTCCAAGGTTATATGTACCCAGATGGGAAACGCAGTTTCCTCTGCCACCATACGAAACGATATGGCAGATTTGGTTGAACTTGGGCTACTTGCTCAACCTCACACCTCTGCAGGTCGAATCCCATCTCAGGCAGGTTACCGCTATTACGTAGATAACCTTATGGCGGACTACGAGCTGGATGCAGACGAACAAGAGCGCATCAAAATCTGGTTGGGCTCATTCTCAGGTGAACCCGACAAGCTTTTAGAAAAAGCGGGTAGCATTCTTGCAGAGCTTACAAACTGCGTAGCAGTTTCCTCATCCCCCGCGGATAGCGATGCAATAATCAAACGTATTGAGTTAGTACCCTTAAGCAACCACACGGCTATGATAGTTTTACTCGCTTCTTCCGGTATCCTTAAAAGTGCCGTTGTAAGAAGTGACGCAGAAATCAATATGGATATTGCAGAGGTTTTCTACAACATCTGCCAGACATATTTCGTATCACGCAGTGTTTCGGATATTTCCATCCCCTTCATCCAGACATTGGTTGCTTCCCTTGGTGATAAAGTTTTCGTTATGTCACCTTTCTTATGTGCTATCGCAGACCTTTGCGAGGCGGTTAAAACCACCGACTTGCATTTGAAAGGTCAAAACAATATTCTCAACCATACAGAGCTTTCCGAGGAAGCCTTCGGTCTTATGGATTTCATCCACAGAGGTACACCATTAGAAAATATGCTTGACTCTCACAAATCACCTTTAAACGTTGCTATCGGTAGTGAGAATATTTACCGCGAACTAAAAAACAGCACAACAATTTTCTCAAAATATTCCGTAGGCAACAAAGATAGCGGTTCAATCGGCATTATCGGTCCTACCCGTCTCGATTACGCCCACCTTATACCTACTATAAAATATCTTGCAGGTGTTATCGGTAATATGCTTACCGAAACTCTCAATGAATAAAAAGGAGCGCAGAAATGACAACTGACGAAACCAAAGTAACTCCCGAAGAAATTCAGGAGCCCACCGAGGAAAAAGAAACAAAATCAAAAAAGAAAAAAGCGGACAAGAAAGCAGAAGCTGAAAAGCTTAATGCAGAAATCGAAAAATTAAACCAGGAACTCGCCACTCTTAAGGACACCCACTTAAGAACCTTAGCGGAGTACTCCAACTTCCGTAACCGTTCTCAGCGTGAAAAAGAGGCTCTTTACGGCGATGCAAAAGCAAATACGTTAAAAACGTTGCTCCCTGTTATCGATAATTTTGACAGAGCAACCGATAATAAACCCGACGACATTGAAACTTACCGCAAAGGTATCGAGATGACGTTTACTCAGTTAAAAGACATTCTTGGCACCATGGAGGTTGAAGCATTCGGTGAAGTTGGTGACGAATTCGACCCCAACATCCATAACGCAGTTATGACTGTTGAAAATCCTGACCTTCCTGAAAACACTATTGCCGGTGTTTTTGAAAAAGGTTACAAAATGGGTGACAGAATTCTCAGATTTGCAACCGTTCAGGTTACAAACTAAAAAACATTAAACATATTATATATACGGAGGTTTTTAATTATGGCAAAAGCAATTGGTATTGACTTAGGTACAACAAACTCATGTGTAGCAGTTATCGAAGGCGGCGAACCCGTTGTTATCGCAAACGTAGAAGGCAACAGAACAACTCCCTCTGTTGTTGGTTTCAGCAAAACAGGTGAAAGACTTGTTGGTCAGGTTGCAAAGCGTCAGGCAGTGCAGAACCCCACAAGAACAATTTCATCAATCAAACGTGAAATGGGTACAAACTACAAAGTAAGCATTGATGACAAAAACTACACTCCTCAGGAAATTTCTGCAATGATTCTCAGCAAACTTAAAGCAGACGCAGAAAGCTACCTTGGTGAAAAGGTAACAGAAGCAGTTATTACTGTTCCCGCATACTTTACAGACGCACAGCGTCAGGCAACAAAGGACGCAGGTAAAATCGCAGGTCTTGAAGTTAAACGTATTGTTAACGAGCCCACAGCTGCTGCCCTTGCTTACGGTATTGATAAAGAAGCAGAGCAGAAGGTTATGGTTTACGACTTAGGTGGTGGTACATTCGACGTTTCCATCATCGAAATGGGCGACGGTGTTCAGGAAGTTAAGGCTACTGCAGGTAACAACCGCCTCGGTGGTGACGACTTCGACCAGAGAATTATCAACTGGCTCGTTGCAGAATTCAAAAAAGAAAACGGTGCAGACCTTTCAACTGACAAAATGGCTATGCAGAGACTTAAAGAAGCTGCAGAAAAAGCAAAAATCGAGCTTTCAGGCGTTACTTCCTCTGCTATCAACCTTCCCTTCATCACCATGACTGAAGCAGGTCCTCTCCACCTTGATACAACTCTTACAAGAGCAAAGTTCAACGAGCTTACTGCAGACCTTGTTGAAGCAACAATGGGTCCTGTTCGTCAGGCTATCGCAGACTCAGGCTTCTCAGTAAGCGAAATCAGCAAGGTTCTTATGGTTGGTGGTTCTTCAAGAATCCCCGC
>JAZQZU010000018.1:0-2392 GCA_045634165.1 Acutalibacteraceae bacterium
CGGATTATGAAATATTTTGCCTTGGCACCAAAATGTGAAATAAAATTCGCCTCTTAACATTTGGGAAGCAAATATTTCATAGCGAAGCAATTTTATATTACGAAGTAATATTTCACTCGCCGATAGGCGAATTTCATTGAAAAAACGACTTGTATAAACAAGTCGTTTTTTCTGGCCCGCCCAAAGGGATTCACGCTCCGCGTGAGTTCGTTCGCTACGCGAACCGTCGCATTGTATGTCCCTCGCGTCTCCACCAAGGCGAACCGACGCGAGATGGACTGTGGGTTCGAATCCCTTTATAGAACTGAATAAAAAAGGAAAAACCCAAAAAGCGGTTTTTCCTTTTTGGCCCGCCCAAAGGGATTCGAACCCCCGTTCTTCAGAATCGGAATCTGCTGCGTTATCCAACTGCGCCATGGACGGATTTTTTTATTTATTATAATCATTTCCAATTACTTTTTCAAGAGCGAAAAATGTTTTATTGTGTAAGTTCAAATTCGAATACCAAAGAGAAAAAACAATCCCTCCGAATGATATTCATATATCTCGGAGGGATTTACAAACTCAATCAAAAATAACCATAATTTCGTGGATTATTGTCTGAAGAATATTTTTAAGCAATCTGATAAGGCTTTCGATGGGTGTTTCTGCCTTGTACTCAACGCCTACACCGTCACCACCATAGCAACCAATATTGTTGCTTGTGATTTCGTTGCCGAAGAAGTCGGTTGTCAAGCCGTCATCAATCTTTGAACCTGCGCCAACAAGGGGTGAATCCTTTGAAAGCATATAACTGTTAACATCCTTTGTATTATCCCCTGCAAAGCCAGGCACCGTATTCATTGCGTTGATATCAATAACGGGTGACATAGCATTGTAGTAACAGTTGTTTTCAAAAACATTTCCTCTTATCATATTATCAATATCATAAGCAAATGTGCTACCATCGTTCATAGCAAAAACATTGTTTGCAATATAGGAGTTATACATGTTTTTGAACTGGAATTCAGCTGAATTGATAATGGTATTATTATAGAAGTTAAATTCATGCTCACCGCATGAGCCAACTGCTGTAGTGCTTCTACCACCGTTGTCGTTAACGGATAAGCAATAGCGTACTGTGTTACCGTGGTGACCCGAATAGCTGGGGTTATTGCACATAAATCTCATATTATCATGAGAGTAGATGTACTGATAGGTGCAGTTATGAGTATATGAGTCAAAGTCAACGGTCATACCGTCACCGAAGTTTTTCTGACCTGCAATTTCGCAATACTGAATTGTACTGTTCACACTGCCCCAGAACCACATTGCGGCGGTGAAATAAAGAATTTCGCCGTTTTCGTCAACACCTTCGCCCTGACAACAATCAATTGCACGGCAATTTGTAACAAGGGCACCGTCACATATACCGATAACCATAGCTTCCGCATCCATATCGTGAAGATAGCAATCTTTTATAAGCAAGCCGGTATTGAATACGGGGTCAATGTCGCTCTCGTTTTCGCACCAGGGATTTTCCTCTTCATTCCAAGAGCCCCAGATAATAAAGCCGTTTGCAACGTCGTAAACCTCGCAATTAGTAATTGTAAGGTCATTTACAGGGTATCTTGAAGTACCGGGAAGACCTTTTACCATAACCGCGGCTCTAGCACGGGCAGCACCTGAACTGAAATCATCACGGCTTGTAACCTTACCGTTGGGCATATCGTAGAAATAAACGTTATCAATGGTAATACCTTCAGAAGGTCTTGTAAGGGTATTAATCCAGATACCGCCACCGTTGGGTGCGGTAATATCGAGGTCGCAAACTTTAACGTATGAACAGTCAATAAGTTTCAGAACTTCTGTTGCCTCGTTTGTATAAAGAGTGGCTCTTTCACCCTCACCGTAAGATGAAATGACAATAGGATTATCCTTTGTACCGCTTACCTCACCAAGAGTGGCTGTACACTCGTATCTGCCGCCGTTTTTAAAAAGGAACTTTGTACCTGCGGTAACGTTACTGATTTTAAGTCCGTCAAGAGTCTTAACGGCATCTGCCTCACTAAGACCGCTGTTCCCGTCATCACCGTTTATTGCGTCAATATAATAAACCTCGCCAACGTTTGCGGCAAAACCCACAACGCTGAAGCTCATTAAAAGCACAATACAGGCAATTAAAACGGATAAAACTTTCTTTGTGGTTTTCATAGAGTTTCCTCCTTATATTCACATCTTGTTGCTATTGTATCACAATGTTTTTATGCTTGCAAGAGAAAAGATATGTGGAAATAAGCATAAAAATAAAGAGTCACCATAAAAATGGTAACTCTTTATTTGGTGCCGGTGACCGGACTTGATGGGCTCTGCCCATCATTCGCTACGTTTCACTTGCGAACACCCGATTGTG
>JAZQZU010000019.1:0-21534 GCA_045634165.1 Acutalibacteraceae bacterium
TGCTAAACAGGCAGTTATGAAGAGCGGCAACTATGCATATATCGGCCGTAAACAGAAAAAGAGAGATTTCCGTCGTCTTTGGATTACAAGAATCTCTGCTGCTTGCAAAATGAATGGTATCAACTACTCAACATTCATCAATGGTCTTAAAAAAGCAGGTATCGAACTTAACAGAAAGATGCTTTCTGAGATTGCTATCGCAGATCCCGAAGGTTTTGCAGCACTCGTAGAAAAGGCAAAAGCAGCCCTTTAATAATCGCTAACTACGCCCGACCGAAATTCGGTCGGGCGTTAGATGTTTTTTAAAGAGTGACTGCATAAAACCATAAAGGAGGAATTGTTACGGAAAAAATCACCAGTAAAAACAACGACCGTGTTAAATTTGCGGTGAAATTACGCGAAAAAGACAGTTTCAGAAAAAGTGAAGGGCTGTTTTTTATTGAGGGTGCAAGGCTCTGTGCTGATGCATCTTTAAGTTCTGTGGCAATAAAGGAACTTTACGTCACTGAAAGTGCAATTGTAAAATATTCCGACTATATAAACACCATTGAAAATCGTGCGGAGCGCACCTTTGTAGTGTCCGACGAAGTGGCAGAAAAACTCGGTGATACAAAGAACCCCCAGGGGGTTTTCTGTGTGTGCAAAATGCTTGACAAAAATATAAATATAGGTAAAATAAAATACAATGGGAAATATATTGCCTTAGAAAACGTAACAAATCCGTCAAACTTCGGCGCAGTTGTGAGAACTGCCGAGGCTGTCGGACTTGATGGCGTTATTGTAAGTGGTGGTTGTGATATTTATAATCCTAAGTCCCAAAGGGCGGCAATGGGCTCTCTTTTCAGGCTCAATGTTATTCAGGTTGATAATTTACCCGACTTCCTTTCAAATCTTCGTGAAAATGGTATGAAGGTTTACGCTGGTGTTCCCGATAGTTCTGCTTTAAAGATAACCGAAGCGGATATGACAGGTGGCGTTGTTTCAATAATAGGCAATGAGGGTAACGGCATTACCGAGGAAACTTGTGCGGTGTCCACACCTGTAACAATCCCCATGCAGGGTAGAGCAGAGTCCCTTAATGCTGCCGCGGCGGCTTCAATTTTGATTTGGGAAATGATGAGATGAGTGTTTGTCCTACAGAGTATTGGATATGGTTACAGACGGCATTGGGCGCAGGCGCCAATACTGCCGATATTCTCTCATACTTTGAAACCCCTGAAAGATTATATCTTGCAGGTAGCGACGAGTGGCGTTTGTCAGGACTCTTTACGGAGAAAAGAATAAATGCACTCAAAAGTTCAACACCATCACAGACAATGGCGGTGTTCAAAGAGTGTCGTGCAAAGGGCTACACAATCCTCACTCCTGATGATATCGGGTATCCCGACAGGTTGAAAAATCTTCCCGATATGCCATTGGTTCTTTATGGACTTGGTGATTGCTCGGTTATTAAGGACGAGTTATCCATCGGCATAGTGGGTACAAGAAATGCAAGTACCTACGGCATTGAAACGGCTCAGAAACTTTCTTACAGATTAGCTGAAGCCGGTGCTACTATTGTAAGTGGCGGTGCTCTGGGTATTGATAGTGAAGCCCACGCAGGGGCTATGCTTGCGAAAGGTCGTACCTTTGCATTTTTAGGTTGCGGTCTTTCCTACGATTATCTTAAAGAAAACGCACCCTTAAGACGAGCCATAACCCGCTATGGAGCATTGTTTTCCGAGTATCAACCCTTTTCAGCTCCCTCAAGAGCAAGTTTTCCTATAAGAAACAGGCTTATTTCGGGTACTACACTTGGCATAGTCGTTATTGAAGCGGGTGTGAAAAGCGGTTCTCTTATCACTGCGGACAGAGCCCTTGAACAAGGTAAGGACGTTTTCGCGGTACCTGGTGATATTGTCCGTTCATCCTTTGACGGAACAAACCACCTTATAAAAAATGGTGCTAAAACCGTGTTTAGTGCAGATGATATTTTAAGTGAATATGAGTACAAGTATGGTGATTTGTACGATAGTGAAAAGGCTTCATTACCGCTTAATAAATTAACTTACGTGGATTACAGAAAGCCGAAAGCAAAAAAAACAAAGGTCATCGAACCCATAAAAGACAAACCTACTGTGGCAGAGGTTAAAGTCAATATCACACCTCCCGAGGGAGTTTCCTCGGAGGCTAAAGCCGTTTTTGGAGCATTAACCCAAGGTGAAATGCATATTGATGATATTGTCAGAGCCACAAATATGAAAATGAATACTGTCCTGTCATCCCTTACGGAGCTTGAACTTTTCGGTTCCGTACAGCAGATGCCGGGTAAAAAATATAAAATAATTTAATCCCCATATATAGTGAAAATGAAAGGATGAAGCAAATGTCAAAGCTTGTTATTGTTGAGTCTCCTGCTAAAGCAAAGACAATCAAAAAATATCTCGGAAATGACTATGATGTAGTAGCATCTATGGGTCATATAAGAGATTTACCTGCAGCAAAGCTCAATGTTGAAGTTAAAAATAATTTTGCTCCCAAGTATGCAATTATCAAAGGCAAGGAAAAACTTGTTAAAGACCTTAAAGAGCGTGTAGGCAAAAGCGAAGCAGTTTATCTCGCAACTGACCCGGACCGCGAAGGAGAAGCAATTTCATGGCATCTTGCAACAGTTTTAGGCCTTGATTTAAACGATAAAAACCGTGTTAAATTCAACGAGATTAACGAAAAGAGCGTTAAACGTGGTATCAGCAACCCTGAGGTTGTTGATATGGGTCTTGTTGATGCTCAGCAGGCTCGTCGTATCCTTGACCGACTTGTTGGTTATCGCCTTAGTCCCTTTATTTCTCAGAAAATCAGACGCGGACTTTCTGCAGGTCGTGTGCAGAGCGTTGCAGTGCGTCTTATTGTTGACCGTGAAGATGAAATTTCAAAATTCAACCCTGAGGAATATTGGTCAATTGATGCAAAGTTCAGCTCTGGCAGAAGAACCTTTACTGCGGCACTTACAGGTGACGAAAACGGTAAGGTTAAAATCGAAAATAAAGAACAGGCAGATTCATATCTTGCTAAGCTTGACGGTGCAGAATATACTGCATCTTCCGTTAAAAAGGGTACAAGAAAGAAACAACCCTCTCCTCCCTTTATAACATCTTCAATGCAACAGGATGCTTCACGTAAACTTAATTTCCAGGCACAGAAAACTATGAAGATTGCTCAGGAACTTTACGAAGGTGTTGAGGTTGACGGTTACGGCGTAACAGGTCTTATCACCTATATGAGAACTGACTCATTACGTATTTCCGAGGAAGCAAGAGCCGCAACAAATGCGTTTATTTCCGCAAATTACGGCGATAAATATCTTCCTGATAAGCCCAGATACTTCAAGACCCGTTCAAATGCTCAGGATGGTCACGAGGCAATAAGACCCACTAACGTTGCTATTACACCTCAGATTGCGAAAAAGAGCCTTACAAACGACCAGTATAAGCTTTATAACCTTATCTGGTGCAGATATATGGCTTCTCTTATGGCTCCTTGTGTACAGGATACTGTAAAGGTTGAAATCAAAGCAGAAAAAAGCGGTGCAGAGGGCTATTGCATTTTCTCTGCAAGTGGCTATTCAATAAAATTCGATGGCTTCACAGCTCTTTATGAGGATGCGGTTGATGACGGTGACAGTGCAGGTACATTCCCCGAAATCAAGGTGGGTGAGTCTGTTAAACTTAAAGAGTTAGCAGGAAATCAACATTTCACTCAACCTCCCGCACATTACACAGAAGCTTCACTTATCAAGACACTTGAAGAAACAGGTGTTGGTCGACCCAGTACCTACGCTTCAATTGTAAGCACAATTATCAAAAGAGAATATGTAAAACGTGATGGTAAACTTCTTAAGGCAACAGAACTCGGTTGCGCCACAACCGCCCTCCTTAAAGATAAATTCCAGAAGATCGTTAACACAAAATTCACTGCATCTATGGAAACAAAGCTTGACGAAATAGATGAAGGTAAATGCAATTATGTAGAAATGCTTCGTGAATTCTACGACGACCTTGAAGGTTCTCTTTCAAAAGCAAAAACCGATATGCAGGGTCAGAAAATTCAGCTTCAGGAAGATATCACCGATATCAAATGTGAAAACTGCGGCAGAAATATGGTTGTTAAAACAGGTCGTTTTGGTAAATTCCTTGCTTGTCCCGGATATCCAGAATGCAAAACAACCAAACCCCTCGTTGAAGAAACAAACGCAGTTTGTCCCGAATGTGGCGGTAAGGTAATCGGTAAAAAATCCAAACGCGGATATCAGTTCTATGGTTGTGATAATTACCCCAACTGTAACTTTATGACATGGGATAAGCCCACCGGCGAAAATTGTCCCAAATGCGGTAAATCCTTGTTCAAAGGCAAGGGCGGTTTAATTACCTGCCCCGATAAAAATTGCGGTTACTCATTCAAAGCACCCCGCAAAAATGCAAAAAAATCACAGGACGATGACAATGAATAATAAAAAAGCCGTTGTAATAGGCGGTGGACTTGCAGGTGTTGAGGCGGCAAAGCAACTTAGTAAAAGAGGAATAAAAGTAACCCTTTACGAAATGAAGCCCCGAAAATTTTCACCTGCACACAAAAGCGAAAAACTCGCCGAGCTTGTTTGTTCAAACTCCCTTAAGGCGGAGCGTATCGGCTCCGCCGCAGGGCTTCTCAAAGCAGAAATGAGTCTTTTCGGTTCAGTTTGTGTGGAAGCCGCATATAAGGCAAAAGTACCTGCAGGGGGTGCCCTTGCAGTAGACAGAGATATTTTCTCTGATGAAATAACAAAATCAATTGAGAATGATGAAAATATAACACTTATCCGTGAGGAAATTACTGAAATTCCCGAAGACGGAATTGTTATTATTGCCGCAGGACCTCTCGTGTCCGATGCTCTGGCTCAGAAAATAGGAGAACTTTGCGGTAAGGATTTTCTTTCGTTCTACGATGCGGCGGCTCCCATTGTTACTGCTGACAGTATTGATATGGAAAATGCCTTTACCCAGTCAAGATACGACAGGGGCGGTGAGGATGATTACATAAATTGTCCTCTTGATAAGGCTCAGTATGAGGAGTTTTATGAGGAACTTGTAAATGCCGAAAGTGCAGATTTACATTCTTTCGATAAAAGAAAGGATGTTTACGAGGGCTGTATGCCCATTGAGGTTTTAGCATCACGCGGTAAGGATGCTATGCGTTACGGTCCTTTGAAGCCCGTTGGTCTTACAAACCCCAAAACAGGTCACAGACCTTGGGCAAATCTTCAACTGAGAAAAGAAAATAAAGACGGCACTATGTACAATCTTGTAGGGTTCCAAACAAACCTTAAATTTCCCGAGCAAAAAAGAGTATTTTCAATGTTTCCGGCACTCAAAAACGCCGAGTTTGTACGTTACGGTGTAATGCACAGAAATACGTTCCTAAACTCTCCGGGTCTTCTTAACTACGATTTCAGCATGAAAAAGGAACCTCGCATATATTTTGCGGGTCAGATTTCAGGTGTTGAAGGTTATATGGAATCCGCTTCCTCAGGAATTCTTGCAGGATATAATGCCGCAAGACGTATTTTAGGTGAAGAGCCCATTTTGTTGCCAAAAATCACTATGATGGGTGCGCTTTCACAGTATATTTCCGACGAAACAGTTAAAAACTTCCAACCTATGGGTGCGGCTTTCGGTATAATCGAGCCATTGGAAGAACGAATCAAGGATAAAAAAGAGCGTTACGAAACACTCGCAAATCGAAGCCTTGATTACTTTAAAACTATTAAAATTTGAGGTTTACTATGAGTATTACAGATTTTGAAGCAATTATCGGTTATGAATTCAATAACAAAGATTTGCTCAAAACGGCACTTACACATTCATCTTATGCCAATGAGAATAAAATGCCTCAGGACAATGAACGTCTTGAGTTTTTGGGTGACTCAGTGTTGGGCTTTGTTACTGCGGAGTACCTTTTCTCCGAGTTCAAAGGTCGTCCCGAGGGCGAGCTCACAAAAGTCAGAGCGGCGGCAGTTCGTGAAAACTCACTTTTTAAATTTGCCGAAAAGATTTCTCTCGGCGAGCATATCTTTATGGGCAGGGGTGAGGAACATTCAGGCGGCAGAAATCGCCCTTCAATTGTATCCGATGCTTTTGAAGCGGTAATTGCGGCTATGTACCTCGACGGGGGTATTGATGTTGTGAGACCCTATATCCTCGAGTTCATTAAAGATGCGGTTAAACGCGAAGCAAATTTCAAAGATAATAAATCACTTCTACAGGAAGAAATACAGAAAAACAAAGGTAACACAATTGTCTATGAGGAAGTGGGAGAAAGTGGTCCCGACCACGAAAAAGTTTTCTCTTTTGTTGTAAAACTTAACGGTGAAGTCATAGGCGAGGGTGAAGGAAAAAGCAAAAAAGAAGCAGAACAAGCGGCGGCAGGTAACGCTCTTTTAAAAATAAAGAAATGAAACACGCCAACATTTCGTTATTCGTACCCCATATGGGGTGTCCGCACCAATGTTCATTCTGTAACCAGAAAACAATATCAGGCTCGGTAGAACCCCTCACTCCCGGGATTGTAACAAAAACTCTCGAAAAGGCGGTTAGGGATAAGAATGAACCCTTTAATACGGAGGTTGCCTTTTTCGGTGGTAGCTTTACTGCTATTCCGAGGGAATATATGATATCGCTTCTTGAAGCAAGTAAACCCTTTGTTGAAAATGGCTTTTTCAACGGTGTGCGTATATCCACGAGACCCGATGCAATTGACGAGGAAATTCTTGATATTTTGAAAGAATATCACGTAAAATCCATTGAATTGGGTGCACAGAGCACGGACGAAGAAGTTCTGACACTCAATAGAAGAGGCCATACACGTGAAGACGTTATCAATGCATCACGTCTTATAAAGTCAAAGGGCTTTTCTCTCGGACTTCAGATGATGACGGGGCTTCTGGGTGATACGGATGAAAAAACTTTAAAAACCTGTGAGGATATAATTTTCCTTAAACCTGACACCGTGCGCATTTATCCCACGGTAGTCCTTGAAGGTACGGAACTTTCAGAAAAATACAAAACAGGAGAGTTTGTTCCACAGACACTTGAAAACGCAGTTGCACTCTGCGGTAGACTTTTAAAAAAGTTTCACGATAACAACATAAAGGTTATTCGACTGGGGCTTCACTCAGGCGGTAACGTGGAGGATGGCTTTGTTTCAGGGGTATATCATCCTGCATTCGGTGAACTTTGTGAATCGGCAGTTTACCTTGATATACTTAGAGAAAAACTCAAAGATTATAAAGAAGAAAAGGACTTAATCGTCTTTGTGAAACCATCCGAAATATCAAAAATGACAGGACATAAGGGTTGTAACAAGCAACATCTTTTAAACGAAGGTTATACCATCACCGTTAAAGGTGATGAAAGTCTAAGTAAGTACGAATTAAAACTGAAAGGTCGAAAATAAATGTATCTTAAAGCCATTGAAATGCAAGGTTTCAAATCCTTTCCGGACAAGACAGTTCTTGATTTTGGAAAAGGCATAACGGCAGTTGTCGGTCCTAACGGTAGCGGTAAGAGTAATCTTTCCGATGCTATGCGTTGGGTATTGGGCGAACAGTCAACCAAAAATCTTCGAGGCTCCAAAATGGAGGACGTTATTTTCAGCGGTACTGATTCCCGTCGTGCGGTAGGTTTCGCCGAGGTAACCCTGAAACTCGATAACTCAGATATGGCACTTAACAATCCTCAGAAAACGGTAACCGTTACAAGACGTTATTACCGTTCGGGTGAGAGTGAATATAAAATAAACGGTGAAACAGCAAGACTCAGGGATATCCACGAGTTATTTATGGATACGGGTCTTGGTCGTGACGGCTATTCAATGATAAGCCAGGGTAAGGTTGAAACCCTTATTTCAGGTAAGTCTGAGGACCGTCGTGATATGCTTGAGGAAGCTGCAGGTATCTCCCATTACAGATATCGCCGTGCAGATGCTATGCGCCGTCTTAATCAAGCAGAAGAAAATCTTTTAAGACTCAGGGATATTCTTACAGAACTTGAATCCCGTGTAGGACCTTTAAGGGTGCAGAGTGAAAAGGCACAGAAATTCCTTGAATATGCAGGGGAAAAGAAAAATCTTGAAATCGGTCTTTGGCTTTATACTATCGAGAAAACAAAAAACGACCTGCGTGAATATGAAAAGAAAATAACAATAACCGAAGCACAATATAACGAGGTGTGCAAGGTACTTGATGAAATAACCGGAAAAATCGATTCTGCAATTGTAGATTCACAAAAAATTACTGTTGCAGTTGATGAAATAAGACGCGCTTCAACCCAGCTTGAAGAACAGGCGGCTTTGTTGGAAAGTCAGGTTGCGGTTCAGGAAAATACCATAGAGCACAACAACGAAACCATCGAACGTATTGAGCGCGAAAAAACCGAAGAAAATGATACTGATACCGAAATTGCTAATCAAATGGAACAGGCAGAAAAAACAATTTCGGAGCTTACAGAATTAATAGACACAAAACGTCAGGAATTGGAGTCCTTTTCAAAGGAACTTGATACCTTAAGTGACGAAAACAGTAAATCTGCTCAACGTAGCGTTGAACTTTCCGAAAAGGTATCAAGCCTTTCACTTCAAATTGCGGATAACCGAGTTGTGGTTTCTACTGCCGCTTCTTCCGTTGAGGAAATCGAAAACCGAATCAAGGTAATCGAAGAAGCCGAAAGAAATCAACAACCCATTATTGATGCTCTTGAAAAAGAGAAAGAGTCAGTTGTTTTAGAGCTCGAAAGAATCAAAGAACGCAGCACTGAACTCAACAACTCTCTTTCAGGTATCCAGTTACTTGCCACCAAGCGTCTTGAAAAGCTTGAAAAATTAAAAGAAGAAGAAAATAATCTTCGCAACGAAATTCAGATTAAAGAGTCCCGTCTTAACATGCTCTCGGACCTTGAAAAGAATATGGAAGGTTATCAGGGTAGTGTTAAAGCGGTTATGCGTGAGGTCCGTCGTGGTACTTTAAAGGGCATTCACGCACCTGTATCACAGATTATAAGCGTTAGTGACAAGTACTCATTGGCAATCGAAACTGCCCTTGGTGCACAGATTCAGAACATCATTACCGATACTGAAAATGATGCTAAAAAAGCCATCGGTTTCCTTAAAGAAAGTCACGCAGGTCGAGCCACATTCTTACCTCTTACGGCAATTAAAGGTAAGGTAATGGATGAAAAGGGTCTTGACGATTGCTACGGCTACGTCAACATCGCATCAAAGCTTGTTGAATATCAGAGCAAATACGACGACGTAATCAATTCCCTTTTAGGACGTACTGTTGTAGCGGAAGATCTGGATGCAGCTATTTCTATTGCTAAACAGTTTAATTATAAATTCAAAATAGTTACCCTTGACGGTCAGATTGTGAACGCAGGCGGTTCAATGACCGGTGGTGCTAAGCTTCAGAATGCGGGTATCCTAAGTCGAGGTAACGAGGTTGAAAGACTTAAAACTCAGTGTGAGGAGCTTAGTCAGAAACTTGAGATTTTACTTAACGAAGTTCGTTCACAACAGGAAAATTGCTCAGCGGTAACTGCAGAACTTGACGGTTGTAAGGCGGAAATCACCGCATTGGGCGAAGATAAAATTCGTGTTGAAGGTTTACTTGCACTGAAGGAGGGCAACCTTAAAAACCTTACGGATGCAAAAGAACAGGCAAATGCCGAAAAAAACCAACTTAAAGAGCGTATTGATACTATAAATCAGAACGCTTCGGGTGCAGGTGAGAAACTTACCGGACTTCAGAAAGAAATGGAAGAAGTTGAAAATGAACTCAGTGCACTTACGGGCGACCGTGAAAGTTTAAGAGAAAAACGCGAAAAACTTACTGCGGATGCGGCGGACATTAACCTTGAAATTGCAACTGCACAAAAGGAAATTGAAGCTAAGCAGGAAGAAATAACAAGGCTTCAAGGCAGAAGTACAAGCCACAAGGATAAACTTTCGCAGTTGAATGATGAAATTGAAGAAATTAAACTCAGGAACGAAGAAATAAGAAAGCGCATTGAAGTTCTTAATTCTGAAGCTGCAGGACTCAGGGAACAAAGTGCACTTTCAAAAGAAAAAGTTGCCGAAGAAATTGCAAAACGCGAACAGTTCGAACAGGAAACAGGCAAACTTCGTATCCTTGAAAGAGAAAAGACAGAGGAACGTGAAAAACTCAGCGGTGAAAGAGCAAGACTTACCGAGCGTAGAGACACTATGCAGAAAGAGTTTGACGATATTTCAAATAAACTCTTTGACGAGTACGAGTTAACACGTCGCGAAGCCGAGGAACTGGGCATTGTTATTGAGGATGTTCCCGAAGCAAAAAAACGTCTTAACGAGCTTAAGAGTAAAATTCGTGGTTTGGGTAATGTTAACGTTGCGGCAATTGAAGAATATAAGGAAGTTTCCGAGCGTTACAACTTTATGTTCGTTCAGGTTAACGACGTTGAAAAATCCAAAGCCGAGCTTATAAAACTCATAAACGAACTTACAGGTAAAATGGGAGTTCAGTTTAAAGAACAGTTTGATAAAATCAATTTCAGTTTCGGACAGACCTTCTCAGAACTTTTCGGTGGCGGTAAAGCATCACTCGTGCTTACGGACGAAAACGATGTTCTTGAATGTGATATCGATATCAAGGTTCAACCCCCTGGCAAAAATGTTCAGAACATTTCACTTCTTTCAGGTGGTGAAAAAGGTCTTTCTGCAATTGCGCTTCTTTTCGCAATTCTTAAAATCAATCCTTGTCCGTTCTGTATTTTTGACGAGGTTGAAGCGGCTCTTGACGACGTTAATGTTGCGCGTTACGCAAACTATGTGCGCCGTATGACCGACAACACTCAGTTTATCCTTATCACACACCGTCGTGGCACAATGGAAGAAGCTGATATGCTCTACGGTGTAACAATGCAGGAAAAGGGCGTGTCGAAACTTCTTGAGTTAAAGACCGCAGAAATGGCAAGTAAGTTCGATTTGACTTAATCTTGGGCGTCTGACTTGATTTATCCCACTCGCAGTACCTTTATACAACTTCGTGTTATAAATCATCGTCATACATCCCAATCTTAAGCCAAATTGGTTGGTATCAACTCTTATAAGACAAATAGTAAATTTATTATCGCACAGGTAAAGAGATACGAGTAAAAGAGTCGGGAGTTTTATTTATAATTTGGCGTAAGCCCCGAAACTCCTAACTCCTAACTGAAAAAAGGAGTTTTACATTTGGGTATTTTTAAAAAAATAAACTTCGGATTAAGAAAAACAAGAAAAAACGTATCGGGTGCTATTGATAACGTTCTCGATAGTTATACTTCAATTGACCAGGAGCTTTTTGACGAGCTTGAAGAAGCCCTTGTAATGGGTGACGTTGGTGTTACTACCGCTTCGGAAATTACACTTCGTCTTAATGACGTGGTTCGTAAAAAAGGTATAAAAAATCCTGCGGATGTTAAAACCGAAATCAAGGATATAGTTGCAGATATGCTTGAGGGTGGCGAGGATATGGGCCTTATTACCATTCCTTCAGTTATTCTTGTAATCGGTGTTAACGGTGTTGGTAAAACTACCACTATCGGTAAGCTTGCTGCACGTTATAAAGCGGAGGGTAAAAGCGTTATTCTTGCCGCGGCAGATACTTTCCGTGCTGCCGCTATTGATCAGCTTGACGTATGGGCTGAGCGTGCAGGTGTTGACATCGTAAAACACAAAGAGGGTGCGGACCCTGCGGCAGTTATTTTTGATACAATTTCCGCCGCTAAAGCTCGTGGTAGTGAAATTATCATTTGTGATACCGCAGGCAGACTTCACAACAAAAAGAACCTTATGGATGAATTAGGTAAGATTTACCGTGTTATTGACCGTGAACTTCCTTATTCTGACCGAGAAGTATTGTTAGTACTTGATGCAACAACAGGTCAGAATGCAGTTAATCAGGCTCGTGAATTTGCAAAAATTGCGGAAATTACAGGTATCATTCTTACAAAGCTTGATGGTACTGCCCGTGGCGGTGTTGTTCTTTCAATTAAAAATGACCTTAAAGTGCCTGTTAAATTCATTGGTGTGGGCGAGGGTATAGATGATTTACAACCCTTTAACCCCAAGGCATTTGCCGAAGGTCTTTTCGAGGATATTCCCGAGGATTTTGTGGAGGATGAAATCGACCTTTCCAAAATCAAAGAGGATGTTGAACCCTCTGCAGAAGAAAATGAAATTGCAGAGGCAATGAATGAAATATTTGAAGCAATGGCGGAAATTCAGCAGGAAGAAGTTACAGAAGAAACTGTAGAAGAAATTGCAGAAGAAATTGCAGAAGAAGTAGTTGAAGAAACATCTGTAGTTGAGGAAGTAGAGGAAGAAATTTTCGAAACATCCGAAAAGAAAGAGGAAAAAGAAGAACCTAAGAAGAAAAAAGGTTTCTTCGGGAGGTTGTTTGGTTGATGAGCAAGGAATTTTTAATAGCAACCCACAATATGAAAAAGCGGGATGAACTTTACCGCATTCTCTCTCCCCTTGGTATTGACGTTAAAACTGCCGACCAACTTGGTATAGAGATTACCGATGTTGACGAAACAGGCGAAACATTTTATGAAAATGCACTTCTTAAAGCTCAGAGTGGTTGCAACGAAAGCGGTATGCCTTGTGTTGCAGATGATTCGGGTCTTGCGGTAGATTACCTTGTAGGTGCTCCCGGTGTATATTCTGCACGTTTTGCAGGGGAGCATGGAAACGATGCAAAAAACAATCAGAAACTTTTAAAACTTCTTACTGATGTTGAAGTTTCCGAAAGAACGGCACGTTTCGTTTCCGTGGTTTGTTGCGTTTTTCCTAACGGCGATATTATATCAGCCCGTGGTGAATGTAAGGGTTATATCGGTTTCGAAGAGCGAGGTAACGGCGGTTTCGGTTACGACCCCTTGTTTATGGTTGGTGACAAGAGTTTTGCGGAGCTTACACCCGAGGAGAAGGATGCTTTAAGCCACCGTGGTAATGCCCTGAGACTTCTTTCAGAAAAACTTAAAGATTATTTTTCACAACAGTAATAACAGTTCCGATTTCGGTGACATCCAATAGCAATTGGGTGTCGCCTTTTTTTATTTCAATTGTTTCATTACTTTTAACTTCTAATAACTTCGAAAAGGATTTTTCCGAGAATACTTCTTTCTCAGTTTCTTTAGAATCAATAAAAGCACTTATGCAGTTTTTTATAAAATTAAATTCCTCGGTTTCCTCGGTAGGGATTTCCGTAAAGACTATACTCATCTCGGTTAAGTTGTTTTTATCATTCACTTTAAATTGTAATAATATTTCATTTTCACCGAATTTATAAAAATGTGTTAAAGTACTGCTTTTTTGGTCAAGAATATAACCGTTTTCTCTTAACTCGTATGTATCAGATAATTGGTTCATTCGTTGGGTAAACCCATAAAGAGTATCACCGTGGGTATTGGCTTTACAGGATGAGCATAATGATATTGTCAATAACAAAGATATTAATATAGTAAGCTTTCTCATTCTGGTATCTCCTTGGATTATAAATTTTGCTTTTTTAACATTTTTTTAACATTTGGGTCTATACAACGTATATAATTATAGTGTATAATTATAGCGTAAAATTATAACTATAAGTGTCTTTATATTATATGTACTACATAAATTAAAATTGAGTTGGTAAATATGAAAAAGCAATTAACAAAGTTAATAGTTTTGTGTCTGTGTCTTGTTTTGGCTTCCTCCGCTTTTCTGAGTGTGGGAGCGGTTGCGATTAAAGGAGACTATCCCGATGGTGTAACGGCGGAAGATGCACTTGCGGCAGTAGGTGGTACGGACAGACTTCTTGATTCTGCAGTTCCGCTTTTAACGGGTAGTGATTTGCACACCCTTGTTAAACCTATGATTTACAGTAGCGAAACTCTTTCGTCCCTTATGGTGCAGATGTATCTTTCCTTTGAGCAGGAGGGTACTGATTTAAGTGCGATGGGTATTGATACTTCTGTGAAAAGTGTTGCAGAAGGTCTCACACAATACCCCGAAGTCAGTGAAAGATTAAAAAACTACAACTCCTGGAGCGAGGTTGACCTTATGGGTGTCAACTGGGGAGTGAGCGATAAAAATGGTTTTGCCGAGGCTTTCGGCGCGATTTTTTCACCATTAAACGACGTTTTGTATATGTTGCTTTGCTCGGGCACTATGGAGATAGCACCATTTGTAAAAATTAAAGGTGGTGACGGCTATACAAATACAGTCGTACCTATGTTAAATTCTTTGAAATGTCCCGATATAATCTCCGCACAACAGTTCCACACTGAGGCGAAAACTGACAAAAACAGTATGGTGAAAAATATACTTTTACCCATACTTTCATTTTTGGAAATAGCTATGGATGCTCCTATGGCAACTCTTACGGATTCACTTCCTTCGTTCGCTTATTTTTCAGAAAGCGGTGAAATGGATAAATGTATGGAGTCCTTAATGGCTCCCATAAAATCCAATCCTCTTTTTGAGATTGCTGCGTTACTGAATCTTTTTGATACGGAAATGTTCAATTTCGATTTTGAAACCATTACAGGCACTCTTACCTCGGGTATGGGTGGATTTCAATTAGCCGAGCTTGATATGGCGGTTCTTTCAAAGTGCGGTAGTTATAACGGCACAACCTTTATTTCAGACCAGGGCAAAGCATACGTAGTTGTTATGCGATGGTTTGTTGAAACCCTTAAGCTTAACCCCGATTTGCTCGGTCAGTTGGCAGGTGCTTCCGCAGATAATACCACACAGGATTTTATGAAAAATATCCTTTCAAAAGATACGGATACTATTGTGGGTACTATAATTCTTCTTTTTAGTCCCGCAGAGCCCCAGGGCGCTGAGGCTATGACTTACCCCGCGGTAAATAAAGTTAATGTTCAGTACACCCCCAACCTTCAGAAGAAGGATTACGAAAGAGCTTTATCACAAATGGATGACCTTCTTGATGATTTCGTAAAAGAAGGTGGCAGTTATAAGGATGTGGAATCACTCCTTAAATCCGCAGTATATTCAAATGCAAATATAAATGCTTTGTTGACGGGTATTTACGGTGGGTTTGAAGAGAACGGACTTACTGAAGTCTTGATGCTATTAGGTGTTGATACCTCTCCTAAAGGGGTGGCGGCTCACATTACGGAATATGAATATAAATCAGCCGTCAATGAACTTAAAAAGGCAAATTCCTGGTCGGAAGTTTCATTGAATAACGTGAATTGGGGCTTTTACACGGGCTCACGAAAAGGTTTCCAAAGTGCACTTACTGCAGTTTTAAGACCGTTATACCCTGTAATGAGGGTGCTTCTTGCCGAGGAAGATATGGTAGTGCTTAACAGTATCACCATTAAAGGCGCAGATGGATATAATACGGCAATTATCCCCTTGTTAGAGGCTCTTGGTTGTGACCCAGGCGACATTAAAACATACGAGAAATACAAGAAAACTGCTGACACCGACAGGGTAATGAAGGATATCCTTGACCCCGTGTTCGATTTGGTGGACAGTATCGCCGAAAAACCCGTTGATACTTTGACGGAAAAATTACCAAATATAATTTACTTCCTCAATAGCGGTTCTCTTGAGAAATGTATAGGCAACTTGTTGCTTCCTATAACGAACTTTACAAACAAACTTTCGGGCGTTTATGATGTGAATATGGATATGGGTATGTCATTACTTACATCCGAACTTGATGTAAATAAGCTTTTAGGCTCCTTGCTTGAGGGCACGGGTATGAAGTTTGCTGAGTTTGATATAAATACCCTCAGTGGTATGGGTGCCCCCGAAACAAGAACAAGTAAGCAGGTAATTAATGGTCAGAAAACCCAGTATACCTATATCGTGGCAGATAAAACCGACGTATTTATGTCACTTCTTCGTGTTCTTGCAAAAACTATGCGACTTCCCGGTAACGAGAATCTTTTAATGGGTTCTATGGGGGATAACGCATCCTTTGAAACTTACTCTGCATCTCTTAAGGAGCAGTTTGAAAATATGAATGAAGATGAGCTTATTGAATGGCTTTTCAATCTTTTTTTCAAAGAACGTGTTAAAGCGGAGTTGGTTTTAGACGAAGAATATTCGCCCACAATTATCTATAAAGAAGCCGAAAAGAACTACGTATGGTTGTATGTTCTGTGCGGATATTTAGGTCTTTGTGCCGTAGTGGGTATTATAATTTACGCTAACAGAAAGCGTTTGTACTTTTAAAAACAGTTTTGAGAGCAGTAAACTTAACTCCTGAGAGGTGTTAAATTTGTTAGTATTAAAAAATATAGTTAAAGATTACGTTACGGGCGATACTACCGTAAGGGCTTTGAAGGGGATTGATATCAGTTTCCGCGAAAATGAATTTGTCGCGGTCCTTGGTCCCTCGGGTTGCGGTAAAACTACCTTGCTTAATATCGTTGGTGGTCTTGACAGATACACAAGCGGTGATTTGCTTATTAACGGTAAATCCACCAAATATTTTAATGATGGTGACTGGGATACCTACCGTAACCATTCAATAGGTTTTGTTTTCCAGAGCTACAATCTTATTCCTCACCAGACGGTTCTTTCGAACGTTGAACTTGCCCTGACTCTTTCGGGTGTTTCCAAAAAGGAACGTAAGCAAAGGGCTATTGAGGCACTTAAAAAGGTTGGTCTTGAGCAACAGATTTATAAAAAGCCCAACCAGATGTCGGGCGGTCAGGTGCAACGTGTGGCAATTGCACGTGCACTTATAAATGACCCGGATATTCTCCTTGCGGATGAACCTACAGGTGCTCTTGACAGTGAAACAAGCGTTCAGATAATGGACCTTCTTAAAGAAATAGCAAAAGAAAAGCTCATTATTATGGTTACCCATAATCCTGAACTTGCAGAAAATTATGCCAACCGTATTATCAGTTGCCTTGACGGTCAAGTTGTAGGGGATACAAACCCCTATGAACCCACCGAGGACGATATTGAAGAACAGAAAATAAAAGTTCAGAATGCCAAAGCCAAAGGTAAAAAATCAATGTCCTTTGGTTCTGCATTAGCCCTCAGTATAAATAACCTCAGAACTAAAAAGGGCAGAACCTTCTTAACTGCCTTTGCAGGCAGTATCGGTATTATTGGTATCGCCCTTGTTCTTGCTCTTTCAAATGGCATTCAGGTATATATTGACCGTGTTCAGGAGGATATGCTGCTGTCGTATCCTATGACTGTTGAAAAGCAGACTATGGACTTCGAAAGTATAATGAGTTCATTTACCGGCATTACCACGGAAGCTGCAAGTGGTGTGGATTTTGAAGAAGGTAAGGTCTACGTAAACGAATCCTTTATGCAGATGGTAAACGCCTTTATTTCCGAGTCTACGTCCAATAACCTTGATAATTTCAAAAAGTATATTGAAGACAACAAGAAAGAGTTTGACGAGTGCTGTAACGACGTTCAGTACAGGTACAGTACACAACTTAATATCTACCGTGCAGATACGGATGATGGTGTCATTAAGGTTAATCCCAGTACGATGATGGAGAATATGCCCATGGCTGAAGGCATGGAGGGTATGGCTTCATCAATGACAAGTATGACACAGAGTTTCAGTGTGTGGATGGAGCTTATCGGTGACGATAGACTTATGGAAGCACAGTACGACGTTATTGCCGGCAGAATGCCTGAGAATTACAACGAAGTTGTACTTATTGTGGACGGTAATAATCAGATTAATGAGTTAGTTGTTTACGCTCTCGGACTTAAGGACCAGGAAGAATTCACAAAGGATGTTATGGCGGCTCTTATGAGTGGTGAAACTCTGGAAGCTGAATCTATTACAGAGTATTCGTACGAGGATATCCTTGATATGGAATTCAAACTTGTTTTAAGTGCGGATTATTTCGTTAAGGATGAAAAAACAGGTCTCTGGCGAGATAACAGTGAAAACGATTATTATGTAAAACAACTTGTTGAAGATGGTGAAGATATAAAAATCGTAGGTATTTTAAAACCTGACGAAAATAACACCCTTTCAATCGGTACGGGGGGGATCGGATATACCCGTGAACTTATGGACTTCGCCATTAATCAGACAAGTAAACGCGAGGTTGTAAAGCAACAGCTTGCAGATAATACAAGGGACGTTATTACAGGTTACGAGTTCTCTACTCTTACTGTTAATGACTTTGACCTTGCGGACGTTGACTTGAGCATCATCGACTATAACTACCTTGATTACAAGCCCTTCCTTTCTATGGCGGAGGGTATGGATATGGCAGAGGTGGATATGAGCAATATGGGTGCTATGTTCGGCTTTGACAATATGAGTGAACTGCAGAAGAAACTTATGGAAGGTTTCCTCAACGATGAACAGGTACTTGCTCTTAAACAGGCTTACGTAGATACCTTAGCCTCGAAGAGTTCTTATGAAGGAACACTACAACAATTAGGTTATTCAACCTTTGAGTCTCCATCGTCCATTGCATTCTATCCCAAGAGTTTTGAAGATAAAGAGCGACTTAATGAATTGGTGGCTTATTATAATCAGAAGGTTGCTGATGACGGACACGCAGAAGCACAGATTAAAGTAACTGACTTTATCGGAATGCTTATGAGCAGTATTACAACGATTATTGACGTTGTAACTTACGTGCTTGTGGCTTTCGTGGCCATTTCTCTTGTGGTTTCGTCCATAATGATTGGTATTATTACCTACATTTCCGTTCTTGAAAGAACCAAGGAAATCGGTATCCTCAGAAGTATAGGTGCATCCAAAAAAGATGTTGCACGAGTATTTAATGCGGAGACTGCCGTAATTGGTCTTGGAGCAGGTATCATAGGTATCCTGGCGACCCTGTTGTTGGAAATTCCTATAAACTTAGCCCTTAAATATCTGGTTCATATTCCTGCTGCGGCGGCACTTCCCTTTGCGGGCGGTGTGGTACTTGTAATAATAAGTGTATCACTTACTCTTGTTGCAGGTCTTATTCCCTCACGAATGGCAGCAAAGAAAGATCCTGTAGAAGCTTTGCGTACAGAATAACATTAAATTCCCTGTTGAAAAGATATTTTCAACAGGGAATTATTGCTTTTTGTATTGAAAACAAATGTTATGTGTGTTAAAATCAATTTGTATGTAAATTTTTACTTTAAAGGTGTGTTTAGTATGAGAAAAACATCAGCAAATATCGGTTTTATTGGTGTAAGTGGCAGAGGCTCAGGTATGCTGGACTTGCTTTTGCAGGTTGAAGGCGTAAAGGTTCCTGCAGTTTGTGACCTTATTCCCGAAAGAGCCGAAAGAGGTATCGAAATTGTTGAGGAGCGTACAGGTAAAGCTTACCCCGTTCACGCTTATCTTGATTATAAAGAAATGTTTGCTAACGAGGATTTGGATGCGGTAGTTATTGCAACTACATGGATTACTCACGCAATGATTGCAGTTGACGCTATGAATGCAGGTCTTCACGTTGGTATGGAGGTTGGCGGTGCCGCTTCTATCGAAGAATGTTGGGAAATGGTAAGAACAAGTCAGCGCACAGGTAAAATCTGCATGCTTCTTGAAAACTGCTGTTACTGCAGAAATGAAATGGCAGTATTCAATATGATTCGTAAGGGTATCTTCGGTGAAATTGTACATATGGAAGGTGGTTATCGTCACGATTTGCGTGATGAAATTTGCCTCGGTCGTGAAAACATCCACGGCAGACTTTATAATTTCATTCACCGTAACGGTGAGGTTTATCCCACTCATCAGTTAGGTCCCATCGCTAAAGCTCTTAACATTAACAGAGGTAACCGCTTCCTTACGGTTAACTCCGTTGCAAGTAAAGCCCGTGGTCTTCATCAGTGGATTAAAGACAACAAGGGCGAAGAGTACGACCTTTATAACACAAACTTCAACTGTGGTGACATTGTTACAACAATTATTAAATGTGCTAACGGTGAAACAATTAAACTTACACACGACTGTTCACTTCCCAGACCCTACACCCGTGACTACGAGGTTCAGGGTACTAAGGGGATCTATTCCGAACCCGAGGATGGCAAGGGCAGAATTTATATTGACGGTACTCACAAAGAACATCAGAGTTGGACTCACGAATGGGACGAATTTGAACCCTGGCGTGAAAAATACGAGCATCCTCTTTGGGTTCTTTATGAAAAAGGCGGTATCAAAGCAGGTCACGGCGGTATGGACTACCTTATCCTTTCATCCTTCGTTGATAGTGTATTTGAAGGCGAAAAAGCAAATATCGACGTTTATGATACTGCAACATGGATGGCAATTACCTGCCTTTCAGAGCAGTCAGTTGCAATGGGCGGTGCACCCGTTCCTGTTCCCGATTTCACAAACGGCAGATGGATTGACCGTGAACCTATCAGACGCGGTATGTATTGCCTTGAAGAAGTTTGCGAAGAATTCTACGAAGATACAAGTGAGGAGAATGCAGAATGAAATACTATATAGGTGTTGACGGCGGCGGAACAAAAACCGCATTTGCCCTTTTTGACGAAAACAAAAATATTGTTGAACAGTACGAAACAGAAGGTTCAAACCACGAAAATATGGAGGGTTCTTTCCCTCAGGCTGCGGGTATTATCGCAGGTGGCGTTAAGGGTCTTTTAGAAAAAGCAAATATTACACTCGACGAAGTTGACGGTATCCTTATGGGTCTTGCAGGTATCGACCATCCTTATCAGCACGACGCAATGGTTGAAGAACTTGACAAGTTAGGTATCACAGGTTGCCGTATTTATAACGACGGTTTCATCGTTATTAAAGCGGGTGTGGGTGCCGGTTGCGGTATCGGTTATAACTGCGGTACAGGTACTTGCTGTAACTCCCTTGACTCTGACGGCAATATGCTCCAGATTGGCGGTTTCGACGTTCTTTCAGGTGATAAAGGTAACGGCCACTGGGTAGGCTCACAGGCTTTCAGAATTATGTATGATGAAATTTGCCTTGGTAAGGGTAAATCAATGATTACAGAATTGATGAAGGAAAAAGCAGGTATCTGTGACAGAGCAACTCTCCTTGATTCCATCGCAGTTTTAGAGAGCGAGGACGAAGGCGAGGCATTCTTAAGAAAACTTATCGTTTCATTCTTTGATGCGGCTAACAATGGCGACGAAGCAGCACTTCTTGTTATTGAAGAAATGGCTCAGAGAGGTGCGGATTACATCTGTGGTCACGTAAAAGCTATGAACTTCGATTGCGAAGTTATCAACGTTGTATTGTCAGGTTCAATTCACACAAAACTTCCCTCATACAAATATACCGACAGAATGGCAGAACTTGTTGCCGAAAAAACAGGCAGAAAATTCAATTTCATCAAACTCCAGTGCGCTCCCGTTACAGGTTGTGTAAACTGGCTTCTTGAAGACTGATAAATTATTACTGAAAGGATTGACATAAATGAAAGAAATCAGCGTAACCGTCATTGGTTCAGGTTCTACATATTGTCCCGAACTTATTTATGGCTTTATTGAAGC
>JAZQZU010000020.1:0-12453 GCA_045634165.1 Acutalibacteraceae bacterium
TCATATTGCGTAGCAATGTTTCACTACATATGCTATAATGCTCTTTAAAGGTAGTAGGTGATAATATGCGTTACATTGTTGCACTTGATTCTTTTAAAGGTAGCCTGACTTCTTTAGAGGCGGGTGATGCCGTTAAAAATGCAATACTTGACTTTGATAACAATTCAGAGGTTGTTGTTTTACCATTAGCCGATGGGGGCGAGGGTACTGTTGAGGCTATGTATAGTGGCTTGGACGGTACTTTAGTTAACGTTTCGGTTACAGGTCCTTTGCAGGAAAAAGTGAATGCAAAATATTGCATTTTACCCGACGGAAAAACGGCAGTTGTTGAGATGGCTTCTGCGGCGGGACTGACCCTTGTACCCGAAAACAAACGCAATCCTCTGAAAACCACAACTTATGGCGTGGGCGAGGTCATAAAAGATGCAATTAATCGCGGTTGCAGAAGATTTATAGTCGGCATTGGCGGAAGTGCTACCAACGACGGTGGCGCTGGTATGCTCTCGGCTTTGGGTTATAAGTTTTTGGATGAAAACGGCGATGAAATTCCCCTTGGTGCTAAGGGACTTGAGAAATTAAAAAGTATATCAGCCACTGAAGTAATACCCGAACTTGAGAATTGTTCATTTCGTGTGGCTTGTGACGTTACAAATCCTCTTTGCGGTGAGTTCGGTTGCAGTGCGGTTTTTGCCCCTCAGAAGGGTGCAACCAATGAAGATATAACAAAAATGGATTTGTGGCTTGAAAACTATGGGGATATTACCAAAAAACTTTTCCCTGAATCTGATTCCGAATATCCTGGTACAGGTGCCGCAGGGGGTCTCGGGTTTGCTTTTCGTAGTTTTCTTAACGGTGAATTGAAATCGGGTGTAAGTATTATACTTCAGGAAAATGAATTTGAAAAACACATCTTAAATGCAGATGTTGTCGTAACGGGCGAGGGTAGGCTTGACGCACAGACTGCTATGGGTAAAGCACCCGTTGGTGTTGCAAAAATCGCAAAGAAATACAATAAAAAAGTAATTGCTTTTGCGGGTTCGGTTTCCGACGGTGCGGAAGTTTTGCGAGAACACGGTATTGATGAATTTTACGCTATAACTCCAATTGATATGCCTCTCGAAGTGGCAATGAAAAAGGACGTAGCCTACAAAAACCTGTATAATACAGTAAAGAAAGAATTAAAAGCGAAATAATAAAATGCATCGGACTAGAAGTGAATTTCAAAGTCCGATGCATTGTTTTATCTGCAGAATGTATTATAAAATTCCATACTTTCAATGCTTCTGAGGGTAGTGGCGTTTTTACTTTGGGCGATTTCAATGTCACAGAGTTGTATTTGCATCATCAGGTTATCATAATGCTGTTGCTGTATCATTCTTTCGCCTTGTGCTTCAAGATTCCAACGGTGAACTTGTTCTTCGTATAAGTTCATAGCCTCTTTGAGCGTGTCTGCTCTGCCTGTGCGAACGACTTCTTCAAAGAAAGTAACCGCACGGTATTTGAGATAGTCACTTGGAATTATGTTTAAAAGGGGTTTGCAATATTCAATATATTTATCTCTCGCATCAATTATCTCGTTGTATTTTTCAACATCTTGCTCAGCTATGGGCATAAATACTTCATCATAATATTTTTGAGCCTCTGCCTGAAGTTTATCATTCTTTTTCTTGCATACTGTTTTTCGGTAGAATTTAATTGCAAGAGGTATTTCTATAGGAAGAATAAGTAAAGGTAATAACATCGACAAATAAAACAGTATCATAAAAAGTCCTGATGGTTCAGAAGACAGATCGTTTGCATTTGCTGTTACAACTATGAGCCAAAAACATCCAAATCCAACAGAAATAGCTCCCGCCAATATTACACTGAAAACGATTATCAATACAACTCCCGTGGCAGCACTGAAACCTCTTTTTTTCAATTTTTCATACTCTCTGTAATACTGCCGTGTGTGTTCCTCTACGTTGTTCAGAGAAGTGTCGAATTTTTCAAGGTCATTAAACACCTTGCAAATATCCTTAAGTTGCTTATGTAACTCTGAGTTCATATAATTACCATCCTTCTGCACAAATATAAATGTTGATTTTGGATACAATAATTATACTCAGAACGTTGAGTGTAGTCAAGAGGTTAAGTATGTTAACATTGGTTCGGTGGTAAAAATGATATCTTATAAACCTTTTTTATGAAACACTATTGAAAAAAGGTATAACTGAATACAACCTAATTTTTAAACAAGGTTTTTCTGTAAATACATTGTACAGAATGAAAAAAAGGCGAGGCAATTAACACAAAAACGCTTGATGCCTTATGTTATGCTTTAGATTGTGAAGTAAGTGATATATTAAAATTTGAAAGATAGTAATGCATCGGATTTTTGTTCAGAGTCCGATGCTTTTTCTTTACATAAATATTGTCAAAACAGGGAATAATGAATTTATAAATTTGAAAGGATGATTTTTTTGGTACAACAGGATACAATCAGGCTGCTTCGCGAATGTGATGCAGGTGTAAAAATGGGCACTAAATCAATTGATGATGTTCTTGATTATGTTAAAAGCGAAAAGCTCAAAAAATTCCTTATTGAAAACAAGGATGAACACTATAAGCTTGATACTGAACTTCAGATGCTTCTTGCTCAGTATAAGGACGCCGGTAAAGAGCCAAACCCCGTTGCAAAGGGCATGTCCTGGATGAAAACGAACATCAAGCTCGGTATGGAGCAAAGCGACAAGGTTGTTGCCGACCTTATTACGGATGGTTGTAATATGGGTGTAAAATCCCTTAACAAGTATCTTAATGAGTACAAGGCGGCTGACGAAAAGTCAAAGGATATTTGTAAACGTCTTATAAATCTCGAAGAGCATCTTGCTCAGGAAATCAGACGATATTTGTAATTCGGGAGTTTGAAATATGACGGCAAAAGACTTTTTAAAAACTGCCGAATCCATTGAAAATGAAATTACCGAAAACCGCCGTTGGCTACACGCTCACGCGGAAACAGAGTTTGATTTAACCGAAACCACCGCCTTTGTAAAAGAAAAATTACAGGAAATAGGGTGCGAATATACCGATTGCGGTAAATGTGGTGTGAGTGCCGTTATAGGTGAAAAACAAGGCAAAACCTTTTTGCTTCGTGCAGATATGGATGCTTTACCTATAAACGAGGAATCGGGTTTGGATTTTTCTTGTAAAGAGGGGAGAATGCACGCCTGTGGTCACGATATGCACACGGCTATGCTTTTGGGTGCGGCTAAAATTCTTAAACAATTTGAAAATGAACTTTCGGGTAGGGTTAAGTTGATGTTCCAACCTGCGGAGGAAACTCTGTCGGGTGCCAATAATATGATAGAAAACGGCATTCTCAAAAATCCCGATGTTGATGTAGCTATGATGCTTCACGTTATGGCTGGTTTTCCCTTAAAAACAGGTACGGTTATTGTACCTGCACCCGGAGTTGGAGCACCTGCGGCAGACTATTTTACTATTAATATTCAGGGTAAGGGTTGCCACGGCTCAACGCCCCATTTAGGCATAGATCCTATAACTGCGGCGGCTCATATTTTAATAGCTTTGCAGGAGTTTTCTGCGAGGGAAATGGGCGTAACCGACGAAGGAGTTATTACAATAGGTTCTTTTCACGGAGGTACGGCAGGGAATGTAATTGCTGATACTGCAGTTTTGCAGGGAACTTTACGTGCTTTTGATGATAAGCTTCGGCAGAATATGAAAAAACGCATTACTGAAATTGCCGAGAGTACAGGTAATGCTTTCAGGACAAAGGTTTGTGTCACCTTTGGTAGTGGTTGTCCCACACTTGTAAATGATGAAAAATTAGTTAAATCCACCGAGGAATATGCAAGGGAATTATTGGGTGACAAACTGGTAGTAAATGCCGAAAGCTTCGGTGCAGAAAACACTCACAAGGGCGGTTCTGAGGATTTTTCATATATCAGTAAACAGGTGCCGTCCATAATGGTTGCTTTGGCTTCAGGTGAGCCTGAAAAAGGTTATAAGTATCACCAACATCACCCTAAGGTGACTTTTGATGAAACTGTTTTAAAAATCGGTAGTGCGTTATTGGCTTTTAATGCTTTTAAGTGGCTCGAAAATAACAAAAATTAACGAAAAAACTCTTTAAAATACCCCGAGTCTGTGATATTATCGTGTTGGTGATATTATGGTCGGTAAAGATGTTGAATTAATTGAATATTCAAGAGGGGTCGATACCCTCAATTACCTGACACATGGCTTTGGTGCTGTGTTGGGTCTTTTGGGTGGTATTTTACTTATTGTTAAAGCAGAGGGAGCACGTCACGTTTTCAGTGCCGTGGTCTATGCTTTGGCTCTTTGCACGGTTTACACCGTTTCAACCGTCTATCATTTTCTGAAAAACGGTGAAGCAAAGCGAATTGCAAGGATAGTTGACCATTCGGCAATTCCCTTACTTATTGCAGGTACAGCCACGCCCTGCGCACTTATAACCCTTTTTGAAGTCAGTAAACTCCATGGTATTGTTGTCTTTACCCTCGCGTGGACTTGCACGATTTTTGGTCTTTTTTCAAAGGTGTTTTTCTTTGAAAAATTAAAGGCTTTTACAATGGTGACTTACATTGCGTGTTGTACCCTTATGATTCTTGTTGCGGTACCCCTTTTGGGTCAGATTAACACACAGGATTTTGTTCTTGTTGTAATCGGTTGCGCTTTCTACCTTTTGGGTGCCTTGTTGGTCCGACTCGGCAGAAAAAATGAAAAAATCCACCCGATTTTTCATGTGGTGGTTTTAATAGGTAGTGCTTTTCACTATTATGTTATCTTTAGTGTAATTTAAGGAGGTTGTATTATGCCCTATATCAATTTGAAAACAACAAAAAATCTCACACCCGAAAATTGCGATGCTTTAAAAACCGCTTTCGGCAAAGCTATTGAATGTTTTCCCGGGAAAACTGAAGCCTGGCTTATGGTAGGTATTGAAGATGGAGCTAAACTATGGTTTAAAGGCGATAATTCTGCAGAAACCGCAATCGTTGATGTTGAGCTTTTAGGTTCCGTTTCAAAAGAAGGAAGCGAAGCTATGACCATTGAAGTTTGCAATATCCTTCAAAACGAACTTGGTATTTCCCCCGACAGGATATATGTGAAATATAAGGGCTATTCCGACTGGGGTTGGAATAATATGAATTTCTGACAAAACAAAACCGACTTGCTTTTGCAAGTCGGTGAATTTTATGTATTTAATTATTTTTCTTCTTTCTTCTTGTGGAAAAGAATTTTATCAACAGGGAAGTACAGGAAGAACTGAACTGCAGAGCAAATCATTGTTGCGATGTTCTTTGCAAGTGCTTCACTACACCAGTCGAAACCAACAAAAACTTCTTTAAGAGTGGGGTTGAGCCAAGCTGAGAAGAAGATAAGTGCAATTGTGAAAACGATGTAAATAGGAAGTGCAATTGCAACGTTTGCGCCTGAGTTGAAGGTTTTTTCCTTGTTTACGAAGAAAGCAACAATCTGTGCTACAACGTTAGCAACGTTACTAACGATGAAGTAACCAAGACCACCAACAGCTACGGGGTAGATAAAGAACCACCATTCAAAGGGCTGTGTGTAAAGGTCTTTGATTGCGGGGATAAGCTGAAGAGTGTTAAGAAGTACGAACTGAACGATCATTGCAAGAAGGCTTACAACGATAAATTTAACGAACTGCCAAATTGTAACGAGGACAGAGCCCTTATTTTCTGCAGCTTTATCCACATCTTTTAATTTTGCCATAACAAAAATCTCCTTTGTTAACATAATATGTTGAAATAGTAACACATTTTATTTGAGAAGTCAATAAGTGTAGTGGCTGTACAAAATAAAATTGACAACCCCCAAAAAATATTTTATAGTATATTTATCTCCTTTATGGGAATAATTTCTTATAATAAATATTGAAAGGATGTATTATTTATGGAACTTAAAGGCTCAAAAACCGAACAGAATCTTCGTGCCGCATTCTCAGGCGAAAGCGAAGCAAGAAATAAATATACCTATTTCGCATCTGTTGCTAAAAAAGAGGGCTATCAGCAGATTGCCGCTATTTTTGAACAGACTGCAAACAACGAAAAAGAACACGCTAAAATGTGGTTCAAAGAGCTTCAGGGTATTGGTACTACTGCCGACAACCTTCTCTCTGCCGCAGAGGGTGAAAACTACGAATGGACAGATATGTATGCTACCTTTGCTGACGAAGCAGAAGCAGAGGGCTTTACAGAAATTGCAAAGCGTTTCCGTATGGTTGCCGAAATCGAAAAATCACACGAGGAACGTTACAGAGCACTTCTCAATAATGTTGAAATGCAGGCAGTGTTTGAAAAAGCTGAGGAAACTATGTGGGAGTGCCGTAACTGCGGTCACCTTGTAATGGGTAAAAAAGCACCCGAGGTTTGCCCCGTATGTAAGCATCCTCAGGCTTACTTTGAAGTAAGAAAAGAAAATTATTAATTTCTTGAAATAACTTAAAACACCTGTTTCTCTTAAGTGGGAAACAGGCGTTTTTTCTTTATTAATATATACTTTCAACAATTTATGTACTCGGTATTTGGTCAGTTGTTTAATTGACATATTATGGTATTATTGTTAAAATAATATATTGAAGAAATATTATATTCTCGTAAAGGAGTATACAAATATGGGTTTTAACGAAATTGCGGCAAAAGCCGTTAGAAAAATTGGTAAAATGAGTTCCAAAAAGATGATCAGAAAGGGCATCAAGGCTGAGGCACTTCCCAGACCTGAGCCCACAGTAATCAAGGGCAATAGTTATGTTTGCGGTTATGCAATGCGTGAGGTTATGCCCGAGGATATTAAGGCTAAAACATACTGGATTGCAGGTCACGGTATGGGTCATGTTATTGAAAGCGTTCACGACCCCATTACAGTTAGCGCAATGTGGGTTGGTGCGGATGATAACGGTGGTTATATTCATATAAGCGCCGACATCATCGGTCTTACAAACTTTGAACTTAACCTTGTTCGTGACGAACTTAAGGATTTAATCGAAGAAAGTAAATGTGCAGGTGTATTCGTATCCTGTACTCACACCCACGCAGGTTTTGATACAGTCGGCTACTGGGGTCAGCTTATGAAACTCCAGAGCGGTAAAGACCCTGAGTATATGGAGCTTCTTCTTAAGTCCCTTAAGGAAGTTGCAATTGAAGCTTATGAAAACCGCAAACCCGGTAAGCTTTATATCGGTACCGTAAGCGTTCCCGAAGCACAGTTCTGCAAACGTGAACCCAATGCATTACACGATGTTCTTACAAGAACACGCTTTGTTCCCGAGGATGGTTCAACTGAAACCTGGTTCCTTAACTATGCGGCACATCCCAATACCCTTGGCGGTGACAACCGTGAATGTGGCGCAGACTATCCCTATTGGGTAAGAAAATATATCAACGACGAAAAAACAGTTAACGTACTTTACGGTGTAGGTGCTATAGGTGCCGTTGATCCCGGTGACTTCTGCGAAGATAAGCAGGAAAGAACACGTCTTGAGGGTCTTACACTCGGTAAAGCCGCACTCGGTATTGACAATGACAAGGAGATGCCCGTTGAAATTACAGTTCTTCAACAGAAGTATTATTCTCCTGTTGATAACGGTCTTCTTGCACTTATGGCAACTATCAACGCTTGTTCATCACAGCGTTACCCTTGCGATAAGGGTGATTTGGGTCTTGCACTTCTCACCGAAATGGCTTACATAAAGCTTGGTACACAGCAGATTTTACTTCTTCCCGGCGAGCCCTTCCCCGAAGTTATTTACGGTGGTGCTGCACCTGCAGAGCTTTCTGCAACAGGTAAGGGTACTGAAATCAACCCCACACCGATTATTGACATTGTTGGTGACAAGGACCTACTTGTATACTGTGTAACCAACGATATGACAGGTTATTGCGTAACTCCCAACGATTTCATTCTTCACGAAACACAGGCTTATATTGAACAGGGTAGGGACGTATTTGACAGACGTCATTATCACGAAACAAACTCCCTCGGCTATCTTACTAACGAAACAATTGCTGAAAATGTTGCGGATATTATGAGCCGAGTAAAATAAGATTTTGAAAGGAGAAGGGAGAGTTACTCTCCCTTTTCGGTGCTTTTTTTGGAAAAAGAAAAAAAGGTAAAACTCCTTGATAAAACCATAAATGGTGCGTTAAAGGCTTTTGCCCATTCCATAAAATCGGATGACGAGATTTTGTCGGATAAGACTTTCGTTACTGATAATTTCTACGAGGGAACATCCGAATTTTTGTATGAATGTTCCGATAGTTCCAAATGGTCTCTTGGATTTGCAGATGTAATATTAACCCCCTCGGACTACCAAAAACGCCCTTACTATATGGGCGGATATATGGTGCCCGACAACAAGTTCAAAAACCTTGTTGAAGAGGTGGTTGATAATATGATGGGTCGTGCCGTAGCACTTGATGACGGCTCGGGTAGGGGTGTATCGCTTTTTTGTACCATTGACTGCATAGGTATTGCAAATGCAGATATACGAGAAATAAGAAAAACATTCAAAGAAAAAGCAGAAAAAGTTTTCCCTGATGTGAAAATTGCTTCCGTCAATGTTTTTTCAACCCACGCCCACAGTTGCATTGATACACAAGGTCTTTGGACTGAATTTCCTTCGAAACTTTTAAGAAATTTGAAAAGAAAATATCTCGGTAGAGGTGAACTTGAAAAAGGTGCAGATGAACAGTATATGCGCCTTTTGTATGACCGAGTAAGCGATGCTCTTATAAAAGCGGTTAAAGATATGACCACGGGGGAGATGACCTTTGCTCAAAAGGATATTACCGAGGCTTACTTTGTAAACAAAAACAGACCCTCGGCAACAGGTTTGGTTACAGATATTACAAGGCTCACCTTTACGCCCGATGATAAAAGCAAAACTCCCACAATAATAGTCAATCTTCCCGCTCATCCCGATGTGGCAGGTTTAGCCGTAAAAGGTGAAAAGGGTTCAGGTCGTCGTCTTTCTGGTGAATACGTGTATTATATGGGCGAAGTGATAAACAAAGCGGGATATAATTTTATGTTCTTTAACGGTGCTATTTGCGCCATCTATATGTCCTGCGACAATTCTAGCGACGGATTAAAACTTAACCACAGATACGAGTTATCCGTCCGTTTCGGTCGTGAAATCGGTAAAATTACTCTGGCTCTAACAAAATCGCTTGATGAAGTTAAAAAAGATAAACTTCTCTATGACGAGCAGGAAATTGAAAAAGAAACTGCGCTCTCAAAGAGAAACGGCGGCAAGTACACATTATGGTGTGAGAATTGGGAGCCTGTAGAAGAAACAAAAGTTTCTCCCATTCTCAATATTAGAATAAAAGAAGTTAAAATTCCCGTTAAGAATAATCTTATGGTTGCAGTGGGTAAGCTTAAGCTTGCTAACTTCAACGTTTTCACGGAAGATAAAAACCAATTTGCGGTATGGTCTGAAATCGGCTATATGGAGCTTGGTAGTGATATTAAAATTGCAATGGTGCCAGGTGAATTCTGTTGCGATTTGTTAGTGGGCGGTGACTCACTTTTTGCCAAAGGCTCAGTTACCCATACTGATTTCGGTATTCCGCCACTCTGCGAAATATTTGGTAAGGATACAATTGTTTTTGGTCTTGCTAATGACGCGGTGGGCTATATTGTACCCGACAACGATTACACAATGGGTGACCCGCACAATCATTATCACGAGCTTGTTTCTTTGGGTTATAAAACAGGCTCATCCGTTATGAATGGCTTTTTAAAATTAGCAAAAGAAATAAACAGAAACTAACAAAAGGAGGGTTTTTATGAAGTATTATCTCGGTATCGATGGTGGTGGTACACGTACAACCGCCAGTGTCTGCGATAAAAATGGTGCTTTGGTATGTAAAGTAGAGGGTAAAACTATTAATTTTTACTCCGTCGGTATGGAAACTGCACGTAAAAACCTTTCGGAAATTATGACTGATATTTATAAAAACATAGGTGAAGTAACCTTTAAAAATGCTTTTATAGGTTGCTCTGCCCTGGACAACAGAGCGGATGAAGACACCACAACCACCCTTTGTGGCGGTGTAATCAGGAGTGAAAATATTACTATGGACAGTGATACCTACGTTGCCCTTTTTTCGGGCGATTGCTCCGTTTCACGAGGTGTTGTTATCTGTGGTACAGGTTCAATGGTAACAGGCATTGACGAAAATAACAATATTTACACCAAAGGTGGTTGGGGTCACATTTTAGGTGACGGTGGCTCCGCTTACTCAATTGCCGTTGAGGGTTTAAAGGAAGCGGTAAACCTCTTTGATGAAAATGATTTTAATTCTCCTTTGGTTAAATCTGCTCAGTGTTTTTTTAAAAACGATGACCTCCGAAAAATAATTGATGTTATTTATAACGAAAACACAACAAAAGACATTATAGCCGATTTTGCAAAATGTGTTTCTCTTGAAGCGGAAAAAGGGGACACGGTTTCAACCGATATAATTAAAAATGAGTGCAATAAACTTCTGAGGACTGTTTATTCACTTCTCTGCGAAATGAAATCTTGCGAAATTCTGTATCTTTACGGAGGAGTTTTTCAGAATAACAGTTTATTCAGAGATTGTTTTATTAAAACATTGAAAGAGAAATATCCATCTGTAAAAGCAGAGTTACTCACACTACCACCTGACGAAGGTGCATTAAAGTTGGCGATGAAAATATGAGCAAATATTTAGAATACATTGAAAACGTACAGAGCATTGTTGAAAAAATAAAAACTGAGGGTGCAGACAGTATATTGAAAACTGCTGAGGTTTTTAAAAAGGCTCTTAAAAATGATAACAATATCTATCTTTTTGGTACGGGTCACTCCCATATGCTTGCGGAGGAACTATTTTACAGGGCAGGGGGACTTGTTAAAATCCAACCCATTTTAAACGAACCCCTTATGTTGCACGAATCTGCATCATACAGTACCGAAATAGAGCGTCAGGAAGGACTTGCAGAGAGTCTTTTTGACGAGTACGGCATAAAAAAAGACGATGTAATTGTTATTATTTCAAATTCGGGCAGAAACGGTGTTATTGTGGATATGGCTCTTATTTGTAAAGAGCGCGGCGTAACCGTTATAGCCCTTACAAATCTTAATCATACTATGAGTGGTGCATCCCGACATAAAAGCGGCAAAAGGCTTTGCGAAATTGCGGATATAACCCTCGACAATTTCGGTTGCGTTGGTGATGCCTGTGTTGAAATAGACGGTGTTTCGGGTAAGGTTTGCCCCACTTCCACCGTAACAGGTGCACTTATTCTGAATTCCATAGTTGCCGAATGTGTTGAAATGTGCGTTGCGGATGGTTTCGTGCCCGAGCATTTTGCAAGCGCCAACATTGACGGCGGTGACGAAATTAACAATAAATTACTCGAAAAATATAAAAAGGAAATTAAGCATTTATGATATATCCTGTAATCAGAAACAATAATTTGAACGGTGAAAAAGTGGCGGTTAAATCTGTTAAAATTTCAGGTGAGTGCATTGAACTTGCTCAAAGAATTTTTGCGGATAATAACATAGATACAAATGGTGATTTTACGGTTGAAGTTAAAATTGCCGACACAAGAAAAACTACCTATATTGAGGAGATTTCTAAAATTACCGACGAAAAATATATTATAGATGTGTCCGAAGCTAAGGCAACAATCACAGCATCAAGTGAAAAAGGTGTTTTCAGGGCTCTTAACACTATCTGTAAATTGATTAATAAAAATGAACTCAAAACAGGCTCTTGTGAGGATTATCCCTTGTTCGCAACCCGTGGTTATATTGAGGGCTTTTATGGTAAAACCTGGGCAAATGATGCTCGAGTTTCCGTAATGCGCCTTATGGCAAAATACGGAATGAACACATATTTTTACGCTCCCAAAGATGATATTTATCACCGTGAAAAATGGCGTGATACATACCCCGAGGAAGAATATGAAAATCTCAGAATGCTCTTTAATGAAGCAAAGGCAAATTTCCTTGATTTTAATTGGTGCGTGGGTCCTGGTCTCAGTTATAAATACACTTCTCAGGAGGATTTTGATTTACTTATCAGTAAGTTCAGAAGTATTTATGATATGGGTGTAAAGGGTTTTGGTCTTTTGCTTGATGATATTCCGTGGGAATTTCAGTACGAGGAAGATGCAAATGCTTTCGAGGGTATAGTTGATGCTCATATTAAACTTGTAAATGATACGTATAATGCACTTAAAAATATTGATAGTGAAATAAAACTTACCGTTTGTCCTACTCAGTACAGCGGTGACGAAAACGGATACTATGTTTCAAAATTTGGCAAGGGTATACCCTCGGATGTCAGAATGTTCTGGACAGGTCAGGAGATTTGCTCAAGGGTATTAACTGTCCGTGAGTCACAGGAGCTTTTGCGT
>JAZQZU010000021.1:0-15338 GCA_045634165.1 Acutalibacteraceae bacterium
CGACCTTATCCTCGTTATTGGTGAAAACCTTAAGCTTCGTCGTTTCGAAATCGTTGAGGGTGACGTTGTAACATACATTCACGGTGGCGGCGCAGTTGGTGTTGCTGTTAAGTTCGAAACAAACCTTGAAGATAAAGCAGAATTCGTTGCAATGGGTAAAAACATCGCTATGCAGATCGCAGCTATGAGCCCTGAATATCTTGCTAAAGAATCTATTTCTGATGATGAGCTTGCAAAGATGAGAAGCATCACAATTGATAGCTCACTCAATAAGCCTGAATCTCTTCCCAAGCCCATCCTTAGCGCTCTTTTCCAGAAAGCTTGCGATGAAAAGCTCTTCAGTGATGAAGATCTTGCAGCTTATGAAGAGAACCAGAAGAGTCCCTATCTCTTCAACTTCCTTTCAAAAGAAGCTGTTGCTACTCTTGCATCTCTTGCAGTTGCAGGTAAAGATGAATATATCAATAATAAAATCTTCGCTGGTGCAGTTGAAGGCCGTATTAAGAAACAGATTAAAGAAATCTGTCTCCTCGAACAGACATTCGTTCGTTCCGACCTCTTTGATGGTACTGTAGCAGGTTACGTTGCTAACGTTGCAAAGACAACAGGTGCAGATATCAAGGTTGTTGATTTTGTTCGTCTTGTAAAAGGTGAAGGTCTTGAAAAAAGAGAAGACAATTTTGCTGACGAAGTTGCCAGCATGATGAAATAAGATTTCAAATGAGGGCGACTTTCATTGAAAGTCGCTCTATACTTTTTTATAAGTATATACATCCAAATTTGGTAAACTATATAAAGTGGTGAGATTATTATGGAAAGAAAAGTAGGTACAGTTTCACGCGGTATTCGTTGTCCCATTATTAGAGAGGGCGATAACCTTGTTGATATTGCTGTAACAAGCGTAATTGAAGCTGCCGAAAGCGAAGGCTTCGCACTCAGAGACCGTGACGTTGTTGCTCTTACAGAGTCCATCGTTGCAAGAGCTCAGGGTAACTACGCTAAAGTTGAAGATATTGCCGCAGATGTTAAATCTAAACTCGGCGGTGAAACAGTTGGTGTTATTTTCCCCATTTTGTCACGAAATCGTTTTGCAATTTGCCTTAAAGGTATTGCAATGGGCGCTAAAAAGATAGTTCTTATGCTCAGCTATCCCAGTGACGAGGTAGGTAACTCACTTTTAACTTACGACCAGCTTGATGATGCGGGTATAAATCCTTATTCAGACGTACTTTCTCTTGAAAAGTACAGAGAGCTTTTCGGTGAGAATAAACACGAATTCACAGGCGTTGACTACGTTGCTTACTATTCTGAAATAATAAAAGAAGCAGGGGCAGAGGTTGAGATTGTTTTTGCTAACCAGGCTAAAACAATTCTTGATTATACCGACTGCGTTCTTACTTGTGATATTCACACAAGAGCAAGAACTAAGCGTATTCTTAAAGCCGCAGGTGCTAAGGTTGTTTGCGGTCTTGATGATATTCTTAATGCACCTGTTAACGGTAGTGGTTGCAACGAAGCTTATGGTCTTCTTGGTTCAAATAAATCAACTGAGGATACAATTAAGCTTTTCCCCAGAGAATGCAACGACCTTGTTAAGGATATTCAGGCTGAGTTCCTTGCAAGAACAGGTAAGCACATTGAAGTAATGGTTTACGGCGACGGTGCATTCAAAGACCCTCAGGGTAAAATCTGGGAGCTTGCTGACCCCGTAGTTTCTCCCGCTCATACCGATGGACTTATTGGTACACCCAATGAACTTAAATTAAAATATCTTGCAGACAATGATTTCAAAGGTCTTTCCGGTGCTGAACTTAAAGAAGCAATTTCCAACAGTATCAAAGCAAAATCCGGTAACCTTGTAGGTAATATGGCTTCTCAGGGTACTACTCCCAGACAGCTTACAGATCTTATCGGTTCACTTTGTGACCTTACAAGTGGTTCAGGTGATAAGGGTACACCCATTATCCTCGTTCAGGGTTACTTCGACAACTATACAGACTGATAATTCACAGGAGGTTTAACTGTTATGGAAATTATTAAAAGACCCGATGATATGCAAAGAATTACAACAGTTGAACTTGCAGAGGCATTCATTGCTGAACAAGTTGATGAAATTCGCAAACAAGTAGGCGACAAAAAAGTACTTCTTGCTCTTTCCGGAGGTGTTGATTCTTCTGTTGTTGCTGCACTTCTTATTAAGGCAATCGGCAAGCAGCTTGTTTGTGTTCATGTTAACCACGGTCTTATGAGAAAAGGCGAGAGTGAACAGGTTGTTGAAATTTTCGGTAAAGAACTTGATGCAAACCTTATCTATGTTGACGCAACTGACCGCTTCCTTGATAAACTTGCTGATGTTTCTGATCCTGAAACTAAGCGTAAAATAATCGGTAAAGAGTTTATTGAAGTTTTTGCTGATGAGGCAAGAAAACTTGATGGCGTTGAATTCTTGGCTCAAGGAACGATTTATCCCGATATTCTTGAAAGCATTAAGCAGGCAGAGGGTAAAAAAGCCGTTAAAGCACATCATAACGTTGGTGGACTTCCCGAAGACCTTAAATTCTTACTTGTTGAGCCTGTTAAATTACTTTTCAAAGACGAGGTTAGAGTTGTTGGTGAAGCACTTGGTCTTCCCCATGCAATGGTTTATCGTCAGCCGTTCCCCGGTCCCGGTCTTGGTGTTCGTTGCCTTGGTGCAATTACTCGTGACAGACTTGAGGCTTTAAGAGAAGCAGACGCAATTCTTCGCGAAGAGTTTGATATAAACGGTCTTGCAGCTAAGGTTTGGCACTATTTTATTGCTATCCCTGATGTTAAGAGCGTCGGTGTTAGAAACGAAGAACGTTATGAAGGTTGGCCCGCAATCATCCGTGCAGTTAACACAACTGACGCAATGAGCGCTACAATTGAAGAAATTCCTTACTCACTTCTTCATAAGATTACAAATCGTATTACAAATGAAGTTGAAGGCATCAACCGTGTTCTCTACGACCTTACACCGAAGCCGATAGGCACAATCGAGTGGGAATAATTAGAATTAAATTTAAAGACTACTGATTATAAAAAATCAGTAGTCTTTTTTATTTTGTTGTTTGTGTAAAGTATCAAAAAAACAATAAACTGCATAATAATTTTGTTTATGTTGCAAAAATATGTTGATAATTGAGAAAAGTTTTGTTATAGTTCAATTATAGATATAAATCTAAAAAGGGGAGATAGCTAAATGAAAAAACATAAAAAGTTAATTGCGGTGATACTTGCTTTTGCATTACTTTTTACTTGTATGATGGTTCCTGCATTTGCAGTCAGCGGAAATATACCCGATGAGGTTGTTGCAATGTCAAGTCAGGTTGCTGTTGATATTGAGCAAGAGGGTATAGTTCTTCTTAAAAATGAAGATAATGCTTTACCTCTTGCAGGTAAAAATGTTAATGTTTTTGGTGCGGCATCCGTTGTTCCTCTTTTAGGTGGTGCAGGCTCAGGTGCTATTACCACTCACGACCCTGTATATTTTTATGAGGCTCTGGATGAAGCAGGTATCAATTATAATAGAGAACTTATGGAGCTCTATGATGAATACTGTAGTTCTGATGAAATTCTTAAAACAGGAAGTACAGTTTTCAATAATCTTCTTCAACTTTTGCTTACAAAAAGCTCACTTAATGAAATGAGTCCTGATAAACTCACAGAAGACGTAATGGCACGCGCAAAATCTTTTTCTGATACGGCTATTATTGTTATCGGCAGAACAAGTGCTGAAAATACTGACCTTACCCCTGAAATACTCAGTTTAAGTGAAACTGAAAGAGCAATGGTTGATAAGGTTGCCTCGACATTCTCGGACGTTATTGTGCTTTTTAACATCGGTAACGTTATGGAAATGGGATTCCTTGATGAATACGAGAGTATAAAGGCAGCTGCCATCATCTGGATTCCCGGCGAATTTGGTATGAGAGCGGTTGGACAGATGCTCAATGGTGAGGTCAATCCTTCAGGGAGACTTGCAGATACCATTGCTTACAGTATTTATGATCATCCCTCAACACAGAATTTTGGTGCTTACGAATATGATGGTGGCGAATACTACGTTGAGTATCAGGAAGGTATTTACGTAGGTTATCGTTACTTTGAAACATTTGCAAAGAATAAAGTTCAGTATCCCTTTGGATATGGTCTTTCGTATACAACTTTTACAAAAGAAATTGTATCAACGAGTACTGCTAATGGTAAAATTCGTGTTGACGTTAAGGTTACAAATACAGGTGACGTTAGTGGTAAGGAAACTGTACAGATTTATTACAGTGCACCTTACACCGGTAAAATTGAAAAAAGTGCAATTAATCTTGGCGGTTTTGATAAAACAAACCTTCTCGTACCTGGCGAAAGCGAAATTGTTACTGTTGAATTTGACATGAGCGATATGGCTTCTTATGATAGATTTAATAATGAAGCTTGGGTACTTGAAAAGGGGGATTATCAGATTATTCTTGGTGAAAACGCTCGCGAGCATATTGATTCATTTACGTTTACTATTGATGAAGACGTTTTGATGAAAACTGATAGTGTTTCAGGTAACGAAATTAAAAATCTGTTTGATGACGCATACTCTGGATTTACTGTGCTTTCAAGATCAGATGCGGTTGCAACCTATCCTGCTGCAAGGCAACTCGTTAAAAGCGATGCAATCAAGAAAGCCGATAAATATCCCGAACCTACAAAAGAGGGTACGGCACCTAAAATGGGTGTAAAACATAGCACAGGTGTTGTCACTCTTCAAGATGTTTATGAAAACGAAGAGCTTATGGATCCATTCCTTGACCAGCTCACCCTTGAAGAAATGACAAATCTTGTTGCTCGCGGTGGTTATCAGACACACGGAATTGAAAGACTCGGAGTTCCTCAGACCTGGGATAATGATGGTCCCTCGAGTATAAAAGGTGCTCATGGTATTGCTTATACGGATAGTGGTACTGCTTATCCTTGCGCTACTGCAATTGCATGTACTTGGAACAAAGACCTTGCAAATAGAATGGGTGACAGTGTAGGCATTGAGGCGAGGAGTATTGGTACTGATATCTGGTATGCGCCTGGTGTTAATATTCACAGAAACCCCATGGGTGGCAGAAACTTTGAGTATTTCTCCGAAGACCCTGTTCTTTCAGGTACAATGGGTACCGAAATTATAAATGGTGCATGGGGTCAAGGTCTTGTTACTACTATTAAGCACTTTGTTATGAACGACCAGGAGTCGCAACGTGCAGGCATTTTCACTTGGGCTGATGAACAGACAATGCGTGAAATTTATCTTAAAGCGTTTGAAATCCCGGTTAAAGAGTCTGCTTGCCACGGTATTATGTCTGCTTACAACCGAATTGGCACAGACTGGTGCGGTGCAAGCTCAGAACTTTTGAAAGACTTGCTTCGCACAGAGTGGGGATATGAAGGATATGTTGTTTCTGACTACTCCAATAACTTTGTTGGTAATGGATATATGAGCCCGGTTCTTGCTATTTATAATGGTAACGATACAATGCTTACCGGTGTATGGTTCCTTAATATGCCATCTCACGTTGCGGCAATTGAAATGCAGTATTATGCAGACCCAATTGGCTTTGGCACTGCAATGCGTGAAGCTTGCAGGAATATTCTAAACGCTAAAATGAAAACTAAAGCTTTCCTTGAACCGGGTTACTTTGTTGATAATGAGGATCTTGTAATTAAGGAAGAGGATTGGGATTTCAGCGAACCCTACATTATTTCGTACTTTAACCTTGAGTTCACTAACTTCATAAATCAGATTGTTATGATATTCAGAGAATTTATCGATTGGCACTTCTGATAAAATTGCCGGGGCCTTTTGGACCCGGCTTTGTGTTTATGAATTGTGCGTTTCGACGTATTGCAAAAAAACATCAAGTGAGTTATAATATATTGAAATGATAAGGCTTTTAGTATGATGGAGAAATTGTTAATGAACCATTTAAAAGATGTGGCAAAGCACTTTGTAATTCAAGGTGAGATTACAAATATTGAACATATTAATAAAGGGTATATCAACCGTACTTATAAGGTGGAAACTTTTTCAGAGAATAATAATATCCATAAATATATTCTTCAACGAATTAATACCAATGTCTTTCCGGATGTTGATATATTGATGAATAATTTTCAGTTAACTAGCGCACATTTATATAAATATCTTAATATGCCCGGCAAACATAGACGCGGAACAGTGCAGACTCTTCGTCCTACAAAAGACGGTGAATTGTATTTTAAAGACGGGGATAATGTTTGGCGTATGATGACCTACTTTGATAACGTATATTCACTTGATATTCCTCATAATACAGAAGTGTTCTACTATACCGGTGTTTCGTTTGGTAGATTTATTAAAGCTATGAGCTCAGTTGAAGCTACGAAAATCAAAGAAGTTATTCCTAATTTTCATAACACAAAGAGTCGATATCTGGATTTGGAAAATTCAATTGCTTGTGACCCCGAAGATAGAGTCAAGGATGTTGCTGACGAAATTGCATTTATCCGTAAGCGTACTGCTTTGTTCGGTAAAATTACCGAAGCTCTTGAGAATGGAATAATACCTACACGAATATGTCACAACGATTGCAACTTAAATAACATCCTTTTTGATAAAAAAACTAATCTCCCGGTTGCTATTATCGATCTTGATACCGTTATGCCATCTTCGCCTTTGTATGATTTTGGCGACAGTATGAGAATTGGCACAAATAATGCTAAGGATGATGAAAAAGACCTTAGCAAGGTTTCGTGTAATCTGGAACTTTATGAAGCCTATGCACGTGGTTATCTTGAATCCTGTGGCGAATTTCTGACAAAAGAAGAGCTTGAGTTATTACCCTTTGCAGCCTTAATAATTACGGCGGAGGATGGTATACGGTTTTTAATGGACCATATAAACGGCGATACATATTATCACATTGATTATCCAGGTCAGAATCTTGACAGAGCACGTACGCAGTTTAAACTTTTGGATGATATAGAGATTAAATTACCGGAAATTAGAAAGATACTGCAAAAAATCTTTGATGATTCAGGATTTAATGCCACAGTTTTGTAATATTAGATATGGAGTATAAAATGAAATCTTTTAGAGCAATTGTACCCGCAGCAGGAAAGGGTAGCAGACTTCAGAAAGTCAGTGGTGATATGCCTAAAGCGATGTTCTCGCTGGGTAACAGACCGATGTTAGAATACGTATTGGATAACATATCGTTTATTGATAATAATGACATTTACATAGTTGTTGGTTACGGAAAAGATAAAATTATGGAGCACTTTGGCGATAACTTTTGTTATGTTGAGCAGAAACAACAACTTGGTACAGGACACGCTATTATGGAGTGCGCTAAAGAGTTTGAGAATTTTGACGGTAATGTTCTTATTACCTTCGGTGATATGCCATTATTCCGTCGTGAAGAGATGGATGCTATGTGTCAACAACACGGGGAAAGTGGTGCGGATTGTACCTTGATGACCGCCGGTAATCCATCATTAAAACTTTGGGCGCGTGTAATACGTGATGAAAAGGGTAGTTTTTCCAGAATTGTTGAAGGTAAGGATTGTACTCCTGAACAAGCCGCCATTGAAGAACTATTTTCCGGTGTTATGGTGTTCAACAGTAAGGCTCTTTTCGAAGTACTGCCTGAGGTTGGCTGCGCTAATGTTCAGAAGGAATATTACGTCACAGAAGTGCCCGAACTTATGGTTAAGAAAGGCATGAAGGTTGAAACCTACTTTACAAAAGACGGAAATGACCTTCGAGGTATTAACACTCCCGAAGATTTGGAGATTTGTGAAAAAATTCTTAAAGAACGCGTTGCTTGTGTGGTTTGATTACAGTCCAATGTTTGCTAAATTTATTATATTTTATCTGAAAGTCAGAGTAAAATTTGACTTTCAGTTTTTTATTTGAAAATTTCAAAAAAATATTATAAAATATTATAAAAACTTGTGAGACCTTTTGTGTTTTTATTCGTTTAATAGATGGGAAGGTAAAAAAGTGCCTTTCAGAAAGGAGTTAATCAATGGATAACGGTGCAAGTAGCTACCGCCGTTTCCTTGATGGTGATGATAACGGTTTAACAGAAATTGTAAGAGATTATAAAGATGGCTTAATTCTCTATCTTAATGGATTCGTCGGTAACGTACATATTGCTGAGGAACTGATGGAGGATACTTTTTTCAAAATTATTACGAAAAAACCCAGATTTTCCGAAAAACACTCTTTTAAAACCTGGCTTTATACCATCGGGCGAAATGTCGCGATTGATTATTTAAGAAAAAATAAAAATAAGACGGAAATCGCTATTGAAGAGGTTGAAAACTATCTAAGGGATGAGTATGACCTTGAAGAATTATATATTAAGAAAGAACAGGGAATCGAGCTTCACAGAGCGATGAAAAAAATAAATCCCGAGTACGCTCAGGTTCTTTGGCTAATTTATTTTGAAGGTTTTACGAGTGCGGAAACTTCTGTAATTCTTAAGAAAAATGTGCGTCAAATGAAAAATCTGATATACCGGGCAAAAGACGCGTTAAAATCACAACTGGACAAGGAGGGCTTTGTTTATGAAGAATTATGAAGAAATAACAAAGAATCTGCTTGAACGTAGGGATAGTTATATAGCAGATAAGAAGATAAAAAGAAAAAAAGTTGTTAGTATTCTTGTTCCTGTTTGTTGTTTCAGTTTGGTTTCTTTGTTGGTATTAGGAGTGTTTAAAGGTGATAAAAAAGATAATACACTTCTGCTTTCTGAAACTGAACAGTCAAAGGTAGATTATGACAATACAACAAATTCGGATAAGATTGATATGACCACTGACGACAACAGCGATAATACTACTATTACCAAAGCTGATAAAACCAATAAAGTTGATAAAAAACCTCATAAGAATGATGGTAATAAAAAACCTGATATTGAGTTAGTGGTAACTGATGAGTACTCAGAAATAGCAAGTGAGTATAATTCTGATTTGGATGCTGGCAGACTACCGCCTAATAAAGATCATAATAACAATAAAGACCATAACCAGGGTTTAACACAGGATGAAAACTATAATCCCGATGCAAACAAATTTATAATGAAAATTGAAGTTACACAGATGCCTGTTAAAACGGTTTATTATGTGGGCGATACTTTTGACTTCAGGGGTCTTGAAGTAACCGGATATTTTTCAACCGGCGAGGTTGAGGATATTACACCTTACGTGCAGATTTATAATGAAAAAGCATATAGTGCAAGTAATAAATATGGAATATATATGGAATATACCGATAATAGCGATGCTATTTGCCTTGCTTACACTGAGTTTTACGTAAAGGTTCTTGAACCTGATATCGACATCTCACAAAAGAGCGTTACTCTTAACGTAGGTGAGAGTGCCACTAATTCTGCTATTACTCCTGCCACCGGATGCACTATTACCTGGCATTCAACTGATACAAGTGTTGCAACAGTAGATAGCAATGGTAATATTACAGCGGTTGGAAGCGGTAGCGCGTCGGTTTATGCCGAGATTTCTTTGTATGGTACATCAAGTTATACTTTCCAAAAACAGTCCCCATATTGTACAGTTACTGTTAATTGATTTATTATAATATTTTTACAGTCATCGACGTATAATCGGTGACTGTTTTTTATATTTCACTTGTATTTTCATTTCTTACACTATATAATAGTTGTGAAAAAATAAACAATAGATTATTTGTTGAAAAGAGGTATTTTTATGGGTAGATATGCAATTTACGGTGCAGGTTCACTCGGTACCGTTCTTGGTGCTTTTATTACAAAAAACGGCGGTGAGGTTGACCTTATTAACCGTAACAAAGCTCACGTTGATTTATTAAATGAAAAGGGTGCTAAAATTATCGGTACTGTTGATATGACAGTTCCTGTTAAGGCTATTACACCCGATATGATGGAAGGTAAGTATGACGTTATTGTGCTTCTTACAAAGCAGTTATTTAATAAAGATGTTGTTACATTTCTTAAAGACTATCTTTCTGATGATGGTGTAATCGTTACACTTCAGAATGGTATTCCTGAGCCCGGTATTGCCGAAATCATTGGTGAAAATCACACAATGGGTTATGCCGTTGAATGGGGAGCAGCGCTTATTGAACCCGGTGTTTGCGAACTTACAAGCGATAAAGACAGTCTTTCATTCCATATGGGTAAAATGAAGGGTATTACAGACGCACAATTCAAAATGGTTAAGGATTTACTTGAACTTATGTGTCCCGTTCATGAAGAAGAAAACCTTATGGGTGCACGTTGGTCTAAACTCCTTATCAACGCTACATTCTCAGGTCTTGGCACAGTAGTTGGCGGTGTGTTCGGTGACGTGTCCGAAGATAAAGCGGGTAAACAGGTTGCAATCCGTTGTATGAAGGAATGCATTGATGTAGGTCACGCTGCCGGCGTTGAATTTGCACCTGTTCAGGGTAAAAATATCGTTGGTCTTTTCTACTACAAAAATGCAATTAAACGCGCATTCGGTTGCCTTTTACTTCCCATTGCTATGAAAAAGCACAGAGATATCGAACCCTCAATGCTTCAGGATATTAAAAAGGGTAAACCCTGTGAGATTGATGCAATTAACGGTGTTGTGTGTGATTTCGGTAAAAAATACGGTGTTGCAACACCCATTAATGACAGAATAGTTGAAATTATTAAGAAGATTCAGGCTGGTGAACTTAAAGCCGAAAAAGCAAACTTCAGCCTTTTTAACGACATTCTTTGATTATGAAAATTATTGCAAGTGATTACGATGGTACCTTTAACCACAACGGGATTACCGAGCATAAAAAAACCATGGTTTCAAAATGGCGTAAAAATGGTAACTTATTCGGTATAGTTAGTGGTAGGGGTTACCCGTCGTTGAAAGAGTGTGTGGATGAACATCCTTTTGAATATGATTTTTTGATTTGTAATAACGGTGCTTTAATTTGCGATGCAGACGGCAAGGTTATTACAGAAACCAGGTGTGATGGTTCATTGGCTAAGCCCTTTATTGAAGATTTATTCAAATGGGGGTGCACTTTTGCGAATATTGATAAGGATATTCCTATTCCCATACGAAGTGACGAAAAATATTGTGGCGAGAATGAATTTATTTTGGATAACTTGCCCGAGGTTAAGTATTTTAATCAGATAAGCACGTATCTTGAAACTGACGAAGAAGCTGCAAGAATAGTTATTAAGATTAACGAAAAATACTCAGAAATCCTTAATCCTTTGCAAAACGGCACTTGTATTGATATTGTTCCTAAAAAAGTAAACAAAGCCTTCGGCATATATGAGCTTATAAAAATAGTTGGTGCTACATATGATGATGTAATTGCCGTTGGCGATAATATAAACGATACTCATATGATAGCAGAGTTTCGTTCTTATGCTATGGAAAATGCTGTTGCGAGTATAAAAATACTTGCTGATTATATCGTAAGCGACGTTACTGAGATTATGACTAAAGAGATTTAGATGAATAATGATACACACTATTGTTTTTCGTTATTGAAATGTTCCCGCTTTTTAATGAAGTGGGACTTTCTTATTTGACAAATTATTTTTTCTAAATTATAATATTAACAAGGCATTTTTAGGGAGAGGAGGTAAACGTATGAAAAAGTCAAGTTTGGTATTTTCTGCTATTTTAACATTATTAATGGTTATTGCTTTATCGTTTAATGTTAGCGCAGTTTCAGGTGATGTAACTTCTGTTGAATCCGGCTTTAGTGACGTTGAATTCTCTGACGGTTTTCGTGGTTTTTGCATTGACGCTAGCTTAAGCGGTGCTTACAATGGTGATAATTTTACCCCTGCGACCGGTACTGATATTGCCACAAGCAATACTGATGGTACCGATATTTCACAATATCTTAAAATCTTGTTTACCCAACATTTTAATGAGTTGTTTGTTCCAGATGGTAACGGCGGTTATGTAATTGATAGTACAATTGCTGACTCAACTCTGCAAACTGTAATATGGCATTTTTCTGACGGTAGATATATCTGGGGCGCAAGTAAAACACTTGTAAATGAGGTTAAAGCTTATAACGGACCTGCAATTCCTGATACGGGATATACTTTGGTATTGGATAACGGTGATGTTATTGTATTCTACTTTACTGTTATGCAACCTCAAAAAGCAGGTCAGCAGCATTTCTTTGCATATAAGATTGTAGTTAATCCCACAGACGCACACGAGCATACACCCGACACTGATTGGGTGACTGATGGTGAAAATCACTGGCACGAATGCGAGTGTGGAGATAAGACCGATGTTTCAACCCACACAGGCGGTACTGCAGATTGTGATAATCCTGCGAAGTGCGAAGTTTGCGATAAACCTTATGGTACAGTAGATTCAAACAACCACACAGGTGAAACTGAAGTAATCGGTTACAAACCTGCTACTACTGAAGCACCTGGTTATACTGGTGACGTTCATTGTAAAGACTGTGGTGAACTTCTTGAATCAGGTGAAGACATTCCTCAGATTCACGTTCATACACCCGGTACTGATTGGGTGACTGATGGTGAAAATCACTGGCACGAATGCGAGTGTGGAGATAAGACCGATGTTTCAACCCACACAGGCGGTACTGCAGATTGCGATAATCTTGCAAAGTGTGAAGTTTGTGATAAGCCTTATGGTACAGTTGATTCGAACAATCACACAGGTGAAACTGAAGTAATCGGTTACAAACCTGCTACTACTGATGAACCTGGTTATACAGGCGATATTCACTGTAAAGACTGTGGCGAACTTCTTGGAACAGGTGAAGAAATTCCTCAGATTCACGTTCATATACCCGGTACTGAATGGGTAAGCAATAGTGACGAGCATTGGCATGAATGTGAATGTGGCGACAAAACAGATGTTTCAACACACACAGGTGGTACTGCAGATTGTGATACTCCTGCAAAGTGTGAAGTTTGTGATAAGCCTTATGGTACAGCTGATGAAAACAACCATACAGGTGAAACTGAAGTAATCGGTTACAAACCTGCTACTACTGAAGCTCCCGGTTATACTGGTGACGTTCATTGTAAAGACTGTGGCGCTCTTCTTGAAAGTGGTGCGGAAATTCCTGCCTTAGATAGCAAACCTGATGATGGTAATACACCAGATGATGGTAACACACCTGATGACGGTAACACACCTGATGACGGTAATACACCTGATGACGGTAATACACCTGAAGATGGTAACACACCTGAAGATGGTAATACACCTGAAGATGGTAACACACCTGATGACGGTAATATACCTGATGATGGTAATACACCTGATGACGACGAGTTAACGGATAGCGAAGAGGGTATCATGGACAATTCCGATTCTGATTATGTTACAGATGATGATAAAACCGAAAGTATGGTTCCTAAAACAGGGGATGAATTCACTTTCGCTTTGTGGATGCTTGTTTTAATTTCAAGTATATTTGGTTTAGGATTCATTACTATCCGTAAGAGAAGATATTCTCACTCATAATTAATTTAAAAACCGAGATTTGCGTTTAAAACGTTAATCTCGGTTTTCTTTGTTTATTATGTTGTTTTGTTATTGTAAGACTCAATATCCGAAACATTAAAACACTCTGTTTCAAAATCTCCGTCGAAGGCGTTGTTTCTTATAACCGCTTTTTTTAAATGTTGTAACAGAAACCTGTGTTTGGCCAACGTAGCATTTTTAAACACATTGTTTTCAACTGTAAGTTTGCCGTGAACAAAGGTATCAATCTTTTCACGCAGAACCTTTGGTGAATATCTTATTACAGGTGCGCCTTCCCAGGTAACGTGATAATCGCAGTTAATAACTGTATTATTTCTGAATGTGATATCAGTTGTATAGCCTGATTCGAACCAAAAGTTGCAGTCATCCTCAATTAACAGGGCAGGACCCCAAAGGTTTTCGAAGGTGTTGTTTTCAATGATTACTTTGCCACGGGTAGTGCACAGGATGCCCCTTGCGGCATTCTGAGAGAATTTGCAATTACGCACGTACAAATTGGGCGTGTAGGTTGCGTTTTCAACCACGTCTTTGTTGATTTCGATTTGGGGGAGTTTGCCATCAAGGGTGAGTTCAATATCCGTGTCGTTGATTTTCATATAATCTGTAACAACTAAACTATAATAGGGGATAAGGTTGTCCCATTTTATAAAATCAATTGTGTCGCCCTTTTCAAAAGCCTGAAATCCCCAACTTTCCGGGTGCATAAATCGTACAAGGATTTTGTTTTTGTTGTAATCTGCCTCTACAATTCTTAAATGTGTGCCGTGAACGTTGACGTAATCGTCGTGAGCACCCCAAGCCACACAGTTATCTATTATAATATCTCCCTTGCAACCTGAAAACTGAAAGAAATCGGCGGTACTTGTAATAGTTCTGCCTTTTGCGGGTGTTAAATCACATTTAAGATACTGAATATTCTCACTATATTGTGAAACTATACCAAGTCCGTGCATAAATTTAACACGTAAATTTTCAAACTTAATATTCTTACATCTTTCAATTAAACCGCCTGTCTGGTCACGGGTAATTGTTCTTGATTGAAAAACAGAGCCGACTGGAATATTGATATTTTTATTAATCAAAGTAACCTTCAGGGTAGTTTCATTAATCTGCTCTATTTTTTCAAAATTAAGGTCGTCGCGGTTAAAATCATAACTTAATTTAGTTTCAGGGTCGTATCTTTTTATATATCTTTTAGCACCCGAATTAGTATCACGCCAATAATAGTCACCGTTCTTGTCCTTTTCACCTAGCCAATATAAGGTGTTTTCTTCAATCTCAAAAAGGCATTCGTCGTTGATTTTTATGACATACTCATCTTTTTTACCTGAAATAACAGTAAATTCGCTCATTGTGGGACGTGCATAGTCAATTTCAAGGTTTTTAATTGTTATGTTTTCGCATCTGTCGAGCAGAATAGGTGTCATTTTGCCGTGAACGAGTATTTTAGCCCCGTTACCTTCTATGACGATATCTTTCATATCTTTAAGGAAAACCGCTGTAAAGCGCTTTCCTGTGGGGTTTTCATCCTTCTTGGCGGTATTGGAGCAAAAATATCCATCAAGAGTAAAACTATCTTCCTGAAAAACGTGGTAAACCCTGCCTTTTTCTAAAGTCAGAGTTTCACCATTTTTGATACTTAAAAATAAACTACTTAATTCATTCATAACTTATGCCAATGCTTTGTTGATTTTTTTAGCAACTTTGTTAACTTCTGCTTCAACCCATTTAGGATTGATGTTAATATAAGTTGTTCTTGCGAGCAAATCAAGGTTTTTGGG
>JAZQZU010000022.1:0-2616 GCA_045634165.1 Acutalibacteraceae bacterium
TTAACTTTTCCGGGGGCATTACCATATTCGCCCATAAGATAAGATTTAACTTCTTTTGATACCATTTTGTAGCGTTCGCCTGCAAGAACGTTGTTAGTAGCCTGAACGCCAACCATCTGCCTCATGGGTGTAACAAGGGGAGGATAGCCTAAATCTTCACGAACTCTGGGACTTTCAAGAAGAACCTCGTCAAATTTATCCATTTTGCCCTGTGCAGTAAGCTGCGCAACAACGTTTGAAAGCATACCGCCGGGAGCCTGATAATCAAGAGCTTTTGTATCAGTTGTAAGAACTGTGGGGTTGAGAAGACCGCTTTCAAGAGCTTTTGCTCTGATGGGCTTGAAGAAATCTGCAACGCCCTGTAATACTTTACCGTCAAGACCTGTTTCGTAACCTAACTCCTGGAGAGTGTAGTTAAGAGTTTCTGTTGCGGGCTGAGAAGTACCACCTGACATTGAAGAAATTGCAGTGTCAAGTACGTCAACACCTGCTTCAACAGCTTTAAGGCAAGTCATAAAACCAAGACCTGTTGTGCAGTGAGTGTGAAGTACGATGGGAAGGTCAACTGCCTCTTTGAGTGAAGAAACGAGCTTATATGCTTCTGCAGGGCTAAGAATACCTGCCATATCTTTAATGGCAATTGTCTGACAACCGAGTGATTGCATATTCTTTGCAAGTTCAACGTAAGAAGCGAGTGTGTGGATGGGGCTTATGGTGTAACAGATAGCACCGGAAGCGATTGCACCATTTTTAACGGTTTCGTCAACTGCAACTTCGATATTTTTAACGTCGTTAAGAGCGTCAAATATTCTGATGATGTCAATGCCGTTTTCTACACTCTTTTTAACGAACATGCGAACAACGTCATCGGGATAGTGATGGTAGCCTAAAAGGTTCTGACCTCTCAAGAGCATCTGGAGTTTTGTGTTGGGACAAGCTTTTTTGATTTTTCTGAGTCTTTCCCACGGATCTTCGTTAAGGTAACGAAGACAAGAGTCGAAAGTGGCGCCGCCCCAGCACTCGAGTGAGTAGTAACCTGCTTTGTCGAGTTCTGAAAGGATGGGCTGAAATTCATTGAATTTCATACGTGTTGCAATTAAAGACTGGTTAGCGTCACGCAACACGGTTTCGGTAAATTGTACCTTTTGCATTTTACTGTTCTCCTTTATTTTTTATTAAGGAATGTATATGTGAATGGAGGCAATGTGATTTGTTTGAATCTTGCCTACCAATTTTCCCCACTGTATAATACACTAAATTACTTATTTTATCAAGGGAATTGACACAAATTTGTCAATTTGTGGTAATAACGCTTTGTAAAAAGACACTTTTTTAATAATTTGCCAAATGAATATAGAAAATGAAAACTAAAACCCTGTTTCAAGTGTCTAAAACAGGGTTTTTGCTATACTATTATATATATAGTGTCATTTGCAGAAAATGTGGGCCCCTATGGTGGTTACGACGGGTCGTGTGCGTATCCATTTATTTGACGTTTTTGCGGGGTTGTAATAATAGAGTGAACCGCCCGAGGGGTCCCAACCGTTTATAGCGTCCTGTGCCGCCTTTCTTGAAGATGCATCGGGACTAATGGACCAGTTGCTGTCAGTAACGGCGGAAAAAGCACCTCTTTGATAAACCACCCCTGAAATCGTATCAGGAAATGAAGATGAATCAACCCGGTTTAAAACTACTGCACCGACAGCTACCTGACCAATATAACTTTCGCCACGGGCCTCAGCAGCAATAACCTTCGCTAATAAATACACGTCGGAAGAACTATAACCTCCTGAAGAAACAGAAGTGGATTCGCCAAGACCTAAATATAAAAGAGTTTTCTTTCCTGCGATACCGTCTGCAGTTATTCCCACAGATTTTTGAAACTGTCTTACAGCGCTTTGAGTTTTAACACCGTATATACCATCAATACTACCGTTAAAGAAACCAAGGGAGCGAAGCTTTGTCTGGATACGACGAACTTCGTCACCGCGTGAACCTAATTTTGAAAGAACCTCCGTAGATTCCATATTAACTTCGTTCGCTTTTATAACGCCTACAGTACAAGTTATAATAGTAATACAAAGAATAATACATATTGTCCTGAGTGTCTTTGAATGTAAAAAATCAGTAAGATTACTATACTTTGCTTTAATCATAAAAGTCACCTCGTGTTTGTGTTTAGTAATAGGTTTTTCGGTTTTTTAGAGTTTATACATTATTTATACAAAGTTTTGAACATCAAAATTGTGGTGTAAAATATGGTAAAACACTACATCTTGTGACTCGAAAAAAATTCTAAAAAATAATAAAAAAACTTTTAAAAAAGTGTTGACTTTTCGGAAATCGTTTAGTATAATACCCGAGCACTCAGACGAAAGACCTGAGCGCCGCGAAGGAGCTCAATAGAGACACTCTTGAGCGAACATCTTATGATACAAGAAATCGCAACACCCGGGAGGGTGGAAAAGATTGCGAAAAAAAGTTAAAAAAGATGTTGACAAAGCGAGATGATTGTGATATTATCTTAAGGCACTCTTGAGAGGGGAACTTCAAGAGAGGGCGAACGAACCTTGAAAATTAAACAACGATTAAAGAAAAAACCCTTGAGATTTTTTT